>JBATTG010000001.1:0-4687 GCA_049670425.1 Proteocatella sp.
GATATTATAAGATATTTATTACATTGTTTTAAAATTAAAAATGGTGGTGGAGGGTGGATTCGAACCACCGAAAGCGATGCTAACAGATTTACAGTCTGCCCCCTTTGGCCACTCGGGAACTCCACCAATTTTATAATATATGACTGATTGTTTTCATGGTGGGACCAACAGGGCTCGAACCTGTGACCCCCTGCTTGTAAGGCAGGTGCTCTCCCAGCTGAGCTATGATCCCCGGGAAACAATCAAGTTTTTTGAAGTAAGTGTTTATCCTTACTACGTTTATTATAATACCAAATCTCCACATAGTTGTCAATAGATTTTTTAAATTTTTTCGTTTTTTTCGAAAATAGCTACAGAAGATTTTATATCAAAAGGTTTTATACTCACTTTGACAATCTCATCTCCCGATGTTGGTACGTTCTTGCCGACAAAATCAGCTCTTATTGGCAGTTCACGGTGGCCCCTGTCAATAAGTACAGCTAACTGTATAGATTTAGGTCTGCCTATCTCCATAAGTGCATTAAGAGCTGATCTTACGGTTCTTCCAGTATATAAAACATCATCTACAAGTATTACAATCGTATCATCTATTGAAAAAGCCAGATTATTTTCACTGTTGTGAGGTTTAATCTTTTTTTGCTCCAAATCATCTCTATAATTAGTTACATCAAGTTCCCCTGTTGGTATTTTCGCCCCTTCAATTTCCTTAATTTTTGTAGAAATGAGCTCTGCCAGAAATATTCCCCTGGTTTTTATTCCAACTATTACAAGTTTATCAATTCCCTTGTTTTTTTCAATTATTTCGTGACTTATCCTAGTAACCGCCCTGCCAATATCTTTTTCATCAAGTATAAGTGCTTTCATTTATATCTCCTTGACTATATTTCCGTTAATTTCGAAAGAATATCCGAAAAATATTTCGGTAATTCTGAGTTAAATTCTATATATTCCTTGGTAGTTGGGTGTATAAAACCCAACTTGCCTGCGTGAAGTGCCGGTCCCTGTGTTTTAAATTTGAAACTTCCACCATAATATAAATCATCCCCAAGCAAAGGATAACCATTGTGTCTTGAATGTACTCTTATCTGATGCGTTCTTCCGGTTTCAAGATTAGCCTTAATCAGGCTATATCCATCAAATCGTTTTATTACCCTGAAATGAGTTACAGCTCTTCTTCCGCCTTCTACTACAGCCATTTTCAATCTGTCATTCGGATTTCTGGCTATGGGAGCATCTACCGTGTATATCTCTTCTTTTGGATTCCCGAGTACAATCATCTTGTATTCCCTCGTTATAGTGTGATCCTTAAACTGTTCTGTCAAGAAATTATGAGCTTTGTCATTCTTAGCAACTACTAATACGCCCGTTGTATTTTTGTCGATTCTATGAACTATTCCGGGTCTCTTTATTCCATTTATAGTTGAAAGGTTGTCCTTGCAATGGTACAAAAGTGCATTTACAAGAGTTCCATCATAATTTCCAGGTGCAGGATGAACAACCATGCCTTTAGCCTTGTTTATCACTATCAGGTCATCATCTTCATAAATTATGTCTATCGGGATATTTTCCGCCACTATGTCAAGCTCAATGGGTTCTGGCAGGGTCATCTCTATCTTATCATCTTCTTCAACTGGATAGCTGGCTTTTTTGTGCCCTCCATTTACCTCAACATTTCCCAATTTTATGTTCTTTTGGATAAATGATCTGCTATTAGTTCCAATTGCTGTCACTAAATATTGATCTAATCTATTTCCTACTTCTTCTTCTGTTACGACAAAAATACTTTTTTCCACGGTTACTCCTTAATTTGATATTATAAAAGTTAAAATTCTCTATTTGTTCATTTTTTGCATCTCTATATGTTCTTTGTTTACATCAACCAGTACTCTTTCAAATTCCCATTCAAGGTTATTTTGTGTAACAGTTGCAAAAACAGGTCTTCTGATGCTTGTTTTTTTCATATCTTCAATAAAACCAAATATGCTTTCTCTGTCAAAGCCTGCAAACATACATAGTTCCATACCCAAAACTGGTGCTTCATCTATATTTGTATTTGTTTGTTTATCTAAAATATCCAAAACCTTTTCTTTTAATTCACTGTTTTTCACTACATGGATTTCTTTGCTGTAGCTCGATGCTATATCTATAATTCCCCTTATTCTAGTTTCATCAATTCCATATAATAATATTTTTTTCATAATAAATCCCCACTTTCTAATTTATCCTCAGTCTATTATATAATATTTATATATATTTAGCTATATTTATCCAATATAAAAAATGAATGCCTGCTATTAAACACAGGTCATTCATTTTTCATATTGCTTATTGCTTCTATTTATCGCCCTTACATGTATCACAGTTTACCGATCCATAGCTGTTGCATTTACTTTTGCTGCAACTGCTCTTTGACGGGCAGGCGTAACAACCGTCAGTCACTTCTTTTTTGACTGATTTTATCAAAACAAATAAACCAAATGCCACGATTACAAAACCAATTATATACGATAACATTTTTTCTCCTTTATCCTGCAATAAGGCTTGCAATTTGGTAGAACGCCATGGCTACAAACCACGCTATCCCAAACTGATACGCTATTGAAAAAATAGTCCATTTCATAGAATTTGTTTCTCTTTTGATTACTCCTATCACTGAAACACAAGGAGTATATAGCAGTACAAATATCATAAATGCATAGGCTGAGAGTTGATTGAATGACGATGAAAGTGTAGCTGCAAATTCTCCTGCAGTTTCCCCTATCCCGTAAATTATTGCCATATTCGCAATTACAACTTCCTTTGCCAGGACTCCCGTAAGTAAGGATAATGATGCCTGGTAATTTCCAAATCCAAGTGGCGTAAATATCGGTGCAATAAATTTACCAATAGATGCCCCTATGCTACTGTTTATATCTGACGGACCGCTCATATTGTAGTTAAGAATAAACCAAAGTACTATTGAAGCTCCAAAAATCAAAGTTCCAGCTCTTATTATAAATCCCTTTACCCTGTCCCAGATATGTAAAAACAGGTTTTTGGCTGAAGGCAGCCTATATTGTGGCAGCTCCATAATAAAAGGAGTTTCATCGGCCTTAAATAGGGTTTTTTTGAATATAAGACCCACTATGATTGCAACAAGTATTCCCAGTAAATATAAAGAAAAGACTATATATTTTTCTTTACCTGGAAAAAATGCTGCTGCAAAAAGTGTATATACTGGCAGTCTTGCCGAACATGAGACAAATGGATTTATCAATATAGAAGTAAGTCTGTCTCGCTCACTTTCTAAAGTTCTGGTGCTCATTATCGCAGGGACATTGCAACCCAATCCTAAAATAAGAGGTATAAATGCCTTGCCGCTGAGCCCGATTTTCCTCATGGCTCTGTCCATTATAAACGCTACCCTTGCCATGTATCCGGTATCTTCCATTAAAGAAATCATAAGAAACAGACATGCAACGTTTGGTATGAATACCAGCACTCCGCCTACCCCAGATAATATTCCATCTAGAATCATGGATACAAGCCAGTTTTGCGCCCCGATTGCCATTAACATAGACTCCAAAGCAGGTGCTATTTGTTGTGTTATTAAGCCATCTATAGCTCCATTGAGCGGATTTCCTACTAAGTCAAATGTTACAAAAAATGTAAAAAACATCATGAATGCAAAAATTGGTATTGCTAAATACCTGTTAGTAACAACTTGATCTATCCTGTCGCTTATTTTGTATATTTCTTCAGTCGGTTTAACTACAATGTTTTTTGATATTTTTTCGATAAAATCATAGGTTGCGTCTGTTTTTTGTTCTTCTATCTCATCTTCACTTAAACTTAACTTTTCGATTTCCCTGAGTTTTCCAAAAAAATCATCAAGCTTTTTGGGTCTCTTGGGTTTTGTGTCGCTGATTTTTGTTATCGCATCTACAAGCTCATCTATTCCTTCGTCTTTAGATGCAACAATAGGAACAACCTTCACTCCCATCTCGTTTTCCAAAGATTTGAGATTTATTTCATGACCCATGCGTTTTGCTACATCCACCATATTCAATGCTAAAATCATGTCTTTTCCAAGATCCATAAGTTGAAGCGTAAGGAATAGGTTTCTTTCCAAATTCGAAGCATCTATTATGTTTATGACTAAATCAGGATTTTCCTCTAAAATATATCTTTTTGATACAACTTCTTCAAGGGAGTATGGTGCTAAAGAATATATACCCGGCAAATCAACAACTTTTACTTTCTTTCCTTTTGCCTGAAAATAGCCTTCTTTTTTCTCAACGGTGACACCTGGCCAATTCCCTACATACTGCCTTGAGCCTGTCAGAGAATTAAATAAAGTTGTTTTCCCACAATTTGGATTTCCCGCTAATGCTATCGTTATATTTCCATCTGACATAAATTTTCTCCATTTTGCTTTTATTCTAAATTTAACTATCAAAAAAAGCAGGCAATTCCCTGCAAATTTTATATCTATTTAACACATATGTTTATCGCATCTGATCTTCGTATTGCTATATGCGAATTTTTTATCTTAACATCTATCGGATCCCCCATTGGAGCAACCCTTTCAATCTTAACTGTACAACCTTTGGTCAATCCCATATCTATTATTCTTCTTTTTAAGATTCCCGTAATATTTATAGCTTCAACTATCGCTGTTTCTCCAATATCTAAGTCGTGTTTATTT
>JBATTG010000002.1:0-16126 GCA_049670425.1 Proteocatella sp.
AAGTATTTGTTAAGTAAATCAAAAATTATAGGTGGAGAGGCACTTGTAAGATGGGAGCACAGCGAAAAAGGAATTATATTTCCGGATGAATTCATACCATTGTTTGAGAAAAATGGAAATATAATAAGGCTGGACATGTATATGTTGGAAAAGGCATGTCAGTGGCTTAGTTACAGGTTGAAAAACAATTTGGAGTATGTGCCATTATCTGTAAATCAATCGAGAATAAGCCTTTATAAGGAAGGCCATGTAGATGATCTTAAAAGTATGGTTGAGAAGTATGGAGTTCCGACTGAGCTTATTGAAATAGAAATAACCGAAAATATATTTTTGGAAAATTTCAAGCATATTGAACAAATTCTGTTAAAACTTCACAATTATGGATTTAAAGTGTCTATGGATGATTTTGGCTCAGGAAATTCATCTCTCAACATGCTCCATGAAATATTTGTGGATGTAATAAAACTGGATAAAAAATTCTTTGATTTGAAAGATAATAAAGATAGAGGGCATTTGATTATAAAAAATATTGTATCCATGACTGCTGATTTGGACATAGGAATTATAGCAGAAGGGGTTGAACTCAAGGAACATGTGGATTTTTTAATCAGCATAGGCTGTAATCAGGCACAGGGATATTATTTCTCAAAGCCAGTAACTGTAAATAAATTTGAAGAAATTTTTGAAGAAAATCTAATCAATGGACAATTAGATGGCTAAAGATAAATGAATAATATAATCGTGAATAGATGCTATCGCTATAACCAAGCTATAAGAAAGTGGACAAAATGGAATATGAATTAGTAAAAAGCAAAAGGAAAACTATAGGCATATCGATTTCAAAGGAACTTAAAGTAATAGTAAGAGCTCCATTGAAAGCTTCAAGAAAGGAAATTGACGGGATTGTAAACAAGCACCGTAGCTGGATTGAAAAGCACATATGTCTTATGCGGGAAAAAATAGAAAGGAAATCTCAAAATGAGCTTTCTGAAAGTCAAATAGAAATACTTAAGGAAAAAGCCAAAAAAATTCTGCCTGAGCGAGCGCGACATTATGAAGGTGTAATGAATGTAAAACATACTGGAATCAAAATAACTTCGGCAAGAACCCGGTGGGGAAGCTGCAGCGGTAAAAACAGCCTTTGTTTTTCATATAGATTGATGCTTCTGCCGATGGATATAATAGACTACATAATTGTGCATGAACTGGCACATATAAGAGTGAAAAATCACAGCAAGGATTTTTACGAGGAAATACTTAGATATATGCCGGACTACAAAGAAAGAGAAATAAGATTGAAAACACTGCAGCTTGAAATGTAAATAATGGTTGAACTATCAGATGTGTTTGACATTTTTCGAAATAAAACATATACTTTAATTTAACTGTGTTTTTAATTTCATGCCTAAGAGTGTGAAATTTGATATAAATATAAAGCAAAAAACAAGAAAATGGAGAAGTTTAAAATGAAAAAGAAATTAAGACTTGGGGATATTTTGGTGGAATATGGCTACATATCCGAAAATCAGGTAATGCAGGCCATAGAGATTCAAAAAAAAGATAAATCGAAGCGACTTGGTGAAATACTCCTGGAGTCAAATATGATTACAGAAGATCAATTGCTTAAGGCCCTTTCAAAAAGACTTGGCATTGACATAATAAACTTCAATAATTTTCCAGTCGACATAGAGGCGGTAGAGCTTATTCCAAGAGCCCTGTGCCTGAAATATAAGATTATTGCCATCAGCAAAAATGATTATGAGGTAACTGTAGCCGTAAATGACCCTCTTGATTTCTATTCAATAGAAGATGTAAAATCAATAATAAACCACCAGTGCAACGTAGTAATGGCAAAAAGGGACGATATAATAGAGACAATCCATAGAAAATATTCTGAGATTGATGCCAGAAAGGCAGCCAGAGCGGCCAACAGCACGGTGGTGAATCGTGTCAATGAAATAGAAAATGTAGAGGAATTTGAAATACAGGGAAATGACGAGCTTATGCCGATTATAAACCTTGTGAATTCAGTCATTCTAAAGGGCTATGCAGAAGGAGCTTCGGACATACATTTTGAACCCTTCGAGAAACAGCTGATTATAAGGCTGAGAGTCGATGGTCAGCTTATAGATTATCTTGATTTGGAATCGGCAATAGCAGGTTCTATAACGGCGAGAATAAAGATATTGTCAGACCTTGACATAGCAGAAAAAAGGCTTCCGCAGGATGGCCACTTCAAGCTCAGAATAGGCGGTCAGGATGTAAACATAAGGGTATCTACAATTCCAACGGTATATGGTGAAAAACTGGTACTTAGATTTTTGTCTCAAGTTACAAAGCTTGATTATGAGGGTCAATTCGGTATGAATGATGAAAATTTCAAAAGGATGTCTAAAATCCTGGCCATACCTCATGGCATCATATATATAACGGGACCGACCGGAAGCGGAAAGACCACCACGCTGTATATGATTATTGAAAAAATGGCAGATAAACTTATAAATATAAGTACAATAGAAGATCCTGTAGAGCGAAACCTCGCTAAAATAAACCAGATACAGGTGAATAACCAGGCAGGACTTACATTCGAGACCGGACTCAGATCGCTTCTGAGACAGGACCCGGACGTAATACTGGTAGGAGAAACAAGGGATGAACAGACCGCGGCCATAGCAGTCAGCGCTGCAATCACAGGACACCTCGTAATGTCGACTATCCATACGAATGATGCCGTAAGCACCATAGTAAGGCTCATAGACATGGGGATAGAGAGCTATATGATAGCAAATTCACTCGCCGGAGTGGTTGCCCAGAGGCTTGTCAAGAAGATATGCCCACATTGCAAAACTGAAAACGAGCCAACCGAATTAGAAAAAAAACTCGTTCCTGGAATCCAAAGAGCCTTCAAGGGGCTGGGTTGTCACAACTGCAACGACACGGGCTACAAGGGAAGAATATCAGTTCATGAAATTCTTGAAATTGACAATGAGATAAGAAAGATGATATCAAATAAAAGTCAGTCAGATGAAATCTATGAATATGTAATAGCCAATAATAAGCTCAAGTTTATAAAAGACGACATAATAGACCTTATATTAGAAGGTAAAACAACAGTAGAAGAGCTGCTCAGACAAACGTCGCTTACCGTGGGAATGTAGAGCGAAAATTATTTTTTAAATAATATAAAAAAAGGGAGAAAAGACACCAAAATGTCAAAAATTAATGATATAATTGATTATGCAAGAAACAGCAAATGCTCGGATGTGCATCTTACTGTCAAGCTTCCACCCGTATTTAGAAAAAATGGAGAGATAGTTGTAAGTGATATGAACTTTACGAAATCGGAAATCGAAGAAATCATACTCTCTATGCTCGATGAAGAACAGCTGAAAAAAGTAAATGACAAGCAGGACATAGATTTCTGTTACACCCTGCCAAACGGCATGAGACAGAGGGTGAATGTATATCACCAGTATAGGGAGCTATGCAGCGCCATAAGGATATTGAATGATGAGATTCCAACTTTCGAGAGTCTGGGACTTCCACCAATAATTCAAAAACTGTCAAATGAGCCAAGAGGGCTGATTCTGGTGACGGGGCCTACAGGAAGCGGTAAATCGACTACCCTGGCAGCCATGATAGACTATATAAACCGGACCAGAAAATGCCATATACTTACAGCCGAGGATCCCATAGAGTATCTTCATACACACAAAAATTCAATCGTGCACCAAAGAGAGGTCGGCGTGGACGTGGATTCCTTTGCAGGAGCCCTTCGAAGCGCTCTTAGAGAAGACCCGGACGTAATACTAGTTGGCGAGATGAGAGACCTGGAAACCATATCGGCAGCCGTAACCGCGGCAGAAACCGGCCACCTTGTGCTTTCGACGCTTCATACAACGGGAGCGGCAAGCACCATAGACCGTATAATAGACGTATTTCCATCGCACAGCCAAGGCCAGATAAGAACCCAGCTTTCCTCAGTGCTCAAGGGCGTAATAACCCAGCAGCTTCTCCCGCTTGCAGACGGAAGCGGCAGGACGGCAGCCTTTGAAATAATGGTAGGCACGGATGCGGTGCTGAATCTTATAAGAGAAAACAAATGCCATCAGATAAACTCGTCGCTTCAGACCGGTGCAAGAGATGGAATGTGCTCCCTGAATGCAAACCTGGCTCAGCTGGTAAAGCAGAATATAGTAACCATGGATGAAGCCCTGAAAAAGGCCAGCGACAAAAATGAATTCTTTCAGATGCTCGGATAAACTAGTTGTTTTTTATGGATAATGAGGTGGAATCAATGAATAATATTAAAAAAAATACAAATGGATTCACACTTGTAGAAATAATAGTAGTGCTTGTAATACTTGCAATACTCGCAGCGGCTTCAATTCCAACTATGCTAGGATTTGTAAAAGATGCAAAAATGAAATCGCAGATTGCTAACGCAAGAGTGGCATATATAGCATGCCAAGCTGTAATAACAGAAGAATATGCAAACGGTACTTACAATAAAGACAGTAAAAAGGATATTGTAGGCAAATACTACCATATTGGAAAACTTGCTGCGCATAGTAACGTCCCTACCACTAATTTCACGGAACAGACTATAAGCTTTGAAACTAAATTAAGAAAACTGATACCCGAAACTGATATGGGAAATTCCTGGATTCGGATAGATGACTGTACTGATGAGGGTAAAATTGAAAAAGTTACTTATGGGGATACATCAATAAAGCTACCGGAAAAAGGAGAAAATATATACCTGGCAATCATAATCGAAGCTGGTAACAACGTCAAGCTTACTAATACGGCAGATTGGTAGTTCTATTTTAAAATATAGGGAACATATGAAAGTTATTTAGTCAAATAATTGTATTTGTAAAAAAGGGAAATAACGATATAATGTAAGCTAAGCTTATTATATATAGCTCCCATACGGGATGCAACCCGCAAAGCAGGTGAAAACCTGTGACGCAAAGCTACAGGGTCTAAAGCGAAAGCCATGACCGCCAGTTGCCGTAAGTATTTACGACCATATCACAAAATAAAAGGGCGATTTATTTTGCGAATTGTAAATTGAAATTATTAATTTTACGGAAAAAGAGGGAATAGAAAATGAAAAACTTAAGAAATAATTTAAAGAAGAACAAAAAAGGTTTCACGCTTGTAGAGATTATCGTAGTACTTGTAATCCTTGCAATATTAGCAGCAGCATCGATACCTACAATGCTGGGTTTTGTTGAGGATGCAAAGGGCAAATCTGAGATAGCCAATGCCAGAGCGGCATATGTTGCCTGCCAGACTATTGCTACAGAAGAAAAGGCTGGGAATATACCGAGCACTTTACCAACATCAGCGTACACATTAAGCACTACTGGCACCAGTAAACTTGATAAAATGCTATTTACTGACTTAGGAGCTGCTAAAATTATGGTAAAAGTTGATAAGGGAAGAGTCAAAGAATTGTCATTTTTAAATGCTACTGAAACGTATGGTGTTCTTATAACAGCAGGTGGAACTTCAACGGTAACTGCGGGTAGTACACAACCAGCATTTAGCACAGTATCAGAAACTAACTAAGGATAGAATCAAAACAAAAAAAGCGACATTCGCCCATGTCACTTTTTTTTGTAATATTCAAAATCGCAATTATAGAGTAATAAACCATATATTTTTAAATAAATAACCTAAAGAAACACGGGGAGGCATGATGCCACAGTACAAATATTCGGGAATGAACTTGAAAAACAAGGCAGTAAACGGAAAACTCAAGGCGAAGGGCGAGAATGAAGCCTACAAATTGCTGAAAGAAGACGGAATTACTGCTTACAATATAAACATACTTAAAGAACATCACAAGAGCAAATATAAACTTAAAGCCCCGCAGCTGTGCGAGTTTGCAAGGCAGGTTGGAACCATGCTTGGCGCGGGAGTATCCATAATGAAAGCCATGTCGATGCTCAGAGACAGGGAAACCAACAAGAAGGTAAAGGCTGTATACGAGGAACTTTGCAATACCATAAACCGCGGGAATACCCTCTCGGCTTCGATGGAAAGATGCGATGGAGCTTTTCCGGAGATGATTATAAACATATTCAAATCAGGAGAGGCAAGCGGAAAACTCGACAAATCAGCACTGAAAATGGCGGATTACTATGAGCGCAACCATAAGCTTAACACCAAGGTCAAAAATGCGATGACCTATCCTCTGGTATTGGTGGTAGTTACCCTGATGGTAGTCATAATAGTCTTTACTGTGATTCTTCCGCAGTTTTTCGAACTGTTTGACGGTATAGAGATACCGCTCATAACCAGGATAATGATAGGCATAAGCCATGGGCTCAGAGACTATGGCATATTCATAGGACTTGTATTTGTACTCCTGGGAGTCATGTGCGTAAGGCTCTACAAGGTTGATAAGGTAAGAATGGCTCTGGACCACCAGAAGGTAAAGATGAAAAAAATAGGAAAACTGCTTTCTATAATATACACGGCTCGTTTTGCAAGAACGCTGAGCTCACTTTACAGCAGCGGGCTCGTGCTTCTGGATGCCGTAAGCTTCAGCGCAAAAGTCACGGGAAACAGGTATATAGAATCTCAGTTTCCGGCGATAATTTCTAAGATAAAGGCCGGAAACTCACTGTCTTTTGCAATCGAATCCATAGAGGGCTTTGACCCGAAACTCACGGCAGTAATATATATAGGCGAAGAGACTGGAAAGCTCGATGATATGCTCAACTCCATAGCTGATTCTTTTGACCATGACGCCGATGCAGCTACGACAAGACTGCTTACGCTGATTGAGCCGATAATGATAGTTTCCATGGCAGTTATAGTAGGTGGCATCATGCTGTCGGTAATGTTGCCGATACTCACGATGTATAATAACATAGGATAAGGGGAAACTATATGCAAAATGTAATTTATATCAACAATGATGCCATACAGATAGTAAGGTCTGAGCATGACGGCAGCTTCAACATAAAAAATCACATAACCTTAAAGCTTCAGCGAGGCAGTGTTATAAATGGAACTATATTAAATAAAGAGGAAATACAGCAGCAACTTTCGCAACACAAAGAATATCTCAAAGACGCAACCGTACTTATTGACAGCAGCAGCATACTCGTGAAGAAGCTGGAACTTCCTTCCCTGAACAAGAAGCAGATACAGGAAGTCCTTAAATATGAGCTGGGAGTGCAGGATGTAAAAGACGAGTATATCTATGATGTGAATATAATAAATACAAAAGAGAACACTTCGGTGCTTGGCTGCGCGGTGCCCAAGAGCCTTATCGAGAGTTATCTCAGTATGTTCAAGGAGATAGATGTTAAGGTATCAAGAATAGACATCGCTACGAATGCCATCACGAAATTCATCAATTCCCAAAAAGACTTGTGCAACAGCTCTTTTATCTTAAATATAATCGCGGGTGAGAATCTCATATCTTTCCTTTTTGAAAATGGCAAATATAAACTTTCAAACCGAAACCGCCTGATGAGCGATCCAGAGAGTGATGAATATATAAATGAAATTTTCTCCAAATTTTCATCGATGCTTCAGTTCAGCAAATCACAGAAATCAGAATACCAGATAAAAGCCAGTTATTATATCGGACTTGGAAAAGAGCGAACAGAGAAACTCAAACTCTATACTCAGGGCTACGAGCAGGACATGGAAGTTGGGGAGATGCTGCTGACGTCGAATGAAGATGCACAAACAAGCGCAAATCTGTTCTATCCGCTTACAGGAATATTCAAGGGAAGTCAGGATATAAACCTTGTCGAAGCCTACAGACAGGCTACAAAAATTCAAAGAGTATCAAGCAATTCGATTATGAAACTGTCAGTCATTGCATTTTTGCTGGCGGGGGTATTGGTAGGCTTTATATTCATGAGCTTCAATATCAATCATCTGAATCAGCAGATAGAGACATCTGTAGCATATTTAGATGATCCCATTACTATAAATAAATTAAATGAAGCAGAAATGCATTTAGCAAAAAATGTGCATTTAAATAACATAATGACGGAAACCGAGCTTTCAAAAAAAGATATGCAAAGCTATAAGGTTTTAGACAAAAGAAATATAGAAAACATATTCTCAATAGCAGGCAGCACAGTCTCACTTGGTAGCATGTCATATGATGCCCAGGAAAAGACCATAAGTCTTAATGGAACTACGCGAAATGAGCTTGACTGCTCGGATTTTGTTACAAATCTTTATAAAATAGGTCTGTTCAGCAATATAACCTACAAGGGATATAGCTCTTCAGCAATTCAATCGGATGCAGCTCCGGGACTTTTTTCGGGAATAGGCTACTCATTTACTGCCGTAGCAACTTTGAAAGCAGGGGAAATCAATGGATAATGGGAAGAAACAAAAAAAACAGGAAAAACCAAAAAAGCAGAAGTCTAAAATGATGCAAACCCAGCTTACGGACAGAGAAAAAAGCCTCCTGTATGTTCTGGCTATAATGCTGATTTTAATTGTCGGCGTAAAATATATCATCGCTCCAACCTATCAAAAAATGGCTGAACTTAAGATTCAAGACGAAGATGTTCAGATGAAAGAAGCGGCTACGCTGGCAACGATAGAGGGGCTTGAAACTACGAAACTTGAAACCGAAAGACTTATGATACAGATACGTGAAAATTCAAAGAATATAAGCACTTTTTTGAATGACGAGGGCGTAGACAACCTCATTACCAAGCTTTGCATCGAAAATAATCTCAAACCAATAGCACTTGCTATTGAAAGCGACCCATACGATAAATTTGACATGGAAAAAATGCCAGAAACGCCTGCCTCGCAGGGGGAAGCTCCGACAGAAGAAGTAGCAGCAACCGAAACGGCGGCAGTCAAATATACAAGATCAGCAAAGGTCAATTTGATTCTTCAGGGAAGCAAGCAAAGCATGTTAGGTTTCATCGACAAGATAAACAGCGTGCCATATCTTCTGGTAGAGAGCTTTACAAGTTCGTTTTCAGAATCGGCAGGAACCTTGCCAGGCGGACAGACACACAGTATAAAGATAAAAATCAATATGCTAAATACTGAATTTAAATAGATTGTTTAGTATAAATAAATGAATTCATATTAATTAGGAGAATACATGGGATGAAAAATTTTATCAAAAATCATAAGGTGAAAATTGTGAAATTTTTTGTATGTTATTGTGCAGTTCTTTGTATTTTTAATTTATCCACAAGCTACTGCTACAAAGTTGATTTTGAGCCATATGCCGAAAGAAGCATGCCGTTCAACGAAGGCTGGACTGTCTGTGTCGATGAAAATCTGCCAAATTCACGTATAGAATTGCCTTACAAGATATATCATGATAGCCACACCATTGATATCTATAACAAGATACCAAATACAGGATTCGACAGTAACATGATGATATTGAGAGTATTTCAAAAAAACGTTAAAGTTTCATTGGATGGTCAGATATTATATCAAAGTGAATTCAATAAAAAACTATGGAATGAATTCAGTCCAGGCAGCGGAATCTGTTTTGTATCTCTTCCTGAGGATGCACAGGGGAAGGAAATCCATATCGAATATGGTCTGATGCCGGGAACTTCAGAAACAGTTGTAAGCACCATAAAAATAATTGACGGAATCGTGAGTCCAGGTACATATTTTGGAGAGAGCAAATTTCTGCTGTTTATTGCATCGAGCATGCTCCTTGTTGGAATCATAGGGATAGTTACGACGTTTGTCTATATAGCGATGGGTACAAAACTCTATCAGCTGGGACTTCTGTCACTGCTCATCGCATCATCATCAACTTGGATTATGTGCAACAGTAAAATTATGCAGTATTTCACACCTAATTTAATATTTATACACAATCTGGAATATATATCATTTTACCTTATTCCCGTAGCTTTGTGGGGGTTTGTAAGTACTAACTGGAATGATTCAAAAAAAGCAAGCGGAATGATGTTTGGCTTAATGAGCGCTTTTTTTGCAATTACCATTACTCTAAAAAGTATTGGAATAACAGATATGTTTCATTTTCTTAAGCTATTTCACCTGATATTACTGGCCAATGTGGCGTTTATATTCTATACGGCGATTACAGGTATGCGGTGCAGAGCCAGGTCGCTGAATATATTTTATTTGGGATTTGTGATTTTAGCTGTATTTGGAACAATTGATTTTGTAAGGTATTATACTGTTTTTAATACGGATAAGATGGTAATATTCAGTTTTATAGGACTGCTTGGAATGTCAATCTGTATGATATTGAGTTTTATATATTCGACTAAGGATAAGATAACAGCAGCTACAGAAAACCGGATATCTAAAAATCTGGCATATTATGACCCTCTGACAGGCGTAAACAGCAGACTTAAATTTGAAGAAGATAAGAATCATATATGGAATGACATAAAGAATACGACTGCAATAACTGTTTCAATGATTGATATAAACGGGCTTAAAGCAGTCAATGATACACATGGGCATATAATGGGAGACCGTTTAATTAAAATTGTTGCAAATGAAATCAGAAGCGTTTTTAAAGAAAACTCCAGTTGCTATAGAATAGGAGGAGACGAATTTTGTATAATTTCAACAGGGGTAAATCTACACCTTTCAGACCTGTGCTTCAAAAGGCTTGATGATAGCCTGAAAAATACAGACTTCATTCTGCCAATAAGCGTATCACATGGAACTGCGATTTTTGATAGAAAAATCCATGAAAAAATTGAGGATTTGTTGGAAGATGCAGACAATGTAATGTATATAAATAAAAAACTGTTTAAAAATAAGAATGTTATTTAGAATATTTCTTAACACGGAGGAAGAAAATGGTGGTTCTTATAAATGTATTGCTTTACTTAATAATATTCATATACGGGGCCTGCATAGGGAGTTTCCTTAATGTCGTAATATACAGGGTTCCTAATGAAATATCAATTGCAAAGGGAAGGTCGTATTGCCCCAAATGCAATACGCAAATCAGAAATTGCGATCTCATACCCATTGCAAGCTACCTTAAGCTAAAAGGCAGATGCAGACAATGCAGCGAAAAAATTTCAAGCAGATACCCATTTGTGGAACTTTTTACAGGACTCATCGCAGTGATGGTGTTCATGGTGAAAGGCTTTACGATGATATCGGTAACTGTATTTATAGTATCAGCAATACTCATTGCCATAACCATGATCGATTTTGATACGATGACCATACCAAATGGATTGGTCGTTGCAATAATACCCCTTGCGGTTTATATGGCGCTTATGCAAAGTGACGTGAGCCTGTGGTCTAGCATAATCGGTTTTTTTGCAGTAAGCGTGCCGATGCTGCTACTTAATCAGGTTATTCCAGACAGCTTCGGCGGAGGCGATGTCAAGCTGATAGCCGTATGCGGCTTTATGCTTGGCTGGGAAAATACCCTGCTTGCAATGTTCATAGCTATACTCATTGGTGGCATGTATGCGGTATATCTTCTTGTCAGCGGGAAAAGCAAGCGCGGCGCCCATATAGCGTTTGGGCCATATATATGCCTTGGCGTTTATATATCAATGCTTTACGGCAATGAAATAATAAAGCTGTATCTGGGAATGTTCGGCTTATAAAACGAATTAAAATTAAGAAAATATTAAAATTCACGCTTATATTTGGAAACAGTTGTTCAGTCGAAAGGTAAACTTATGCTAAAACATAGAAATAAAAATAAGGGATTCACACTAATTGAAATAATAGCCACAACGACTATTATTGCTATGCTTGCGGCATTTGCAGTACCAACTTTTATAGGTTATATCGAAACTGGCAATCAGACCAAACGAATGAATATAGCAAAAACAATATATCTTGCAGCTCAAAACCAGCTTACAGAAAAAAAGATAAATCAGACGCTGGGAACGTTTTCTATGACTGAAAAGGAAGCCGATGCTAAAATCAAGGATGATGCAACCTTTATAAAACCAGATGAATTGGCTAATGGAGTACTTGAGAAGGGCAGTTCAATTTTACCTTCAGCTATGCCCCCTGAGGAAAAAGCAAATATAGTGTATTTAAGTAAACCTCAGGGGGTAGCTTCAGGCAAGGTATATGACCTGCTTGACAGCGTGATTCAGGACAAGAGTGTATTAAATAACGCAATTTTAATAGAATATAACAAGACAACAGGCTTTGTTCTATCTGTTTTTTACAGTGAAGAAACTGGTGGAAGCGATGAAAGTCAATTTGCTTTCACATATGCTGGATCAGACAATAAAAGTAAAACTGACAAATACAAAAGTATAAGTGGCACAAGACCATATACATATGCCGACGAAAGAAGACAGGGCTACTGCGGAATCGAAGAAACCGGAATGCTTCCTCCGACTGGTAAAGAAGTAATAATAAATATCAAAGATGGAAAAAAATCACCGCTAAGCGATGGAAGTGGTGGTAGTTATAAAAATGTACTGTATGCTGAAGCTTTAGTTCCTAAGAGCATGATTGCGAGCGGTCAAAAAATTCAACTGCAGATACTGAGTCAAAGTGGGGGAACTCCAATATATGAAACTGGAGAAATAGAGTCAGAAAAGATCTCAGATTCCTTTCAAGTGGCTAAAATGACACTTATGTCTCCGCCATCAGGGCATATTGTATTTAAGTCTTTAACAGCTGGAGATGGAACTGCTCTGGAAACTGGATTTGTCAGAATAGTATGGGTGCTCGATTATGTAGACGGGGACATGATGACACAGACAAACAGCATAGGAATGAAATATCTTACTGGGGATACAGCTCAAAACGGCCCGCAGAACATACGCGTAGGTATATCGGGAAATGGCATAAATGCTAAATCACTTTCTATGCAAAATTCACACTTTGCTTATGAAACCCAAGATAAATCTATAGTTGGAAGTAAAAAATTCAAGTCTTTTATAACATCTGCCCGTCACTTGAATAATGTACGCTATAAGCTGGATGGAGATTTCCGTCAGCTTTATGATATAGACATGACAAAAATAACCAATTTTCTGCCTATAGGTTCAGCTATAACTACAAAAGCGGCACTTCCAGCAGGAAAAGTAGCAGCGCCTTTTGAAGGCAAATACTTTGCACGAAAAGAAGCTGGAACATATTCAATAAAAAATCTTAAAATAGATACAAATGCAGGTAAAGTTCCAGGGTATCCAGTTCCAGATAATACTGGACTTTTTGGTGCAATAAAAGGATCCGAACCTTTAGATTGGTCAAAAGGCGTCATAACCGGTCTTACCCTTGAAAATCCCAGGATAAAAGGCGGTAATTATGTAGGTGCTCTTGCGGGTTTAAACAGCGGACAGATTTCTATGGTTACGGTGGAAAATAATAAGCAATTAGGACCTATAGTTCAAGGAAAAGATGCTATTGGAGGCATTGTAGGAGAAAATAGGGGGGGTTTATCCAACCTTGTTCTTGTAAATAAGAGTGAAGAAAAAGTATCACTGATAAAAGGAAGTGGAGATAAGGTTGGTGGAATTGCTGGGAAAAACACTGAAAAGATAAATGATATAGTCGTTATTTCATCGTCTTCAGCATCCGTAGTATCAGGAGGAGAAGTTCTGGATAATAATATAGGAGGGATAGCAGGGCTCAATAACGGTCAAATAGATAGAGTTATGTATCTTGCAGTTGCACCTAAGTTTGAAACTACAGATGGAGAAAATATAGCTCCGATTCAAGGTGCATCATCAACAGGAATTATAAATGATGGGGTATATCTTTCGGGAAAGGCTCAAAGGCCAGCAATTACAAATAATGAGTACAATTTTGGCAAAGCAAATATAGGAAAACCAAAGTCTACAGAAGAAATAAGTAAAGTAATTGATTGGAAGAACTGGAAAAAGAACAAAGACTCAGATGAAAATAATATGCTTGCTATATATCCATACTGGTATCAATATGAAACGCCTTACAAAGAAAAAGATAAAATTAATAATTGGCCGGTAGTAAATGAAGAGGGTGGGAAAGCAGAACTTGTCTATTATGAATTATATTCAGATAATACATGGGGTTACTACAATCAGGATGATACAGATAACCAAACCCTTACGTATGATATAAATAAAACTGTAGTAAATGATGGCTATTTGATTGAGTATCCTGATAATAATAATGGAGTTTACACAATTGAAGTAGGACATGGAGAAAATAAAGAACTAGAACTTAAAAGTGATTCGTGGAAGTGGAATGATAAATTACTAACTCAGGATACTCAGAATTTAGAACCGGTAAGATTTACTAAAAATGGGAAATCATATATGAGATTATTCCTAAGAAATAGTATATTGGAATCTGTTGCTAAAGAAAATAATGAAATAAAAATTATTGTAAAAAAAGGAAATACAATAATGAGCGAAACAACTTTTAATCCTTTATTTGCTCCAAAAAATACAGTTGAGGAAGCACAAAAAGCTGAATCATCAGGCTCGTTTATAATTCGTTCGCCAAGACAACTTGATAATGTGGATAAAGCCAATAATGTGGGAGTGAAAAGCGCCAATGTAAAGTTTTATCAGGCCCTAAATATTGATTTTGGTTCATACAAGGAGGCCGATATACTCACTGAAAAACAGTATACGAGAGAACTTGAAAGCGTAAATTACACAAATGAAGAATACAAATTAAATCTGAATACGAAAATATCGACATCAGAATCAATTGTTGACTTCGAAAAAGATAAGAGTAAAAAGCTTTCTTTTAATGGAGAATACAATGGCAATAACAAATACATCAGAAATGTAAGAGTAGATGGTATTGGAAGTAGCGATCATGGAAGGGATATTTTCAAGAGAGGTCTTTTCTCTGAAATAAGCGGATATGTTCATAATATAGCTCTTCTTGAATCGGATTTCGAGTCGCAAGATAATGGAAATATAAGCGTAGGGGGAGTAACTGGAAGTCTTTTAGATGGAGGGCATATATCACACTGTGAGCTTTCAAATGTGACAGTTAAAACCACACAAAATAATGCAAGTATAGGTGGAGTAGTTGGTGAAAATAATGGGACTGTAGAAAATGTATATTTCAACTCCACATATCGTGAAAACGGAGTATATTCAACTCCGGTAATATCAAATAAAAGTAACACTGTAGGCGGACTTGTAGGGAACAACACTAAAGATGGGGTTCTTAGAAATGCATATACAACGGCAATTGGTCCTGAAATAGATACTGCAAATAAAGATGGTAAAATAAATGCTATAGCAGGAGGCGAAAATGGAAAAGGAACCATAAAAAACGTTTATTACTTAGCTATTGGAGACTACAATTCAAATATAAATACTGGTCAGGGATTGGCGTTTAATCCCGATGGAAGTCTGGTTACGGATAGTACAAAAAAAATATCTACAGAGCTTAGTAGTAATGATAATAATGTATCATGGGAAAATGCAACAGATCTAACTACAAAGGAAACTGTAAATTGTAAGGGCCTTGCATATCCTTATCCAAAATTAGCAGGCATTAATCATTATTTTGACTGGCCAATCCTTGTTAACACGCTGAAATATTTTGAAGAATATTCAGATGGAGGGTTTGGTTACTATTTCTATAACGGCGGAAAGATTGTAGATACTCTGAAATATGACAATCCTGATATAACTGTTGTTGATGAAGGCTATATAGTGGAAGTTCTTTCCCTTGGAAACTATGACATCAAATTTAATTCATTAGATCAAGATAAAGATAACTTAACAAAAATAGAAAGTAAGGTTTTTCATGATAAAATAGCGATAAGACTGAATCACAGCCAGGTTGAAAAACTTATAACAGGTTCAAATATAACGAACGAAGGCATTAAACCTGTTAAAATAGAAGCATTCAAGTACACCGGAGATAAAGTTGATGAAACAACAGATATACTTTTAAATAATAACAAGAGCGCATACTTTAATCCCCTGTTTCCAAAACAGGTATATTATTATGCAGATAATGAAAATAATGAAAACGTGCAATATGTTAAAACGCTTGAAATAAGGTCGCCGCGACAGATGCTTAACGTTGAACCGGTATCAAATAATATGAAAAAAATAAGCATTGAAAATCTTGGTCATGCCACAGAGGAAAAAGGTGGAGGAAGTAAGATATATTTAAAAAATATATACACTAAATTTCCATATGGAAATTTAGT
>JBATTG010000003.1:0-3369 GCA_049670425.1 Proteocatella sp.
ACATTATATATATCCTTTATAACCGAACCTGTAGGCGAGCTTATGACTCCGATTTTTGATGGCATGGACGGCAACTGCTTTTTGTTTTTTTCATCAAACAGCCCCTCCATGTTTAGCTTATCCTTCAGCTCCAGAAATTTTCTGTAAAGCTCTCCGATTCCTTTTTTCTCCATGCTGCTTATAATAAGGCTTACCCCAGCATCTCTTTCATAGAAATTGACCTTGCCTCTGCAGATTACTTTGTCACCTTCTGAAAAATCCCTGTCCATGTCCAGTACATCGACAAAGACTATGCAGTTTATCTTGCTGCGGTCATCCTTCAACGCAAAATAAACGTTTCCGCTGGAATGAAACTTCAAGTTTGAAATTTCCCCCTCGACATTTACACTCTGGAGAATGGAATCGGCTTTTACAAATTTTGACAGGTATCCGTTTAATTCACTGATTGTCAGTGCTCTCATTTTCATATTAATTTTCCTTAATTTGAACTTAATATCAGTTTATCTGTGCATATGTTTTTTTAAATATTGCCCCGTAAAAGAGCCCTTTACCTTAACTATTTCCTCAGGAGTACCCTTCGCGATGATTTCTCCACCCTTATCTCCGCCATAAGGACCCAGGTCTATGATATAATCCGCAGTTTTTATGACATCGAGGTTGTGTTCTATAACTACCACCGTGTTCTCACTGTCGACAAGCTTGTTCAGGACCCCAATGAGCTTGTCGACATCAGCAATGTGAAGCCCCGTAGTCGGTTCGTCGAGTATATACAGAGTCTTTCCCGTCGCCCTTTTGCTTAGTTCAGTTGCAAGTTTGATTCTTTGAGCCTCTCCACCCGAAAGCTGCGTTGACGGCTGACCAAGCGTAATATAGGAAAGTCCAACGTCCACAAGAGTTTCCAGTTTTTTTCTTATTGGAGGTATGTTTTCAAAGAAATCATTAGCTTCCTCAACGTTCATATTAAGTACATCCGATATGTTTTTACCTTTATATTTAACTTGAAGCGTCTCCCTGTTGTATCTGTGACCCTTGCATATTTCACAGGGAACATATACATCTGGAAGAAAATGCATCTCGATTTTTATTATGCCATCGCCTTTGCAGGCCTCACATCTACCACCTTTTACATTAAAGCTGAATCTGCCCTTGGCGTAACCCTTTGATTTCGCCTCAATTGTAGTTGCAAACAAATCCCTTATATGGTCAAATACGCCTGTATACGTCGCAGGGTTGGATCTTGGCGTCCTTCCTATAGGACTCTGGTCAATGTCTATTACCTTGTCTATTTTTTCCAATCCATGCATTGCTTTATACAGCCCCGGCCTTAACTTAGATCTGTTGGCCGCATTAGATGCACCCTTGTAAAGAATCTCGTTTATCAAAGAGCTCTTTCCTGAACCCGAAACTCCGGTTATGCAGGTAAACACTGAAAGCGGGATTTTAGCATCTATATTCTTCAGATTATTTTCCTTAGCTCCAACAATCTCTATGGAATTATCCAAATCTACGGCTCTCCTGTTTTTTGGAGTCGCAATTTCTTTTTTTCCACTGAGGTACTGCCCGGTTATGGACGCCTCGCATTTCATCATTTCTTCTACCGTGCCCTGGAAAATTATGTTACCGCCATGGATTCCGGCGCCTGGACCTATATCGACAATCTGATCCGCCTCAAACATAGTTTCTTCATCATGTTCGACAACTATAAGCGTGTTGCCTATATCTGTAAGATGTCTCAAAGTCTTCAGCAGCTGTGCATTATCCTTCTGATGAAGCCCTATGCTCGGCTCATCGAGTACATACAGCACACCTACGAGTGCCGAACCAATCTGAGTAGCAAGCCTTATACGCTGAGATTCTCCCCCCGATAAAGTACCGGCCTTTCTCGCGAGGGTCAGATATTCAAGCCCCACATCTTTCAGGAAATTCAGCCTGTGATTTATTTCTTTTATGATTTCTTTTGAAATGAACTGTTCCTTTTCAGTGAACGCAAGCGAAGCTATAAACTCCAAAGCGTCGATGATAGAAAGATCTGTAAGGTCTGATATATTTTTGTCCCCTACGGTTATTGCCAGAACCTCGGGTTTAAGTCGTTTTCCCTTGCAGATTCTGCACGGGCTCTCAATCATATAATTTTCAATTTTTGTTCTGATATAATCCGATGACGTTTCCTTGTATCTTCTTTCCAGATTATTTATGACCCCCTCGAAAGTGGATTCGTAAACCCTTGTCCCATCCCCGAAGCGGCTCTCGTAATTGAATTTAAGCTTATCTTCAGAACCATAAAGCAGTTTTTGTTTGAAATCATCAGAAAGCTCGCTGTACACAGTATCCATGGATACGCTGTAATGCTCTGTCATAGCTCTTATCATGCTGAAATATATGGAATTTTCATTCTTGTCACTCGATGCCCAGGCCTCAACAGCGTTCTGTCTGAGGGTAAGGCTTTCATCGGGTACTACAAGCGATGGTTCCACATTCTTGTTCATGCCAAGGCCATTGCAGTCCGGGCAGGCTCCGTATGGAGCGTTGAAAGAAAAAATCCTGGGCGATATTTCTTCAATGGTTATTCCATGTTCCGGACAGGCAAATTTTGTAGAAAAAAGAATTTCTTCTCCGTCTATTATATTTGCAATCACGAGCCCCTCTGTCAGTTTGAGCGCTGTTTCAATCGAGTCATTGAGCCTGCTTTCAACCGTGTCTTTCATGACTATCCTGTCTACGATTACATCAATATCATGTTTCTTGTTCTTCTCCAGAGTTATTTCGTCCCCGATTTCATAATTTTCGCCATTGACCCTTATCCGTATGAACCCTTCGTTCTTTATGGCATCGAGCACCTTCTCATGCCTTCCCTTTTTACCTCTTACAACTGGGGCTATTATCTGGATCTTGCTTCCGTTTTCAATTGCCATTATTTTATCTACAATCTCCTGGATTGTCATCTGCTGGATTGTTTTTCCGCATTTAATACAGTGAGGTATCCCTATATTTGAATAAAGAAGCCTCAGGTAGTCATATATTTCCGTAACCGTACCCACCGTCGAACGTGGGTTCTTTGATGTAGTTTTCTGGTCTATGGATATTGCTGGCGAAAGACCCTCAATATACTCGACATTGGGTTTTTCCATCTGTCCCAGAAACTGCCTTGCATAAGAAGATAAACTCTCAACATATCGCCTCTGCCCCTCTGCATATATCGTATCGAATGCCAAAGAAGACTTTCCAGAACCTGAAAGCCCGGTAAATACAATGAATTTATTTCTAGGCAGAGTCAAATCTACATTTTTCAGATTATGCTCGTTTGCACCACGTATAATTATTTTGTCATGCATCATATTTTCCTTTCTAAATCCTTTATCCTGTCCCTAA
>JBATTG010000004.1:0-16408 GCA_049670425.1 Proteocatella sp.
ATAAAGAGCAGGATAATATCAGGAAAAACCGACCTGGGAGGAAACCAGATACTCATAGGCAAGGACTTTGCCCAGGAATATTCAGTAGGTCCTGGCGATGTAATAACCCTGACCCTCCCAAGTGCAGCCAGGGAAAGCTTCATTATAGAAGGCATATTCGACCTCCAGTCTGCAGGCCTCAACAGCAGCTGGATATTTATGGATATGCTAAGAGCTCAAAAACTATATAAGCTAAGCGGATATGTGAACAGCATAGAGCTTCAAATCACTGACCCCTTTGCAGCCGATACCCAAGGGGACATACTCAAACAGATATTTCCAGAGCTGAAAATACAGAACTGGAAGCAGCAGAACGCCCAGCTTCTGTCGGCGCTTAACAGCCAGTCAAGCTCGTCATATACGATACAGGCCTTCGTGCTTATAGCCATAGCCCTTGGAATAGCAAGCGTTCTGGCAGTATCTGTAGTCCAAAAATCCAAACAGATAGGCATACTCAAAGCCATGGGAGTGACGGGCAAATCAGCAAGCAAAATATTTGTAATCCAGGGAGGCGTAATGGGCTTTCTGGGAGCAATAGCAGGCATAATAATGGGGGCTCTGCTTATAAAAGCCTTCATAGCGGGAACACCAGGAAGCGGCGGACTTGGATTTGAAATAACCATAAAACCAGCTAACATGGCAGTTGTTCTTTGTGTATCAACGATATCTGGAATAGTGTCATCGCTTATACCAGCCAGAAGCTCTGCAAAATTAAATCCAATGGAGGTAATCAGAAATGGATAGGACAAGAGAAATACTCCTTCAAACTAAGGGTATAACCAAGGTCTATGGAGAAAAGATAAAGACCAAGGTGCTGCGCGGCATAAGTTTAAGCATGGACAGACAGGAGTTTGCAAGCATAATTGGACCATCGGGGTGTGGAAAGACCACGCTCCTTAACATACTTGGAACCTTGGATAATCCCACTGCAGGTGATATAATGTTTCGGGGAAGGGATATAGCCTCGATGGGAGATGTCGAACTGGCAGAATTCAGAAACCAGAACCTGGGATTCATATTTCAGTTCCACCATCTGCTTCCCGAATTTACCGCACTCGAAAATGTGCTGATCCCAACATGGATAAAATATAAGAAAGCAAACAGAAAGGACCTCGCAAAAGCAGCAGAAATCCTTGAAATGGTGGGGCTGCAAGATATAATTAACAGCAAGTCCACAGAAATTTCAGGAGGCCAGCAGCAGAGAGTAGCCATAGCGCGCGCCCTTATAAATTCGCCGCAGCTCATACTGGCTGATGAGCCCACAGGAAATTTAGACAGCGAAAACACCCAGCAGGTCTATGACCTGTTTCGAAAAATAAACAAGGAACTTAAAACCACACTGCTTATAATCACTCATGACAGGGATCTGGCAGCTAAATCAGATCGAATAATAGAAATGAAAGATGGCATAATAGAGCGTGACTATAAGAACGAAGCAACGACTTAAATTGAATCAAGAGGAGGTCTTACCGGCAGCAGACTCCTTAAAACGACCCTGAAAACAGGGATATTTCGTTAAATAGAAAGCTTAATTAAGATAAAACATTGAATAGCTCATATTACAATGATATAATAAACTTTAGAAAATTAAAAAATATACTGAAGAAATACTTCAGCAAGGAGACTGATGGAATTTTTGAATAAAAATGTCCTGGACACAATTGAAATTATAAGAAAGATAATAACCGTAGGCCTTTTTCTATATACGATGTATTTCCTGGTATTAGGAACTTTTGCCATGAGACCCAATCCGAAATACAAAAGTATGGATCCAAAAAACAGGTTCGCAGTAATAATAGCTGCAAGAAATGAAGGGGCGGTAATAGGGAATCTGCTGGATAGCCTCAAAAGGCAGAATTACCCCAAAGAACTATATGACATAATAGTAATTCCAAACAACTGCACCGACGACACCGAAAAAATTGCCCGCGAAAGAGGGGCTCAAATCTTTGAATGCAAACGCCCAATAAAATCCAAGGGTGAAGTTCTTGAAGAATTCTTTGACCATATAATGGCGAACAGGGATAAACCCGAGAACCAGTATGATGCCTACTGCATATTTGATGCAGACAACCTTGTCGATGAAAACTTCCTTAAGAACATGAACGAAGCCAAGGAAGGCGGTGCCAATGCGGCTCAGGGATACAGAGACAGCAAGAATCCCTACGATACCGCCATGTCAAGCAGCTATGCCATATATTATTATGCCGTAAACAGGTTTTATAACCATGCCAGACACCATATAGGGCTTTCGTCCCTGATAAGCGGCAGCGGATTTATGATAAGCCACAAGCTGATGCATGAAATGGGTGGCTGGAAAACGCAGACCCTGACAGAAGACATAGAACTGACAGCAAAATGCGTACTTATGAACCGCAGGGTATTTTGGGTGCCGGAAGCCATAATCTATGATGAACAGCCTCTTACTTTCGAGCAGTCATGGAAACAGAGGCGAAGATGGACCACCGGACTCATTCAGGGAGTGGAGACTTATTTCTGGCCTCTTCTTAAAAAAACCGTCAAAGAGCGAAATCTCAAGAGTTTTGACATAATAATGTTTCTCATGGCCCTTGGAAATCAGATTTTTTATATAATAAGCATAATCCTGACCATGTTTGTAGATTACAGGCTTGTCAGAGGCGGAAGCGTAGACTACACTTATATAATCTACAGAGTGCTTGGAGCCGTACTGTTTTCATATATAGTATGTGTAATAATTGCAACGGTAGCAGTAATTATGGCAAAGAAAAAGCCTTCAAAGATGATAAAGGGTATACTTTTTTTCTGGATGTTCGTATTCAGCTGGGTGCCGATAAACATTATCTGCCTCATAAAAAAAGAAACCGTGTGGGAACAGATAGACCATACTGTATCAATCAATATAGAAGAAATACCATCAGATAACTGAAAATCGGGGGAAGATAACAGTAAAAAGGGAGATAAATAAAATGAAGATAACAAAAGCGGTAATACCAGCAGCGGGACTGGGGACAAGATTTCTGCCAGCTACCAAGGCACAACCAAAGGAGATGCTGCCGATTGTGGACAAACCTACAATCCAGTATATAATCGAAGAAGCCGTAAAAAGTGGGATAACCGAAATCCTTATAATAACAGGAAGAAACAAAAGAGCCATCGAAGACCATTTCGACCGCTCCATAGAGCTTGAGCTTGAACTTCAGGCAAAGGGGAAAATGGATATCCTGGAAGAAGTGCAGGCCATATCAGAGATGGTACACATCCAGTATATAAGACAAAAAATGCCAAAAGGCCTTGGACATGCAGTGCTTTGCGCCAAAAGCTTTGTAGGCAACGAACCGTTTGCCGTACTTCTGGGAGACGATGTGGTAGACTCTGAAAAACCCTGCCTTAAGCAGCTTATGGATATGCATGATAAGTATGATGCATCTGTACTTGGAGTGCAGCAGGTGGATTTAGAGAACGTCAATAAATACGGAATAGTAGACGGTGAAAAAATAGAAGAAGGCGTTTATAAGGTAAATACCCTTGTAGAGAAACCAAAGCAGGAAGATGCGCCATCGAATGTGGCAATCCTTGGAAGATATATAATATCACCTTCGATATTTAAAATCCTCGAAGCTACAGAACCAGGCGCAGGCGGAGAAATCCAGCTTACCGATGCTCTTAAGGTACTGGCGAAAGAGGAAAAGGTAATCGCCTATGAGTTCGAAGGCAGAAGACATGACGTAGGAGACAAACTGGGCTTTCTCGAAGCTACGGTAGAATACGCGATGAAAAATCCAGAGCTTAAAGATAAATTCACCGCTTACCTCAAGGACTATTTGAAAGATAAATAAAACTTACAAAATAAAACAAAAGTATGAAATAAAACAAAAGTATGAAATAAAACAAAAGTACAGTCCGGCTTTTTATGAAAGTACGGTGTAAACCCAAAATGATGTAACTCCGTTGCCCGGATGTATCCCTTTGGGAGTTTCAGCCAAACGCAAAAAAACGGAGCGATTGACTCGCTCCGCTCAGACAGGAATCGTTCCTGATGTTTTTTAGCTTATTGGGAAACTCCGAAAATGGCTCCATAAGGCAATCTGCGTTACATCATTTTGGGTTTTTTATATTCTCTCATTTTGATGAGAATTAATGAGGAAATGGGTATTTTTTATTAGGAATACTTGCAAAAAAAATACAAATACTATACAATGAATGTATATAATAAAAAATAAGTATTATAATGTTAGGACTTATTAAAATGGGTAAAATTGAAATGCAAGGATATCATGCTACAAATATTAATTCTGTGAAAAGTATTTTGGATTTTGGATTTAATATAAATAAAAAGAGAGATAATGAGTGGCTTGGCCATGGAATATATTTTTTTAAATATAGGACGGATGCATTAACTTGGGCAAAAAATACACATTATTGCAAAGGAAATCCAACTATAATTAAATGTAAATTAGAATGTGATGAAAAGTCATTTTTAGATTTAGATGATCCTTCGAGATTAAATCATGTTAATGAGTTTTCAGAAGAAATTTCGAATTTGCTGAGCGAAGACGGAGAAACCTTGAGTTTTAAAGATGATCACGAAAAGGTATGTGCAATATTAAATATATACAAGCAATACTATGGGATTCGATTAATTAGCTATACTTTTAAAAACAATAGGACAAGAAATGCAAATGGTTATAAAGTTATTTTCAAAGATTATGGTTATAATGAAGCTCAAGTTTGTGCGACAGATAACGATTTAGTAAAACTGAAGGAAGTAGTTGAATTATAACTTTGCTTAAGGATATGCAAGGAGAATGTTTATGATAGATATGAAAAAAATAAAAAATATAATTTTTGATTTAGGATATGAGTTGGAAGAAATTTCAGAACAAAAAGATCCAAATAGAGTTAGATTGGGAGAAAAATCATTTAAAGAATTATTTTGTGCTTTAGATCTAAATGAATATGGCATTTCAGGTAAAAATTTAAATGATAAAACAAATGTAAAATATAATTCGAAAATTAAGATAACAATTAGAAGTATAGGACATATGAACATACCTGATTTAGAGTTGAGAAAAGATGTATATAAACTTGCTTTAAGAGAAGATTTAAGCGAGATGAGTCAATGTGAATCATTGAGACTTTTACCAGTAGCTTCTTAAAAGAAGGGGATTAAATTATGAAACCAAGTAATTTTAATATATTAAACAAACCTTTGATTACAAATATTAATTATGAAACAAACTATGATTACTTTATTGATAATCCTGATGGAGAGATTTCCATAGCTATAGATAATAATATTGAAATCCAGAATGTGGAAAATGAAAATATTGCAAAGGTGATTTTAAGTTTGTATATATTTCAAAACTTAAAGATAGAAGATGTTCCTTTTAAACTGAGTGTTTGCATAGAGGGGATTTTTAGTTGGGAAGATGAATTAAATGGTCAAGCCGGAAATTTAAAATCTTTGCTTAATCAGAATGCACCTGCAATATTGTATAGTTATTTAAGACCGTTAATTACTATTATTACAAATGAATCAGGGATGCCAGCTTTAGTAATTCCTCTGATGAATTTTACTAAGTAAAATATAAAAAAACGGAGCGAGTTAATCGCTCCGTTTTTTTATATTTGTATTTCCAGCACAACGGGGCAATGGTCCGAGCCCAGTATGTCGGAGTGAATCTGCGCCTGCTTGATGCTTTCCTTTATTCTGTCGGAAACGCACCAGTAATCTATTCTCCAGCCGGCATTTCGGTCTCTGGCTTTTCCAAGGTATGACCACCAGGAATAGGCTCCCTCTACATTAGGGTAGAGATATCTGAAGGTGTCTACAAAGCCAACCGCCAGAAGCTCGGTTATCTTGCCTCTTTCCTCGTCCGTGAATCCTGCAGACTTCCTGTTAGTCTTGTAGTTCTTAAGGTCTATATCCTTGTGGGCAACATTAAGGTCACCACAGAAGATTACGGGCTTGCTTTCGTCAAGCTTCAGAAGGTGGGCTCGAAACGCATCGTCCCATACCATTCGGTAGTCGAGTCTTTCAAGCTCTGATTTGCTGTTTGGAGTATAACAGGTGACGATGTAATAGTTTTCGTATTCAGCGGTTATGACTCTTCCCTCATTGTCATGTTCCTCGATTCCAAGACCGTAAGTCACATTGAGAGGCTCTTTCCTGGTGAATATGGCAGTCCCGGAATAACCCTTCTTTTGGGCATAGTTCCAATATTGATGGTAGCCATCAAGCGCAAGCTCTATCTGGCCTTCCTGAAGCTTGCTTTCCTGAATGCAGAACACATCGGCATTCACATCCTTGAAATAATCCATAAATCCCTTTTTTACACATGCCCTTATTCCATTGACATTCCATGATACTAGTTTCATAAATTTATCTCCTGTCACATATTCAAAAACCATCCGCAGCCTGCGAATGGTTTTTTCTATTTAAAAGTTAATGTTAAACTTAAAATTACAATTTAAATTAAAACGGGAGCCGAGTGGCCTCCTTACTTCCTTTCTTTCTATATTCTATTATATTTGTTTGGAATAAGCAATACCAGGTAAAAAAATTTAAAGCATTAAAGCATTGCTAGATATTAATTTCACAAAAAGTGATTGCTTTGTTTTTGTTCACATTATTGCAAATTGGGTAGAAGTATAGTACAATAAACCCATATGAAAAAGAATTCGAAAAATTGCAACTATTTTGACAAAATTTAAACAACAAATTAAAACTAAATAGCAAACAGGAGGAATTATGTGCGAATGTAAACCAGGTGTCAAATTTGCAGGCACCATAGAACAAGAGCAGAAGCTCAAAAGCTTTATCGAAGAACACAAGGATATGCCTGGAGCTCTGATGCCAGTGCTGCAGGAAGCTCAGGAAATATACGGCTACCTTCCTATAGAAATCCAAAAAATGATAGCCAGAGGCCTTTCAATGCCACTGGAAGAAGTATACGGCGTAGTGACTTTCTACTCTCAGTTTTCCCTTAACCCAAAAGGCAAGTACAAGATTTCAGTATGTCTGGGAACGGCATGCTATGTAAAGGGCTCAGGAGACATCTATGAAAAATTCATCAAAGAGCTTGGCGTGAAAGACGGCGACTGCACCGAAGACGGAATGTTCTCTTTAGAGGCCTGCCGCTGCATAGGGGCATGTGGTCTGGCACCCGTGATAACTGTCAACGATGACGTCCACGGAAGGCTAACCCTTGATGACGTAGACAAAATAATCAAGCGTTACAAGGATCAGGGCTAAAGAAAGATTGAGATTGAAATGAAATCCTGAAAAATCAAGGAGGAAAAATATGAAAAGCGTAGAAGAACTGAACCAGGCCGCCAAAGCAGCAAAACTCGAGCTTGGAATAAGAGAAGCCGATGTATACAAATACAAAATCAACGTGGCAATGGGAGAATGTGGAATCGAAAAAGGAGCCAAGGGTATAGTACATACCATAATGGAAGAGCTCGAAATATACAATCAGCACGAAGTTGCTGTAGTTCAGGTAGACTGCATGGGCATGTGCAATTACGAACCTACAATGGAAATAATAGACGCCAGTGGCAAGAAGGCCACATACCTTAAACTTACACCCCAAAAAACCAGAGAAATCATAGAGCAGCATATAATGAATGGCAAGGTAGCAGAAGAATACACTAAAGCTTAGGAGGAGGAGACTATGTACCGTTCACATATACTAGTTTGCGGAGGAACAGGTTGTACCTCATCAGACAGTGAAAGAATAATACAACTGCTGGAAGAAGAACTGCAGCGAAAAGGTCTGCAGGAAGAAGTTAAAGTAATAAAAACAGGGTGTTTTGGACTTTGTGCCCTTGGCCCAATAATGATAGTATATCCAGAAGGCTCCTTCTATTCAAGAATAGAGCCGGAAAACATAAAAGAAATAGTATCCGAGCATCTGGAAAAAGGAAGAGTAGTAAAACACCTTCTTTACCAGGAAACTGTGAAAAACGGTGTAGTGGAACCCCTTGCTCATACAGACTTTTACAGGAAACAAAAAAGGGTAGCCCTCAGAAACTGCGGCGTAATAGACCCTGAAAATATAAATGAATATTTTGCAAGAGACGGCTATCAGGCCATGGCAAAAGTACTTACAAGCATGAAGCCTGACCAGGTAATCGAAACCATAAAAGCTGCAGGACTAAGAGGAAGAGGCGGCGGAGGTTTTCCTACAGGAACCAAATGGGCGCTTGCAAAGGTAAGTGAAGACGACCAGAAATACGTGTGCTGCAACGCAGACGAAGGCGACCCAGGGGCTTTCATGGACCGCAGCATCCTCGAAGGCGACCCGCATGTGCTTATCGAAGCCATGGCGATTGCAGGCTATGCGATAGGAGCCAACAAAGGTTTCGTATACGTAAGAGCGGAATATCCAATAGCCGTTCACAGACTTCAGATAGCCATAAAACAGGCCCAAGAGCGAGGCATGCTGGGACAGGACATACTGGGAACCGGATTTGAGTTCGACCTTGAGATAAGACTGGGCGCAGGAGCCTTCGTATGCGGGGAAGAAACTGCCCTTATGACCTCGATTGAAGGCCGCAGAGGAGAACCGCGCCCAAGACCACCATTTCCTGCTCAAAAGGGCCTGTTTGGAAAACCGACAGTGCTTAATAATGTAGAAACCTACGCCAATGTGCCGCGGATAATACTCAACGGCGCAGACTGGTTCTCAGCGATGGGAACCGAAAAATCCAAAGGCACAAAAGTATTCGCTCTCGGAGGAAAAATAAACCATACAGGCCTTGTAGAAGTCCCTATGGGAACTACCCTTCGAGAAATCGTAGAAGAAATCGGAGGCGGGATACCAGGGGGCAAGAAATTCAAGTCGGCGCAGACAGGCGGACCGTCAGGCGGCTGCATACCTGCCCACCTTATAGACACCCCGATCGATTACGACAACCTTATAGCCATAGGTTCCATGATGGGCTCAGGCGGGCTGATAGTAATGGATGAGGACAACTGCATGGTCGACATAGCAAGATTCTTCCTTGAATTCACGGTAGACGAAAGCTGCGGTAAATGTGCGCCTTGCAGAATCGGAACCAGACGCCTTCTGGAAATCCTTGAAAAAATAACCAAGGGCAATGGTGAGATGTCAGACATAGACAAGCTCATAGAGCTGAGCAACCATATAAAACAAAACTCTCTGTGCGGCCTTGGACAGACTGCTCCAAACCCAGTACTTTCAACTCTTAACTACTTCAGAGACGAATATATAGCCCACATAAAAGACAAGACCTGCCCGTCAAAAGTATGCCGCAGCCTTCTTCGCTACTACATCCTCGAAGACAAGTGCGTAGGCTGCACGGCCTGCAAGCGAGTATGCCCGGCAGATGCAATATCAGGCGAAGTAAAAAAAGTTCATAAAATAGATCTGGCAAAATGTATAAAATGTGGAGCCTGCATTGAGAAATGCAAATTTGGCGCTATAATCAAAAAATAGCCGAGAAGAACGTCAGGAGGATAGAAATGAGTACCGTAAATATAAAAGTAAACAATATATCATATGAATTTCCCAAAGGCCTCACCATACTGCAGGCCTGCAACAAGATAAACATAGAGATTCCGACCCTGTGTTATCTCAAAGAAATCAACGAGATAGGCGCCTGCAGAATATGCGTGGTGGAAGTAAAAGGCGCAAAAAATCTTGTAGCATCATGCGTGCATCCCATTTCAGAAGGCATGGAAGTATACACCCACTCCGAGAAGGTTCTTACCGCAAGAAAACTTACCCTGGAGCTTATACTTTCAACCCACGACCGAAGCTGCCTTTCCTGCATAAGGAGCGACAACTGCGAACTTCAAAAGCTGTGTCATGACTTCAAGGTAGACGACGAAGCCAAATACGACGGGGCAAACCAGACCTACAAGACCGACGATTCGGCGATGCATATGTACAGAGACAACAACAAGTGCATCCTGTGCAGAAGATGCGTTGCGGCCTGCACCGCAGTCCAGAGCGTAGGCGTAATCGGCGTCAACGAAAGAGGCTTCAAGACTCATATCGGCTGCGCCTTCGAAGAAGACCTTGGCAAAACCGACTGCGTATCCTGTGGCCAGTGCATAGTAGTATGCCCGACAGGAGCCATAGCCGAAAAAGACGATACCGACAAAGTATGGAAAGCCCTTGAAGACCACAGCAAGCACGTAATAATAGCTACAGCTCCTTCCATAAGAGTAACCCTTGGAGAAGCCTTCAACATGCCAATTGGCACGAATGTAAAAGGCAAGATGGTGACCGCGCTCAAGAGCCTTGGATTTGCCGGAGTATATGATACAGATATAGCCGCAGACCTGACTATAGTAGAAGAATCCCATGAACTTATAACAAGAATACAAAACGGAGGACCGCTTCCGCTTATCACATCATGCTCCCCTGGATGGATAAGATTCTGTGAATATAATTTCCATGATTTCATACCAAACCTTTCAAGCTGCAAATCACCGCAGCAGATGTTCGGTGCCGTAGCCAAAACGTGGTATGCACAGAAGAACAACCTTGATCCTCATGACATAGTGGTGGTATCCGTAATGCCATGCACCGCCAAAAAATTCGAAGCCAGAAGAGACGACCAGTCGGCAGCAGGCGTATATGACATAGACATAGCCATAACCACAAGAGAACTTGCAAGAATGATTAAAAGAGCCGGAATCCAGTTCACAAAACTTCCAGACAGCCAGTTCGACTCGCCGCTTGGAATCTCAACAGGAGCAGGAGCGATATTTGGAGCGACAGGCGGAGTAATGGAAGCCGCGCTTAGAACCGCAGTAGAAACCCTTACAGGCGAAGAACTCAAAGAACTTGATTTCAGCGACGTAAGAGGGACAAAGGGCATCAAGGAAGCCAGCTACAAGGTAGGCGACCTTGAGATAAAGGTAGCCGTAACCAGCGGACTTGCCAACGCAAGAGAGCTGCTCGATGATATAAGAGCCGGCAAGCGACACTATCACTTCATAGAGATAATGGGCTGCCCAGGAGGCTGCATCAACGGAGGAGGCCAGCCGGTACAGCCAGCCTCAGTGCGAAATTTCGTAGACCTTAAGACCGAAAGAGCCAAAGCCCTTTACGAAGAGGACAAGAACCTTCCGCTTAGAAAATCACACGAAAGCCCTGTAATAAAAACCCTGTACGACGAATACTTCGGCGAACCGGGAAGTGCAAAAGCCCACAAGGTTCTGCATACCCATTACGTGGAGAGAGAATATTAAAAAATCATAATAAACAAAAAACAGCAGCATATTGAGAGCCTATCTCAAATTTCTGCTGTTTTTTTCAAAAAAAAATACTCAGAGGCAGGAGCGGGATACTGTCCGTACAATTGGAGGTGCATTGTGAATAATGCAATCGTACGTATTCAGCAGATAGGACTCAGGAATTTCAAGAACGTAGAAAATGGAACCATAAAATTTCCCAGCTATGGAAAACCAGAACCCCGAATCACCGGGGCCGAAATCATAGGAATATACGGCCAGAACGGTTCGGGAAAGACGGCCGTTGTCGATGCGATGTCCATGCTCAAGCTGGTCATGAGCGGCAAATCGCTTCCCGAAGACGCCGGCGACTATATCTTCAAGGCATCAGACACCGCAGAGCTGAAATTCATCTTCACCGTGGAAGCCAATGAAAACATGTATATAGTTTTTTATGATATGGAACTGTCCAGGTGCGAAGAAAGCAGGGCTCTGGTAAGCAAAGAGAAAATAGCATACAAGAAAAAAGCAGATGGTGAATTCAGCAACAAGGCTACAATCATGGATTTTGATTCAAAAGAAAAAGAATGGGTTTTTAAACCTTTAAAAAATCTTAAATTGCTCAGCGAAGACGATGCAGAAAATGATGTAAGCCTTATGGTATCAAAGCGGATGTCTCAGAAAAACAGGACATCCTTCATATTCAGCGATGACACGCACGAAATCATAAAAAATATTGACACCTTTGCGCAGTATGCCGGCATAATACTGGCTCTCAAGCACTATGCAAATGTAAATCTCTTTACAATCAAAAGCAATGACAAGCGGATGATAAATATAAACCTTGTAATCCCCTTCAGCTTCAGAATAGACAATCCCAAAGGGGTCACGCAGTGCAGCATACCCATAGCCATGTCCACTCCCTCTGTCGTGCCACTGGACAGCTACAAGGCCGTAAAACAGATCATGCAGCAGATAAATCTCGTCCTTGGAACCATAATTCCCGGTCTTAAGATAGATATAAAAAACTATGGGAGCCAACTGACGCAGGACGGGAAGGAAGGCGTGCGCGTCGAGCTGGTTTCAGCGCGCGGGGAACTCGAGATTCCTCTCAGATATGAATCCGATGGAATAAAGAAGATCATTTCCATACTGAGCACCATGATAACCATGTACAACAATCCATCCGTATGCATGGTGGTCGATGAACTTGACTCAGGAATATTTGAATACCTTCTTGGGGAAATTCTTCAGATCATAAATGAAAATGCCAAGGGTCAGCTCATCTTCACATCGCACAACCTGAGACCGCTCGAGAAGCTCGATGCCGATTCTCTCATATTTACGACAACCAACCCCAAAAATAGGTATTACAGATTCAAAGGCTTGAAAAACAAGAACAATCTGAGAGGCGAATACTACAGAAGCATAAATCTGGGAGGCCAAAGCGAAAGCCTGTATGACGAAACCGATCACTTTGAAATCTGCAGAGCCTTCAAGATAGCGGGGAGGCTTGCCGATGAGAACTAAAAAAGTCATACTGTTCATAGTCGAGGGCATTTCCGACAAAATATCGCTGGGAGGCATTATTGACAGGATAATAAAAGATAATGACGACGAGGTGAGATTCCTGGTAACTAACGGCGATATCACGAGTGACAGCTCCACGACAAGGCAAAACGCCATAAACAAGGTCGGTAACCATATCAACAGATTCCGCAAGGAGAATTTCCTGAAAAAATCAGATATTATCAAGGTCGTCCACATGGTAGATACCGATGGCACCTATATAGCCAGGAAATATATAGTGAAAAAGGATGCAGGCCATCTCAGATATACGACAGAGCATATATACGGGAAAAACGTGCAATTCGTGTATGAGCGCAATCAGAAGAAGCGCGACATCATGAACCGCCTGTCGCGCTGCGTGCAGATATCGGGAATAAAATATTCCATATACTATTTTTCGTGCAATCTCGAGCATGTGCTCCACGATGAGCTGGACATGCATGACAAATATAAGCTGGATAAGGCCGAAGAATTTGCAGAAAGCTTCTATGGAAAAGAATATGAATTCATAGATTTCATAAGTGACCCTGAATTTGCAGTCCCTGGCGATTACAGGCAGACCTGGGAGTTCATAAAATGGGGGAGGCATTCATTGAACCGGTATTGTAATTTTCATCTGTTTTTTGAGAAGTATAAAGATGCAGCGAATCGATGATGAGCTGCATTTTTTGTATTCACAGGTGTATCTGTACATAGAAGAAAGCGGTGTATTATGGTATAATTGTGAGTAAAGAACAGAAAAATACAAATAGTTTTTAAAAAGAACATGCAGAGGGCAAAATGAAAAAGAAAATACTCTTTACAGCGTCGACATACAGCCACATAAACAATTTTCACCTACCATATATAAAATTCCTGAAAGGAAGGGGAGATATAGTCCATGTTATGGCAGGAGGCAAGCCTCAGGATATACCATATGCAGACCGAGTAATAGAAATACCATTTGAAAAAAAGATTACTTCTCCCAAGAACTTCATGCTCGCAATAAAGATGGCCAAGATTTTAAGAAAAGAAAAATACGACATAATAAGTACCCATACCTCGCTGGCGGCTTTCTTTACAAGGCTGGCTGTAATGTTCAGCATGCAGAAGACTTTTGTAATAAACACAGTGCATGGCTACCTTTTTGATGAAAAGACAAACACACTCAAGAAGAGTATAATGCTGATGGCTGAGATTATTACAAGGGGAGTCACAGATGTTATAGTAACCATGAACAGGCAGGATAATGAAATTGCAAGAAAATACAAGCTATATAAAAAAGCTGTATATAATATAAATGGAATGGGCGTAGATTACAGCAATATTCCAGATAGAGAAATGCAGGAAAAATATAGAAAAGAAATAAGAGCGAAATACAATATAAGGAAAAATGATTTTGTAATGTCCTATGCTGCAGAATTTTCAGACAGAAAAAATCAGAAGATGCTTATCGACGCCATGCAGAATCTTTCAGAAGACGCGGTTCTTATACTTATGGGAGATGGGGCAAATTATCAAAAATGCAAAGAACTGTCAAAAGAGATTGGTGTTGAGAACAGAGTCATGTTCACAGGTTTTACAAAAGAAGTATATAAATACTATTCAGCATCAGATTGTAGCGTATCGGCAAGCAGGATAGAAGGTCTTCCTTTTAATATAATGGAGGCTCTGGCAATAGGCCTGCCAGTAATAACATCGAATGTAAAAGGTCATGAAGATCTTATTTCAAATGGATATAATGGTTATCTTTATGATTATGATGATGTATCAGGCTTTTGTGATTTCATAAATAAAATAAAAGACGATGAAGGCTTGAAATTTGAAATGAGCAAAAACAGCATTCTGGAATCACAAAAATACTCGATGGAAAATGTGTTTCCAGAAATTGTGAGGTTGTATGAGTAAAAAACAATATTTCATTAATATGATAATACGTTTGTGTTTTATTTTGTAGTGTGATAAAATTAATATTGGTATTCAAAATCTTATGATTTTATAAATATTAAAAGTTAAGAAGCATATAAGAATTTACATATAAAGTTAAACAAAGAAAAGGAGAATCATTTATTATGAAAGGAATTATTTTAGCAGGAGGAAGCGGAACAAGACTTTATCCGCTTACAATGGTAGTATCAAAACAGCTACTACCAATATATGACAAACCAATGATATATTATCCACTGTCAACACTGATGCTGGCAGGAATAAAAGATATCCTTATAATATCAACACCTCAGGACCTTCCAAATTTCGAAAAATTATTGGGAGATGGTTCAAGATACGGCATCAATCTTTCGTATGCAGAGCAGCCTTCACCAGATGGACTGGCACAGGCTTTTATAATAGGAGAAGAATTTATAGGGGACGATGAATGCGCCATGGTTCTTGGAGACAATATATTCCATGGAAATGGACTTACTCAGCAGCTTAAAAAGGCAGTGGACAATAAAGGAAGAGCAACTGTATTTGGATACTATGTAAATGATCCAGAGAGATTTGGCGTAGTAGAGTTTGACGAAAATGGCAAAGCCATATCGCTTGAAGAAAAACCAGAGAAGCCAAAATCCAATTATGCAGTTACCGGCCTTTATTTTTATGACAAAAAAGTATGTGAATATGCAAAAAATCTCAAGCCTTCTGAAAGAGGGGAACTGGAGATAACAGATCTTAACAGAATCTATCTCGAAAATGACAGTCTTGATGTAATAACGCTGGGCAGAGGCTATGGCTGGCTTGACACAGGAACAATAGATAGCATGACTGAGGCTTCAGAATATGTAAAGGTAGTAGAAACAAGACAGGGACTGAAAATAGCATGCCTTGAGGAAATATCATATAGAAACGGCTGGATAGACAAGGATACACTTTTAAAAAGTGCCAATGAATATGGCAAGAGCACATATGGCAAATATCTAAAAATGGTAGCCAATGGTCATATAATATATTAAAAATTAATTTATAAGTAAAACGTAAATCAATCAGGAGCAGATATGAAACTAACAAAAACAAAGCTTGATGGCGTATATATTCTAGAACCAAGAGTTTTCGGAGATGAAAGAGGCTGGTTTATGGAAACCTATTCAAAAATCAAGACTCCGGAGATAGACTGTGATTTCATACAAGATAACCATTCATATTCCAAGGAAAAAGGGATATTAAGAGGTATACATTTTCAAAATGGAGAACATGCCCAGGCCAAACTTGTAAGGTGCATACGCGGAGCAGTAATCGATGTAGCCGTGGATCTCAGAAAAGGTTCGCCGACATATATGCAGTGGGAAGCGGTAGAACTTTCTGCAGAGAACAAGAAACAATTTTTCATTCCAAGAGGATTTGGACATGGATTCCTTACCCTGACAGAAGACGTAGAGTTTGTCTACAAGACGGACAACTACTATAATTACGAGAGTGACAGAGGAATAAGGTGGAATGACCCGGAGCTGAATATAGACTGGGGAACGCAAAATCCAATGCTTTCAGATAAAGATCAAAATAAGAGTAACAGGCGGAGCCGGATTTATAGGTGGGAATTTTGTTCATTACATGATAAATAAATATCCGGAATATGATATAGTGTGTCTGGATGACCTGACATATGCAGGTAATATGGAGACTCTGGAGCCG
>JBATTG010000005.1:0-3141 GCA_049670425.1 Proteocatella sp.
CCTTTTTCTTCCAAAATTTTAACAAGTGTAGACTCTGTGTATCTGGCTGGCGGCTGAGTAAAATGCTGCGTTCCCGATGTTTTTTCCACAGGATAATCTTTTTCTGCTAAAAATTTCGGCAATTCGATTTCATCCGTTTTAGCATAAGTATACACTTTAAGAAATCCATCAAACTTCATAACACTTCCCGTTGCTTTGAAAACACTGCCTGCAATGCTACCTGTAATATTTTGAGAATCAAATTTCGCATCGCTCATTGAACAGGCAACAAATCTTTCCCAGACTAGCTTGTATAACTTATATTGATCTTTTGTAAGTGAGTCTTTTATTAAATCTGGTGTTTTTGAAATATACGTTGGTCGTATGCATTCATGGGCATCTTGTATCTTTTTACCTTTTGTGCCCTGATTTACATATTTTTTAAAGTAAAGTTCTCCATAATTTTCAAATATGAACTCCCTTGCACTTTCTTGAGCTTCATCTGATATTCTTTGAGAATCCGTTCTGATATAAGTTATTAATCCTAATGTTCCAGAACCCTTAATATCAACGCCTTCATACAACTGTTGCGCAATCATCATTGTCTTTTTTGTAGGATAAGAAATCTTACTTCCAGCCTCTTGCTGAAGTAAGCTTGTTGTAAATGGCTTCGGTGCCGTTCTTTTTCTTTCTTTCATTTCAATAGAATCTATTAAAATATTTTTGTCTTTTATTGATTGCAAAATTTGTTCTGTTTCATTTTCGTTCTTTAATTCTAATTTCTCGTTCTTGCCATTTTCTGCTTTTTTTCCATAAAATTTAAATTTAGCAGTTTTTTTATCTTCACCTTGAACATTGAGCTCTATATTCCAATACTCCTCTGGTACAAAAGCTCTAATCTCTTCTTCTCTGTCTTTTATTATTCTTGTTGATACAGACTGGACTCTGCCCGCGCTCAAGCCTTTTCTAACTTTGCTCCACAGTATTGGACTTATTTTATATCCAACAAGCCTGTCTATTATTCGTCTTGCTTGTTGTGCATCTACAATATCCATATCTATTTTACGAGGGTTTTTGATAGCCTTGGTCACGGCTTCCTTGGTTATTTCGTTAAATTCGATTCTTACAGCTTTGTCTGGATCGATTTTTAACAAATTTGCAAGATGCCAAGAAATAGCCTCACCCTCTCTATCAGGGTCAGTTGCGAGATAAATCTTGTCAGCTTTTTTTGCTTCCTTTTTAAGTTCAGATACAACGTCGCCTTTTCCTCTTATTGTAATATATTGGGGTTCGAAATTGTTATCTACGTCTATTCCCAGCTTACTCTTTGGCAAGTCCCTTATATGCCCAACCGAAGCCTTCACAGTATAACTTTTTTTCCCTAAAAACTTTTCAATTGTTTTAGCCTTAGCAGGAGATTCTACTATTACTAGATTTTTTGCCATAATTCACCTCTAATTTATTTTCATAGAGAATATATGCTATTCCCTAAATCTTTTACCACACCTTTTATCTCTAAAATGTTCAGGATTCCCATTATATCCTTTATTTGAATATTTGTAAAGAATGCAATTTTTTCAATATTTTGCGCACCTTCTTTTTTCAGGGTATCAATGATTCGTTTTTCAGTTTCTGAAAAAGTGATTTTTTCAATTTGTTTTTCTGTTTCAAAATCAATATTTTTATATTCTTCCAATATATCTTCACAACTCAAAGTCATTTTGGCACCAAATTTTATTAAATTATTGGTACCAATGCTATTTGGCGAATTTATATTTCCAGGTATCGCAAAAATATTTTTCCCTTGATCTAAAGCAAAATCAACAGTTGTCAAAGTACCGCTTTTAATGCCTGCTTCAATTACCAGCAATCCTTGTGAAAGACCACTTATAAGTCTATTTCTTTGAACAAAATGATAGGGCTTTGTGTCTTTTGAAAGAGGGTACTCTGTGATTATCAAATTATTTTTTTCTATCATTTCTTTAGCAAACTTGATATTTGATCTTGGGTACATATTGTCAAAAGACGTCCCAAGTATCCCTATGGTCTCCCCTCCATGATTGACAACGCACCTATGACTTTCACTGTCTATTCCCATGGCAAATCCGCTGATAATCACAATTCCTCGTTCAGATAATTCCTTTGCAAATTTATTTGCCGCAAAAATTCCATAAGAAGTTGGTTTTCTACTTCCAATGACAGCTATAGAAAACTTATTTATAAGTTCTATATTTCCCATATAATAAATCAAATATGGAGGTTCTGCAATATGTCTCAGGGTATCTGGGAATTTTTCATCACTGCATATGATATAATCTACCCCCATTTTATCCATTTGAATTATATCCTTTTCTATTGTTTGAATGTTCGCTATGATTAGTTTTGATTTTTCTTCAGATACTATTTTCCTTAGTTCAAGCTGTTTTTTCTCTAATTCTTCTACATCATTGAATGTTTCTTTTATTTTCACATATTCTTTAAAGGTAACTTCAGATTCATGAAGCAATAATGCAAGTTTTCTCACTACGTTTACCCCCAATATTTTTCTAATGGTTTTCTAAATGAAATTGCTTCAGACAAATGATTCAAATCTATATTTTGAGAATTATCCAAGTCTGCAATTGTTCTTGATACTTTTAGCAGTTTATGATAGCTCCTTACGGACAATCTGTTTTGCTTAAATACCATATACATAAACTCCTGTGCGTCACTTGTAAGCTTGCAGTACTTATCTATTTGCTGAGATGCTATTGCATCATTAAACATGATATTTTCATCTTTAAAGCGCATTTGTTGTATTTTGTGGGATTCCATAACTCTCGCCCGGATATCTTCACTGTCTTCGCTAAACGAATTACCAATAATTTCCTCCAAATTTGATGGATGCATTTCTACAAAAAGATCAAATCTGTCAAGCAAAGGAGTTGACGCTTTCCCTAAATATGATTTAATTCTATACTCATTGCATTTACAGGTTTTATATGGATTGTTATAATTTCCGCAAGGACAAGGATTACAGCATGCTATCAATAAGAAATCGCAGGGATATTGATTTGTTCTTTTGACTCTGGTTATTGTAATCTTTTTATCTTCTATCGGCTGCCTTAATGCTTCCAGCGTTATTTTATCGAATTCCAGTAATTCATCTAAAAATAAAACGCC
>JBATTG010000006.1:0-3318 GCA_049670425.1 Proteocatella sp.
AGTTTGGCCTGAGTATCATAAGGCATTGAGTTAACCTCATCAAGAAGCAAGGTGCCACCATTGGCCTGCTCAAAAAGACCCTCTCTGTCAATTGCACCAGTGAAACCGCCTTTGGCAGTACCGAATAAAAGACCTTCTAAAAGGCTGTCAGGGATTGCGGCGCAGTTTTGAGCAATAAAAGGCTTATTTTTTCTTATTCCGTCAAAATGAATGCTCTGAGCAATCAATTCTTTTCCAGTACCGGTTTCGCCATAGATAAAAACCGAAGCATCAGTATTGCTGGCCCTCTTGGCAATCTCTATAGTTTTTTTGAAATTCTGGCTGTTTCCCGTAATATTGAAGAAACGGTATTCTTTTATTCTCTTGATTTTGCTTTCACCAGGTTTATGGATATCTTTATGAAGTTCGAGGATAGTATCGGTCATTTCCTTTATTTGAGTTATGTTATGAGCAATCTCAAGGGCTGCAACTACATTATCATCATCTATGATAGGTATGGTAGTATTAATTGTAGTTATTTCCTTACCATATTTATTTATATAAGCCTGATTCTTATCTTTTATTACTGTTTTTCTATTAAGACTCTTAAGGAGCGTACTGTCAGCTACATCCTTAAAAACATCCTGAAAAGGCTTATTGATAACTTCTTTCCCAGTAAGTTTTTCAAGATCAGCCATTCTTTCATTATATATTATGGTCTTTCCCTGACTGTCTATAACGTGAACTCCTTCATTGATGTACTTTATCAGTTCTAGAAAAAGCATTTTGTATTCTTTTAATTTCATAATTCCTCCCGATAAAAAGCTGAAAACTGATATACTTATATTATCATATTATCATAAAATGCGTTGTTGTGTTATAATAAAATTAGAGGATTAAAATTAATTAAAGAGTATGGAGGATAAATGTATATAAAAAATAAAAAACAAATGATATATGGTTTGTTGTTGCTAACACTATTTGTGATTGCATCTGTGTATGTTGCTTACAGGTGTTACCCACTTTTCAGGGAGCTTTCTGTAAATCCACAAAAAATGATGGAATTTAAAAAATGGGTGGAATCTTATGGAATCTGGGGCGGATTCTTATTAAGCCTGTCAGGGATGTTTATTGGTTCAATGATAGTGTTCTTACTTGTGAGAGCCTTTAAATACCGGTTTATTTCCCTGTTTATGAATGAAAAAAAGCTGGAAGAATATAAATTTCTTAAAGATTCCCCAAAACTTGAAGCAATACTATCGGTTTTGTTTTTAATACCAGGAGCGCCAAAAGATACACTTGTCTATTATGCAGGGCTTACCAATATAAGTATCAGAAAATTTATTTTTATTGTAGTCTTTATGCGAATTCCTTCAATGCTATTTTCTACATTAATAGGAAGTAATCTAGGCGTTGGAAATATAAAAACAAGTATTTGGATTCTGATAGCGGTATCAATTGTTGGAATAGCAGGGCTGATTTATAATAAGATTTATATAAATAAAATGGCTTAAAAACGGCGACAGTGCAAAAAAAATTGCACCTGTCGCCGTTTTTTATTGTAAAAATGCTATTTAAAGCAGGAGTTGACATTAAAACTGATAATTCTCATAAAAACGAAAATACTGAAAAATCAAACGTATGTATTAGAATAGAGCGTATTTTAGCTGATATAATTAAGTTGAAGTAAATTATGGAAATTGACAGAGTAAAAAAATGTGGTTTGATGCAAATTTATTTGCCTTATGGTGCAAATGTTTTTGCATTAAAAACGAAAAAAAGGTATTTTGATACGAAGAATCGTGAAAACGTTTCGCAAAATTATCAACAAAAAAAATATAAATCATCAGAAAGGCTATATATCAAGGCTTTGTAAAAAAAAACAGAAATAATGAAAAAGTTGGCACGCTGTTTGCAATTATGTATAAGTGTTAATATAAAAAACAACAATTATATCAGGAGGATAAAAAATGCAAAATGTAAAAGTAATAATATGGGGACTTGGAGCAATGGGTGGCGGAATGGCTGATATGCTTCTTAAGAAAAAAGGAGTTGACATAGTAGGAGTAATCGGAAGAGGCGCAAAAATAGGAACAAGCATGTTCGATTACATCAAAACAGAAAAAGGAAATAGAACAGACATACTTATTCAATCAGAGGAAGATCTACTTAAAGAAAATGCAGCTGACGTAGTATTACTATGTACAGATTCTTTTACAAAAGATGCAATACACAAAATCAAAAAAGTTGTAGAATGTAAAATGAACGTTGTGTCTTCTGCAGAAGAAATGGCTTATCCGCAAGCTCAAAATCCAGAATTAGCAGCTCAAATAGACAAAATGGCTAAGGACAACGGAGTATCTGTTCTTGGAACAGGTATCAACCCAGGACTTATCATGGACCTTCTAGTTGTAGTTATGACAGGATGTTGTGAAGAAGTAGACAGCATAGTTGCAAGAAGAGTAAACAGCTTATCACCATTTGGACCAGCAGTTATGCACGAGCAAGGAATAGGCATGACAGTTGATGCGTTCAACAAAGGCGTTCAAGATGGAACACTTGCTGGACACGTTGGATTCCACGAGTCTATAGGAATGGTAGCTGAGGCAATAGGCTGGAAATTAAGCGAGCCAATAAAGCAATCAATGGAGCCAATAGTAACAGATGTAGACAGAAAATCACCATACGGATTCGCAAAAGCAGGAGATGTTGCTGGTTGCGCAATGAAAGGATTCGGATATGTTGATGGCGATCTTAAGATAGAAATGGATCATCCGCAGCAAATCGAGCCTGAGCAAGTTGGAGTACAAACAGGAGATTATGTAATAATCAAAGGAACTCCAGACATCAACATGGTAAACAGCCCAGAAGTACCAGGTGGAATCGGAACAATAGCAATGTGCGTAAACATGATACCTCAAACTATCAATGCTAACCCAGGACTACACACGATGTTAACTCTTCCAGTGCCAAGAGCTATAATGGGAGACATGAGAGATCTTATCTGTCCGGACAAAAAAGTAGTAAAATAATAGACATAGAGAAAACAGCAACGCGTTACTTGTAGTGACGCGTTACTTCTATGAAAATCATCTAATTAAAAATTGAAAATTAAAACGTAAATAGAGCATGATAATAAGCAAAAAAGAAAGAAGGAGAATAAAATGGTAAAAAAAGGTGAGTGGGTTATCATCCACAGAAATATTTTAGAACCAGCACAAAGAGCTCCACAAGTACCAGATGATACAAAGAAAGTTCCACTAGAGATGTGGGTTAAAGGATACTTGAAAAGTGATGCGAACATCGGAGATCAAGTTGAGATAACAACAAGAACCAAGA
>JBATTG010000007.1:0-27148 GCA_049670425.1 Proteocatella sp.
GAAGTGCCCATGCATGTGGGTATACGCTTCCCGTCATGTTTACTCCATATTTTGCAAGAGTCTTCATTTTGTATCCAATGTATGGCCAGCAAGGTATTCCTTCCATCATTATTCTGTATTTCTCTTCTCCTCTGAAAGAAGATGTTCCATTTTCAATATTGGCTTCAAGTTCTTGGATTAGAAGTTTGAAGGCTTCTGTAGTTTCCTTTTTTCCTCTTGCACATACTATTACTGCCATGTATGTGAATACGTCGAAACCATTCATCGGAGATGGATAAGAATTTGAAGGAAGACTCATTGAATCTTTCCAAAGTTTTCCGTTTTCTGCTGATATTGCCATAACTTCTTCTAATCTCTTTTGATCAAAAGGTTTTCCAGATATTTTTGATAAAGTCTTAATCGCTTCGTCAAACTGGCCTCTTAAATATTTTATTCTATTGTCTGTAGCCATATTTTCATTATTATATGCTGTGTCTATCATTATAAGCGGGATGTCCAGCTCTCTTGAAATATTTTCATACCACTTGATTACTTCGTTGCATATGTTGTTGCAGCAGCATAGGAAGTCTGGTCTTGGCATTGGAAGTGTATCTGAATGTCCTTTTATAAGCAGACCAAAGTTTGTTCTTGCATATGCGCAAAGGTCTATTGAATAGCCCTGCTCTTCTGCAAGTTCACACAATTCTAGTGATTCTTTTTTTGCTGCCACTCCTGCTGCATGATTTTCTGGATATAGTAAACATAGATCAAAAATTTCTGCCAGTTCCTGTGGGAATACTGATGTTGACCAACCTACTGGTATTCCTGCTTCTTTTGCTTTGAATGCATTTTCATATTGCTCTGCCAGCAAATCATTTATGACTTTCTTTGCATTTTTTTTATCACTCATTTGAACTTCTCCTTATTTTTTATTAGCTTCATGATAAGCATAAATTGCAGCTCCAAGTGCTCCTGTAAGCTGTGGATACTCTGGCACGACTACTTCCATGCCAATCGCCTCTTCCATGGCTCTTACAACTCCTTTGTTTCTGGCAACTCCGCCTACCATGACAACCTTATTTTTTATTCCAACTCTTTTTGCGAGACTCGATACTCTTTTTGCTACAGAGCTATGAATTCCTGCTACGATGTCTTCTGTATTTTCTCCTGCTGAAAGATGGGATATTACTTCTGATTCTGCAAATACTGTACATGTACTGCTTATCGATACTTCTTTTTCTGATTTAAGCGATATATCACCAAGTTTTGAAACCTCAGTTTCAAGAATTTTAGCCATTACATCCAGAAATCTACCTGTACCTGCCGCGCACTTGTCATTCATAACAAAATTTTGCAGTATACCTGATTCGTCTAACACAAGCGCTTTCGCATCCTGTCCGCCTATGTCTATTATGGTTCTTACGCCTTCAACAAGGAAGCTCGTTCCTTTGGCGTGACAACTCAGTTCGCTTATCTGCTTATCTGCATCTTCATAGTTCATTCTTCCATATCCAGTTACAACAATTTTTTCGAAATCTGCTCTTGTTAGATTGGTTTTTTCACTTAACTCCGCTCTAACTCTTTCAGGTCCGCTTGTTCCTGTTCCAGAAGCTATGACCGATGTAGCTATAATCTCCTTGCCATCTTTCAAAACCACTCCCTTTGAAGCTGTTGAACCGATGTCTAATCCCATTGTATACATAATTCATCCTCGTCTCTATATCCCTGCATTGTTATATAATTACTTTATTGTTCTTTAATTCTGCTATTTCCTCTTTTTTGTAGCCAATACTTTCAAGAATCTGATCTGAATGTTCTCCAAGCTTTGGAGCTGCCTGATATTCTTTGATTCCCATATTTTGGAATCTTACTGGAGTATCAACTAGTATTCCTTCATTTCCGTTTGAGTACTTAGTCTTGAAAAGGTAGTTGTTCGCCCATGCCTGCTCGCACTCAAGAACATCTGTTACTGTCTGAAGTTTTTCAAAAGGCAGATCGGCTTCTTCCAAAAGAACTGACCATTCTTCAACAGTCTTTTTCTTCATCTCATTTTCAACAATTGTTACAAGTTCATTTACACATCCCACAACGGCTGTGATGCTGTTGAATTTTTCTTCTGTTATAAGATCTTCTCTGTCGATAACCTTACAGAATTTCGGGAACCACTTGTTGTACTGTATTAATGCAAGTTGTATCCATCTTCCATCTCCACATTCATATGTTGTCATAAGTGGATTGTTAGGGAATTTTCTTGAAAGAGGCATTTCATTTCCATATTGCGCAGTAGTTATCATAAGTCCCATTCCAAATAGTGCTGCATGGTATAGACTTAAGGTTACTCTTTCGCCTTGACCTGTTTTTGCCTGTCTGTAAAGTGCTGCCAATATTCCTGCAGTAAGTCCCATTCCTGCGTAGTGATCCCCAAAGCCTGCTGCTGTGTTAGCTGGCGATGTTCCCTTTTCCATAAGTGACATGCTTACGCCGCCTCTTGCAAAATACGCTGTGTAGTCAAATCCTGGTTTGTCTTTCAATGGTCCTTCTTCGCCGTAGCCAAGAATATGTGCATGTATCAGCTTTGGAAATCTCTCTTTAAGCTGGTGATAAGAAAGGCCGCTCTTTGCAAGTGACTGTTCTCTTATGTTTGTTACGAACACGTCTGCTTCTTCAAGCAGTTTGTATAAAATTTCCATTCCTTTTGGATCCTTGATATCTATGGCAATTCCCTGTTTATTTCCATTTTCAAGTTCGTACATCGGATTTTCATCGGCAGTCATAGGTGCATTAAATGTTCCACCCATTCCTCTGATTGCATCCCCAAATAATGCTTCTACTTTTATTACATCTGCTCCCCAGTCTGCCATCAACTTGCTGCAGCTTGGTGCCGCTACAAAAGTTGCCAGTTCTACAACCTTAACGCCTTGTAATATTGCCTGTCCCTGTTCCATTATAAATGCCTCCTAATATTTTGATATATATATATGAATATATCCCTTAACGATATATTTTCTGCTTATTTAGTATTTTGATTTGAATCAGGTTTCTAAGCTGATAATCTTTTTTCTTTTTCTTCTTTGAATTTCTTATTTTTTATTTTTCCAACTACTATACATGGTATTATTACTGCAAATATTCCTACTACGCCAAGGTATCCATATCCTATTTTAACTATGTTGGTAAGTCCAAATAAGGAAACTCCCATTGAAAGAATCATAGCCAAGAGCGATATAATTCCACGTCTCATTGTAATGTTTTCAGGTTTCTTAAATGTATTCTCAAATCTTGCTACAGCTCCAAAAACGCAACTTATTCCAGTTGTTACGAATGCTGCAAAAAGTATAATTGAGTATGCATTATATAACCAAGGCATGTTCAGCTGCTTGCATACATAAAGCACTGGAAGTGTTTCTTCCCCAGATCCCGGCATCCATGATAATAACATGACGCATGCCAGCGTTATCATAACTCCGTTCATCAGCACTCCAAAAATAATTGTCAGGTTGATTTCTTTATCTGTCTTTATTACGTCACTTGCACTTAATATTATCGCGATTACAACCGATTGAAATCCCGCGTATTTTAAAGCCATATATAATGATTTCCCAATGGAAACTGGTTGGTCATGTGAAGATACTATTCTTACAAGATTATCTGCATTTGCCGATATTCCTATTATGCATAATGTAGTCAACACCAAAAATATAACTACTGTCAAAAAACTTGATGCTTTTCTTATTAATCCTGCTCCAAATATAGTCAATATGTAGAATATTGCTCCGGTTATAACTACACCTGCAACGTAAGGCATTCCCCACTCCTGCATAAGTGCTGCCGATCCGGCTATTGTGCCTCCGGTTCCTAACAGTACGATAACCAGGTAACACATTTCAAATAATGTTGCGAAAATTTTATCATATGGTTCATACATCTTTATTGCCCAAGACCTATAATTATAAGTTTCATGGTTCCTTGCCATAATAAGCGATTCCCTATAAGCAAGACCTAAAAATATAACTGATATTGCCGGTAAAAAAATTGACATCCAGCCAAATTTTACGAAAAAATTCACCTCTTGACTTCCTGTGGCGAATCCTCCTCCAACGTGTGCTCCAAACCATACCGATGCTACTGAAAAAGGTAATACTAATGAATTCTTTTTTTGTGTGTTCATCACCGCACCTCCTATGCCAATTAAAAAAGCAAGTTCCGTTCCAATTTGGAAGAAAACTTGCTTTTTATTTTTATTGTTTTTTTATTAACATTCATTTTTCAATAGTTTAAGGTGTTTTTTTTGTTAAAAAATAATCTATTATACATTTCAGCTTGTTCGTTTTTTAACTATCAACATTTTTAACCCTTACAAATACTGTTGCACATTGCTACGCACCCTTGCAATCTGCAACAGTATTTATCATAACTTCAGTTGCCCACTCTTAATTTTACGGTGTATCGTACTTGGATCTATACCTATTTCTTTTGCTGCTCTTTGTATGCTTCCGTATTTTTCGATTGCATTTTTAATCATCATCTGTTCTATACACTTTATAGCTTCATCAAGAGTCATTTCCTGATTAATGCTTATAGGCGATCTATCCTTGTCAAAATCACCTTCAACCATATCATAGTCATAATCCATCCCATCTAGATTCATCAGAATTTCAAACTGATCTTCTCCTACCAGATCATGATTTGAAAGCACAACAAGCCTTTCCACAACATTTTTAAGTTCTCTGACGTTTCCACTCCAAGGATTTTTAAGCATTATTTCCCCAACGCGTTTTGAAATTCTGACATTTCTTTTATATTTTTCATTATAAATTGCCAGGAAGTGATTGCAAAGCGGTATAATATCATCTTTTCGATTCCGCAGTGATGGTACCCTTATAGGTATTACGCTTAATCTGAAATACAAATCCTGCCTGAAATTCTTAGGATTATGGAGTTCCTCTACGGATATATTGGTGGCACTTACATATCTTACATCTATTTTTTTGGAGGTAATTCCTCCAACTCTGGTAACTTCATTTTCCTGAATTACTCTTAACAGTTTTTTCTGCATATCATAAGGAAGTTCTCCTATTTCATCCAAAAATAGGGTTCCACCATCTACAAGTTCAATTATCCCGGCTTTGCCCTGTTTCTTTGCTCCCGAAAAGGCTCCTTCTTCATATCCAAAAAGCTCCGACTCGATTAATTCTGCCGGTATCGCCCCGCAGTTTACCGCTATGAATGGTTTTTTTCTTCTCGAACTGTTGTTATGAATATACCTTGCTACAACCTCTTTACCTACACCTGTTTCTCCAGTTATAAATATTGAAGAATCAGATCGTGCAGCTCTGAGTATAAGTTTTTTTACTTTCTTCATCTCTTTGCTTACACTTACATATTCTTTAGGCTCTTGAAATTCATCTTCGTCTTCGCGTTCATCGAGTTTTATTTTCTTTTCAAGGTTTGCTATCCTCGAAATATCCCTTCCTGTGAGAACTCCACCTTTTAGTTTATTGTTAGAGTTCCAAATAGGAATCGCCGTATAGGCTATTATCTTTCCAGATGGGTAAACCACATTTTGATAGACCTTGTCTCTTGCCTCCAGCATCTTTATTATAATGGGGTCACACACCTCTCCTGATTCTACAAGTTGATAGATGTCTTTTCCAAGTACATCGGTCTTGCAAAACGGGAGAATTTCATCACATATAGAATTCATTCTTTCGATTACTCCATTTTCATCAAAAATTACTACTATCTCATCGATATGCTCAATCACGCTGTTTATAACTCTCTCTTCGGATGTCGATTTATTGAATACATACAGGAAATATTCAATATTATCATTGGAAACAAGCCTGCATTTTTTACCTTTGAAGTTCATTTCTTTAAAGGTAAACTCCTCGCATGCATCCATTTCTTCGCTAAATTTATCATCAATTTCCTTTATATTGTTAATTTTGTCGGTTCCCAAAATTTCTAAGATATCTTGTATACTACTATTTTCTGATAATATATCTCCATTTTTTGATACTACCATCGCTGGTGCTGCAATTTGAGATATCATATCATGGAAAGATTGTATAATACTGCTACTTATCATGTTTGTTACCTTTCTTTCTATTATATACGCGTTGAAAATTTTCGGATTACACTTTGCTAAATCCTATTTTATGAAAAGCATGAGTATTATCGGCATAAAAATAGCTGGAAGCAGGTTTGCCACTTTGATTTTCTTTATTCCAAGAATCGTAAATGAAAGTGCAATAAGAAGTATGCCTCCCGTCGCACTCATTTCAGTTACTACTGACGAAGAGAGAAATGGTGCTACATAGCCTGCCAAAAGTGTTAACGAGCCCTGATATATGAACACGCTTATGCTTGAAAATAATACCCCCGCCCCAAGTGTAGATGCAAAAAATATGGCAGATACCCCATCTAACAATGCCTTAGTGTACAAAATACTATGGTTCATATTTATTCCGCTCTCAATAGAGCCTAAAATAGCCATAGATCCTACGCAATATATCAGTGTACACGATACAAACGCGACTGAAAAATTGCTGTCTTTCCCTTTTATCTTTTGCTGAATCTTTCCTCCAAAATCATCAAGCTTCTTATCTATATCGATTAATTCCCCTATTATTGCTCCTACTATTAAGCTTACTATTACAATTAAAATATTTGAACTTGCAATTCCAAATTGAACGCCAAGCACCATGACTACAATTGGTATTGCTGTCATAATCAAATCTCCCATTCTCTGCGGTATAGCTTTTTTTGCAACAAGTCCAATTAATGACCCAATTATGATTGCGATTGAATTTACGATGGTTCCAAATAACATATATCCTCCTGATTTTAGTAATGCTTATGATTAATATATCTCTGATTTTCTGTGTTTAAGCAATGGCAATTGATCTCTAATTTCATCTATATAATCCAGATCGATTTCTGCAATTGCAAGTTCCTCTTTCGTCCCAAGCCTCATGGCAATTTCTCCCCAGGGAGAAGTCACTATTGAATTGGCATATGAAACATAGCCCCCCTCTTCATCCCTGGCTGGCGCTACCCCTACGCAGTAGACCTGATTGTCAACGGCTCTTTGTCTGAACAATAGCTCCCAGTGCGCAGGCCCCGTTGTCATGTTGAAGGCTCCTGGCACAATTATTATTTTAGCCCCTTCCAATACCATTTTTCTGGACAGCTCCGGAAATCTAAAGTCATAGCATATTGCAATCCCGATTTTTCCAAATTCAGTGCTAATTACAGTGGCCTTATCTCCTGGGGCAAGGGTGTCCGACTCCCTGAAGTACTGCCCGTTTTTTATTTTAATGTCAAACAGATGAGCTTTTCTGTGCTTACCCAGTTGTTTTCCATCCCTGCCAAATACAAATGATGTATTATATATTTTTTCCATATCTAATTCTGGTATCGAGCCCGCCACAAGGATTATATTATTTTCTTTTGCTGCTGCCGACATCCTTTTCCAGGTATGCCCGCCTTCAGCTTCTGCATATATTGGAAACAGGCTTGTTTTATATGGACAGGAAAACATCTCAGGGAGCACAACAATATCTGCTCCTTGATTTGCTAATTCGTTTATTGCCATCTCGGCTTTATGAATATTATCCTCTTTCGATTCCGATACCTGGAGCTGAGCCAAACCCAATTTAAGTTTCATATTCCTGCCTTCCTATGTTTTTCACATCAACTTATTATATTCTGCAGTATCAGCCTGATACAATTTCAACTTCGCTGCAACCGTAAGTATTTATCTGTTAATTTTTTATCTATTTTGTCGTTTAAAATTAATTTAAACTTAATTTATTTGAACCGAATTTATTGAAAATGAATTTTAACGCAAAATTATGCCTAACTTTGTTAAATTGTAAGCTATCCTACGAATTTAAGCCTCCAATTATTTTATTATACTTCATTTTTAGAGTTTTTGATATATTTTTCATAAAAAAAAGAAAGGAAAATCCTCTCTTTTAATTTGAAAATATATTCATTTTTTCTATTCTGTCAAAAACTTCTTCTAATTTATCAATTCCTACGGTGCAAGCAATTCTAAGGTGTCCTTCTCCACATTCTCCAAAGGCATTCCCAGGAAGCATAAGAACATGCGCTTCTTGCATTATGAGTTTGCATACCTGCTCGGAAGTCATCCCCGTAGCACTTATATTGGGAAATACATAGAAGCTTCCACCTACTGGCAGGGTTGTCATGTTTTTCATCTTGTTTATTCTTTCTACGCAATACTGCACTCTGGCTTTGAATTCGGCTACTATCGGTGGCTGAATTTCATGTCTGAGTCTTAGTGCGTGAAGTGCTGCTCTTTGAGATATTGACGGTGTTGTAAATACGACATTTTCATTTATTTGTTGTATTGTTTCTATCACATTTTCAGGCGCAATTATGTTAGCCACTCTGAATCCAGTCATTATAAAGTTTTTTGAAAAACTGTTTATGGTTATGGTTCTTTCTTTCATATTCTTTATCTTCATTATAGGTATAAATTCTTCGCCGAATGAAAATGCGGTGTATATGTCATCAGCTATTGCTATAATATCATGTTTTTCACAAAAATCAGCTATTTTATTGAGGGTTTCCAGATTCAGGCATGCTCCTGTAGGATTGTTTGGCGAGTTTAAGATTATCGCCCTGGTTTTTTTTGAAACCAGCTTTTCTAAGCGCTCTATATTTATTTGAAAACCTTCATTTTCATAGGTTGGAAGCATTACCGCCTTACCTCTTGCCAGCTTCACCTGCGATGGATATGGAACGAAATATGGATCTGGTATTATTACTTCATCTCCGTCATCTAAAATAGCTTCCAGAGCGAGATACATGCTTACGCAGCCACCTGTAGAAACGAATATCTCTGAATCTTCTACCTTCGCATCATATTCATCCTTGTAGAAATTGGCTATTTCCTGCCTCAATTCCTCGTAGCCTCTGTAAGGTGTATATTTTGTATGGCCATCCTTTGCATCCTGCGCCATTTTTTCGATTATAATCTCTGGCGTGATAAGATCTGGATCTCCTATGCTCAAATTTATGATATCGTCATACTTTCCCAAAAAATCAAAAACTTCTCCCATTGCTGTTTTTTCAGATTTTTGATACCTTTTCGAAATAATATTTTTCATAAGCAATTCATCCTTCCTGTTACTATGTCACTTTTTCCGTACTGAGCTGAGGAATAACAGTTCCACCTTTTTCTATAATATATATATCTTTATTTTCAAAATCAAGGTTCTTTAAAAGTTCTTCTGCTGTGTTAAATGTCGTTATTCCCATGGGCGCCAGCTTCTCTTTATCTATACTTGAAAGCAATACCAGATTTATACGTTCTGCAACTTCACAATTTTGATAAAATACATATCCGGGTATATTAAAAGCAGCTCTGAGCTGTTTGTCCAAATCTCCCGTTTTTAAGAATTTGCTCCACCCGAAATATTCTTCTGGTCCGCCACCTTCACAGCACTCTGATATCAGGATTATCGTTCCACCTTCTTTGACGGCACCTTCTACATTGTCAACTACCTTCGTTGATTGATACATCGACATATCCTTAGGATATCCTCCACACCCGGCTATTACAATGTCTGCCTTCTTAGATATCTCGACTTTGTACATTTCATCGACATATTTGCAGCACTCCAGCCATGAAGTCATCCAGTTTCCTGAAAATATTCTGCAAAGCTTTCCCTGAGGGTTCATTGCAAGATTTATTATAAACAATGGATTTACCATTGCCGCCGCCTCGCACATATCTTCATTTAGCGGATTTCCGCTTAATTTATTATTCCCGATAAGTGGATTTGAACATGGCTCATTTGGAGAAAGAGCATGTATATGATTCTGATTAATTGATTTTTTAGATGCCACTCCAGGAAGAATGCTTTTTCTTCCGCCTCCAAAACCCGCCATAAGATGATGCGCTGCGGCTCCAAGGCATATGGTCTTTTGATTTACCGCAAGTGGATTGAGTTCTACCTTAGTACCTCTTGTTGTAGTTCCTACATAAACGAGTTCTTCCGATTCACACTCATGATTGACCACTTTTATTCGCTCTGCAATCGCCTTGGTTACGAGCATCTCGATTTCAGACTTTGGTGCTGGAAGATGAGTGCCATTTGCAATAAGTATTGTTATCGCTTCATCTTTTACTCCATTTTGATTTAAATAATCTATTATATGCGGAATGACAAGGTCTTGTCTCATCCAATACCTTGTCATATCACTAATTACCAGCGTTATATTTTCATCACTGCCTATCAAATCTTTGAGGGGAAGGCTGTCAATAGGATTTTCCAGGGTTTTGTGCAGTTCCTGGCCTATATTTTCTATCGCTTCTTTGCTGTTTCCATGCAATTGACCTATAACATTGCCTTCATTTATATTAAGCGCTATTTCACCCTTGCCGTATTTAAATATATATTCTGCCATGAACATTTCCCTTCCTTTCCTGTATTATTACACTATAAAACTTTGGATAAAAATTCCTTAGTACGGACATTTTGAGTTTTTTCAAATATATGCTCTGGTGTTCCTTCATCGACTATCATTCCATCTTCCATGAAAATTACATCATCTGCAACTTCCTTGGCAAAACCCATCTCGTGAGTTACCACAACCATGGTCATTCCATCTCTGGCAAGTTCCTTCATTACCGAAAGTACATCACCAACCATTTCCGGGTCAAGCGCTGACGTTGCTTCATCAAAAAGCATTACTTCCGGGTTCATGGCAAGCGCTCTTGCAATTGCAACTCTTTGTTTTTGTCCTCCGGAAAGTGAATTGGGGTAAACATCCTTCTTCTCAATCAAGCCCATCTTTTCAAGCAATTTCATTGCATTTTGCTCTGCTACTTCCTGAGATTCTTTTTTCACCTTCATTGGCGCCAACATTATATTTTGAATTACGGTTTTATGTGGAAAAAGATTGAAATTTTGAAACACCATTCCCATTTTTTCTCTTACGTTATCCACATTTGCCTTAGGATCTGTTATTAACTCCTCATCCAGGTACATATCTCCACTGTCTGGAGTCTCTAAGAGATTAAGGCATCTTAGAAGTGTACTTTTACCAGATCCTGATGGGCCTATTATTACCATAACTTCACCCTGAGTTACTTCTAAATCTATTCCTTTGAGAACTTCTTTTTTTCCAAAGCTCTTCTTTAAATTTTTTATTTTAATCACTTTCCTTCAACTTCCCTTCTAAGATATTCACTGCCTTAGACAGTCCAAATGTTAACAAGAAATACATTACGGCCGCTATAAGAAGTGGCTCAAGTGGTTTGAAACTTATCCCTCTTACTATATTTACGTTGTACATAAGGTCTGTAACCCCTATTACCGATACTATCGATGTTTCTTTTATTACAGTTATGAATTCATTGCAAAGTGAAGGAAGTATGTTTTTTATTGCCTGGGGTATTATTATTTCTTTCATGGTCACTCCCTGTGACATTCCCAGACTTCTTCCCGCTTCCATCTGACCCTTGTCTATGGATTGAATCCCTGATCTGACTATTTCAGCTACATAGGCTCCGCTGTTTAAACTTACGGCTATTATACCCGCTATGAAAGGATTCATGTTCCAGCCAAATAGTACATATGATCCGAAGTATACTATGAACAGCTGTGTTATCATAGGTGTCCCTCTTACAACCTCTATATATACCGATGCTATGAATCTCAGCAGTTTACGTTTTGACAGCTTCAAGAGTGCCAACAGGGATCCGATTGCAATCCCTATTAGTACTGATATTATTGAAAGTTCAAGTGTATATTTAAGTCCTGTTAAAAAATATGATGAATATTTAATTAGTATGCTTAGCATTATTTTCCTCCGTATTTCACTTTCTTATTCTGCTGCCTTTTCTGCCAGTTCATTTGCCTGTGCAACAAATTGATCTATTTTTCCGTCTGCAAGCAGCTGTGCAATTACTGCGTTTATCTCTTCCATAAGCTCTGTTTCATCGTTTGCAGTTATTACGGTAGATCCGCCTTCCATTTTTTCAAAAACTATGCCTTCTGCTACTGCTAAATCATCATTCTGCTTTGCATATGAACCTGCAACTGGCATTTCTAACATGATTGCATCTATTTTTCCTGTTTTAAGTTCTAATACAAGGTCTGTAACTTTAGAAAGTGATTTCACTGTAGCGCCTTCAATTTCCTGAGCTATGCTCTCCTGAAGCGTTCCAATTTGCACACCTATTATTTTACCTTTTAAATCATCATTTGTATTGTAAGTGCCTACATTTTCTGATTTTACTATTACAGTCTGGCTTGCTTTGTAGTATACATTACTGAAGTCCATTGAATCTTCTCTTTCTGGTGTATTGTTTATACCCGCAACCCCCATGTCTATCATTCCTGTTCCTACGCCTGCAAGAACTGCATCGAAGCCCATATCTTTTATTTCAAGTTCAACTCCAAGACCTTCAGCTATTGCCTTTGCCACGTCCATGTCAAAGCCCACAATTGTATCTACGCCATCTATTATCATGTGGAACTCATATGGTGGGTAGTCTGCAGACGTTCCTACTACAAGTTTGCCAGATGCTTTTATCGCTTCAAGTTTATTTGCAGGTTCTGTTGCATCAGCCCCGCTGCTACATGCTGTCAACATTGTAATTGCCATTATTCCTACTAGTATTGTGCTTAATAATTTTTTCATTTTTTTCTCTCCCTTTTTGATAGTTAAATTTAAATTCTATTTTTTCCAACAAAAAAACTCGCCTCTGTAAAAGAGACGAGTTATAATTAACCCGCGGTACCACTCTAATTAACCATTATCCTATTTGTAAAATTCCTCAGACTCAGGTTCACTTAATACATTTAACGCATGCCACGTGATCGATACTTGCCAAATAGCTTTGTCGATTCAATCTCAACAGTCCTCTTCACTAATGATTATAATGCCAGTCTTACACCTCCACTGGCTCGCTGCGATTACTTTCATAGTTACTCTCTGTATCAACGATACTTGATATTAAATTTTTATTAAATCTTATCCTGAGTTGCCTGTAGCTTCTCATCATCGTCGATACCTCCTTAACTATTTCTAATAACTCGCATTTGATAATTTAAATCATATAGCTATTTCGTGTAAATGTCAATAGTTTTTTGAAAAAAACACCTATTTTCCTTCATTCGTTTCCAGGAAAACATTTTCCTAGATTAGACAAGTCCCTTTATAGCCACGTAAAGTGCCGCAAAAAATTCTTCAGTATATAAGCTGGCAAGTCGGGTTGCAGCTATCTCTTCTTCGTTCTCAAACAGATAGCTCAATTCTACTGCTATGTTTTTGAATCGCTTTTTTTTATCTACCATGGCCAATGCACCTATAATATTTTTCACTCTTTTAGCGCCTTTTGTCTCCCGGTCCATGGGACTCGCTTCTATTTTTCCAAGTTCTTCTTGAATCCTCTCAGACATTATTTCAATCGTATATATTTTAGCCGGATCTATGTTTAATATCTCTGCTGCAAGTTCTGCGCTCAACAGAAAGTCTGAAATCTGGGTCTCCTTTCTTGAATTCCTGTCTTTTATAATCTTTCTCCATTTACTCGATATTACCTTATCCGATATTGAATATCTGAGTTTTCCCGATGATATCCCCAGCTTCTTTGCAAGTCTGCCTTCTCTTTTGAAATCTTTGTCAATCTCTATAGAACTATTTTTCACAAAACTGTAGGCGTACCCATCAAATACACCAAAGGCTTTCATTGCATCTAGATATCCATATCTTTGTATTTTTTTTATATTATCTCTGTCAAAAACTAAAGTTAGCCCCAAATCCCAATAACTCTTGATGTAAACCAGATTTTCAAGCGAATCAATAAGCTCTCTGTTGACTTTTCCAAACGCGCCCAAATCCACTGCAATTATCTTTTCTGCCCCTTTTTCAAGGGCCATACTTACCGGCAGGTTGTCATAGTAGGTTCCGTCTATAAAATCTATCCCATCTATTGTATACGGTCTTACTGCTGGATATATCGATGCACTCGCAAGCACAAAATCTACTAATTTACCCTGAGGAATATTTTCAACAAACATTTCCCAGGGTTTCATGGTTTCTTTCTCGACAGTTACCAGACCATACGCTATCTTAGATTCTCGTATTTTCTTCTCATCAAAATATTTTTCCAAAGTAACCTTAAGCGGACTGGTATCCGTGCCTCCATGAAACAAGTCTTTTGCAAATGCCCCATAAGTCTTCTTTACTTTTTCTTTCATATTTTCATCATCATTTACCGGTACTGCGAAAACTTCACTGGTCTGAACCGTATCCCACATTTTCTGTGCTTCTTCAAAGTCCCCTTGTGCTACCATTGCTCCATTTATAGCGCCTATTGATGTTCCACATACAATATGAATAGGTATGTCCAATTCTATGATTGCCTTCCATACCCCCATTTCATATGCCCCTCTTGATCCTCCTCCGGCAAAAACAAGTGCGGTTTTTTGCATATTTAATACTCCTTCTCCAGTATGCTCCCGTTGTCTCCGAATCTTCTCATAAGTTCTTTTACTACAGGATTGATTAATTCTATTGCTTCTTCTTGCGAATCTGCTTTTGCAGTAACTCTAAAAACAACACTTGAACTTCCTGCATATGAAGCAATCGTAGGATTGGTCTGACTCTCTATGATATCCATGATTAAAGTCTCAGCAGTCGATTCGCCTATATTAAGCACCTGTATCTTTGAGCAAAGTACAACTTGATTCGAATACTTCTTCAGATATCCCATAACATCCTTTTCCATCAAAGGCTGAATCTCTCTTGGCGGACCCGGAAGCAGTATCATTATTTTTTGATTGGTCTCTATTATACAGGCATTTGCCGTTCCATTATCATTTTCAAGTACAATAGCTCCTTTTGGAAAATATGCCTGTCTCAAATTATTTTGAGTCATAATTCTATTTCTTTGTGCAAATCTGTTTTCCAGATGTTTTTTACTTTCCTCATGCATTAGCATGGGTAACTCAAGGTGCTGCGCTACAATTTCTTTTGTTATGTCATCCTGTGTCGGACCCAGGCCACCTGTACAGATTACAATGTCTGCTCTTGAGAGCGCTATATCAAATGCCATTTTCATCCGCTTTGCATTATCTCCTACTACTGTATGAAAATGTACATCTATTCCTATTTTTGCAAATTCTTTACTTATATACTGAGCGTTGGTATTTGCAATATCTCCATGAAGTAATTCCGTTCCTACTGCTATAATTTCTGCATTCATTTTGCGCCTCCATATTTTATCGTTATATTGTAAATATAACATATCTATTTATTTTTTGCATCATGAATATTAAATTATATTTTTTCAAAAAAAAGATAATCTTATTAACCATATAAGATTATCCGCAATTTGCATTTTCAGTTGCTTCCTATTCTTCCTTTTCGCCTTTTTTGTCATCACAATGTTCACTGAATTTTATAAAAGCTTCTTTAACTTTTTCATCAATTTTAGCCATAGTAAGTCCGGTTAATATCTGAAGTCCATCCTCAACACTGCTTATTGCATAAATATGAAATTTGCCCTCTTCTACGGACTTTATTATGTCATCTCTGAGCATAAGATTCTTAACATTTTGTATTGGTATCATGACGCCCTGTTTTCCAGTCATGCCTTTGATTTTACAGACATCATAGTAACCTTCTATTTTTTCATTTACTCCACCTATAGGCTGTATCTCCCCTTTTTGTGATAAAGATCCTGTCACGGCGATTGCCTGATTTATTGGAATATCGGCTATACTCGAAAGTATAACATAAAGCTCTGTTGATGAGGCACTATCTCCATCTATCCCTGAATAATTCTGTTCAAAGGTTATTGAAGTAGTTATAGCTGGAACCTTTTCTTTTGCATATCTATTTCCAATATATCCATTTAAAATTAATACGCCTTTATCGTGTATGCTTCCCGAATGAGCGACCTCCCTTTCTATGTTGAGGACGCCGTATCTCCCTTTATAGCTTGATGCCGTAATCCTTGAAGGTTTGCCAAACATGGATTCTCCTACCTGCATGACTGCAAGACCATTTATTTGTCCTACTTTTTTTCCATCCACATCAATTAAATAGCTCCCATCTTTGTACATTTCGTTCATTCTATCTTCAATTTTGCTGTTTCTTGTCCTTTTTTTGTGGATTGCCATTTTGACATCCTTGGCTTGAATGAACTCTTGGTCAGCTTCCGCCAGGGCATTTGATTCATATATAATTTCTGTTATCTTATTGAATCTTGCGCTTATTTTGCTTTTATCCCCCGCATTTTTTATGGAATATTTAAGGGTTTCTACGACAGCATCTCTGTCAAAATGCTTAAGGTTTTTCACCTCGCAAAAATCTGCTATGAATTTTGCAAACTTAATCTCATTTTCACTGTTTTTTTCTATCTCAATGTCGAAATCCGCCATTATTCTGAACAGTTCTCTGAAATCATCATCATAGTAATATAATAATGAATATATCTGCATATCCCCTATTAAGACTATCTTTATATCAAGCTCAATGGGTTCTGGCTTTAGTCCAGTTGTCATAAGCGCCAAGCTTTGCTTAAATGGATTTTCAATCATTACTTTTTTGCTTTTTATACTCCTCTTAAGCCCATCCCAGGCAAGTGGATTCTGCAATAAATCCTTTGCATTTACAACTAGATATCCTCCATTTGCCTTGTGAAGAGCTCCTGGTTTTATGCTCATGAAGTCAGTGGCAAACATTCCATTCTCATTTTTGTATTCAGCAAAACCAATCAAGTTATAGTAACTTGGATTTCGCTCAAGCAATATAGGTGCTGATTCCAAATCTGTATTATCTATAAACAGGTTTACATCATACCTTGACATAAACTGTTTTGGATCTTCTCTCCTTAGTAGCATGAGGGGATTTACTGTTTCTTCTTTTTCTTTTCCTTTGAAAAAGCTGGTATGCCCTACAATATCCTGTTGAAGCGCCTCAAGATATTCTATTACCTTAGTGTTATCCTCATGTTTTTCTTTCATATCAGCAATGTAATAGCTGACTATCCTATCTACTACCTGTTTCTCCAGATGCAGTATTTTATCGGATATTTTCAGGTCCAATTCTTTCATTTTATTCATGTATTCATTAAAGTCTTTCGAAAGACTTTTGCTGTTTTCTTGAATCTGTTCAATTTTTTCTGGCTCCAGAGCGCTGTACTCCTCCTCCTGATAATTTGTTCCATCCTCTTTTACAGGAAATGACATCAGGCCTTTTGGTGATGGTACAAATTTAATCCCTTTATCTTGAGCTATCAGGTTCAATTCCGAAAGGTAGGCTCCACTTAGCTGTTCAAATTTCATCACAATGTCCTGATATCTTGTTTCATACTCTGAATTTGAAAAAGACTTTGGTATTTCCTTTATAATCCTGTTTAAAAAAGATTCCATATCTTTCTTAAATAATCTTCCTCCTCCTGGCACAAATGATAATGCAATTGGCTCATCAGTTTTTAAAAAATTAAAAACATAAACATAATCTTTATGCACTTTCATAGTTTTTGCAACTTTTTCTATAAGTGAAACCGAATAGCTCTTTCTTCCAGTTCCAGATTCTCCCGATACATATATATTATATCCATCATTTTTCATGTTTATACCGAATTTGAGGGCTTCCACCGCTCTCACCTGGCCTATTATTCCATTTAGCGTTTCTATGTCCTTTGTAGTCTTAAAATTGAAATCCTCAAATTTTACGGCAATATCCATATCAGATTTCTTTAATTCCCATTTGCTTAAATTTATCATTAAATCCCCTCCATTATTCCCTTTAATTATGATTATCTATTTCTTTGAAGTATACCCAATTATTCTTTGTATACCCAATCATTCTTTGTTTACTCAAATACCAAACAAAATATAAAAAGACCAGTCAGAAATACTCCAACTGGTCTAGATATTCATTATCATTTAATTTTCATTGATTGTCGGTTTATCTGCCAAAAACTTCCTCGCCGTTTACATACACTCTTAGCGTTTCTGCCTGCAAATCAAGAGGATGCTTGTTCCATATTACTATATCGGCGTCCATTCCTTCTTTTAGCTGACCCTTCATATGATCTATGTTGAGAGTTTCTGCCGGATTTATAGTTATTGACTTGAGTGCCTCAAATTCGTCCATCCCCGCTTTTACCGCCATTGCAGCACACATATTTAATGATTGCTGCGGAATTACCGGGTGATCTGTTATTATTGATACTTTGACACCTCTTTCATTTAATATCTTTGCGGTCTCAAAGCTCTTATTCGTAAGTTCTATTTTAGACCTGTTTCCAAATGTTGGTCCAACTTGGACACAGATTCCTTCCTCTGCTATGTACCCCGCAACCAGATGCCCCTCTGTACAGTGTTCTAAAGTCAGTTTTACACTAAATTCCTTTGCAATCCTGATCGCCGTGCAGATATCATCAGCCCTGTGAGCATGTGCTTTAAGCGGTATTTCCTTTTCAATTACAGGTATCATAGCTTCCATTTTAGGATCTATGTCAAAATGTTCACCTTTGTAGGCGGCATCTTCTTTTCTTGAAATATAATTTTCTGCCTTAGTCAGGGTTTCTCTTAGTATGGCTGCAATTCCCATCCTGGTAACTGGAGCCTTGCCTTTTTGTCCAAAAACTTCTTTGGGATTTTCTCCAAATGCACATTTCATAGCTGATGGGCTATGGATTACCATATTATCTATAATATTACCATATAAAGATATAGTGGCAAATGTTCCTCCAACAACATTGGCACTTCCCGGTCCAGTTGATACCGTGGTTACCCCGCCCTCAAGCGCTTCTTTAAATGAAATATCAAACGGATTTATTCCATCGACAGCACTCATATTTGGAGTTACTGGATCAGATTCCTCATTTCCATCTTCACCTTCCCATCTCATTGATTCATTAAACATTCCTATATGAGAGTGGGCATCGATAAGCCCCGGCATTACATACATGCCTTCCGCATCAAACTCGTTGTCATTGCTCTGGTTTAGCAAATTTTTTCCTATTTTTTCTATTTTCCCATTATTAAACTCTATATCTTTTTTTATAAAGCCTTCACTTTCAACTAAAAATACCAATCCATTTCTAATTATCATATTTTCTCCTCGAAACCAATGCTAATAAAATAATGTTGTTTAAAACCCTAAAACTTGCTCTAAATCAAGTTTTACTTCGTACTTTGATTTTATTACAAAAATGGTTTTTTGTATAGTGTTATATTGTTATTGTATAAAAGTAAATCCCCTGTTTACAATTCATGCTAACCGCTCATAATCCATCTTCCACCGCACATACTTTCGTCAGCATGAAACCTAGTGTAGATTTCCCCCCAAAGTTATTATTTTGTAAATTCTAAATATTGCGAATATCGTTAATTAAATATCATAATTTCATTTAAATTTAATTATATATTCTAAATAAACTATATAATCTTTTATCATCTTCTCAATTCTTTTTGAAATTTTAACTTTAAATTAATTTCTTAAAATTTTATTTTTATTAATTAAATTTAAAACGCAGTAACGAAAGGGTTTTTAGCAATTATACCCTATATGGCTTTTGTGTTTGCAAATCTCATTTTTTAACTTATAGTTAAATATACCTGTTTTTTAAACTATACTTGAAATTTATCAATTAATATACTATACTCATATTAGTGAAATAAATATCACATATCGAGATTTTTTTAGAAGCACTAATAGGTACAATTTTTTTTTCGGGAGGTAATCGTTATGGATTTAATGGAAATTGTAGTTTCTATAAACAAAGTTCTTTGGGGACCATTTATGCTATTTCTGCTGCTTGGTACGGGTATTTACTTTTCTTTCAGAATGAGATTTATTCAAGTCAGAAAAGTCAAAGTTGCTTTCAAAGAAACGTTTGGATTTTTATTTGAAAAAGAAAAGAAAGCGAAAGTTAAAGGCGAAGTATCTTCATTTCAATCATTGGCAACGGCAATTGCTGCCCAGGTAGGTACTGGGAACTTAGCTGGCGTTGCTGGTGCGATAGTATCTGGAGGACCAGGCGCCGTGTTCTGGATGTGGATAAGTGGTTTTTTTGGTATGGGTACCATTTTTGCAGAAGCAGTAATTGCTCAAAAATTTGTTCAGTTTAAAGATGGGGAAAAAGTAGGTGGCCCTGCTTACTATATAAGATATGGTCTAAATAGTAAGTTTCTGGCTGGTTTTTTTGCATTTGCCATAATTCTTGCTCTTGGACTTATGGGTAATGTGGTTCAAGCCAATTCCATTGCTTCATCTGTTTATACTGCTTTTAAAATTCCTAAAATCATTACAGGAATCTTCGTAACCGTATTGGTTATGCTAATAGTTGCAGGTGGCGTAAGCAGAATAAACTCTGTTACTGAAAAAGTTGTTCCTTTCATGGCGCTGTTTTATATTATCGGAAGTGGAACAATAATTGCCATGAATGCAGATATGATTATTCCTGCTTTTAAAATGATCTTTGTAGGCGCATTTAACCCTCAGGCAATTGGAGGAGGCATCATAGGTGTTACTATCAAGGAAGCCTTCAGATATGGAGTTGCCAGAGGTTTGTTTTCAAATGAGGCTGGTATGGGTTCAACTCCTCACTCTCATGCCCTTGCAAAAGTTGACCATCCTGCGCAGCAAGGTCTTACTGCAACACTTGGAGTTATAATTGATACTGGTATCATATGTACAATGACTGCCCTTGTAATCCTTACTACGGGCGCTTTAGAATCTGGTTTTACTGGCGCAGAACTTACTCAGGCTGCTTTTACCAACGGCTTTGGCAGTTTTGGTACAAAATTTGTCGCTATTTGTCTTTTCTTTTTCGCCTTCTCCACGATTATAGGCTGGTATTTCTTTGGGGAATCGAATGTAAAATATCTATTTGGCAAAAAAGGCATTCTTCCTTACAGAGTACTTGTTAGTCTTGTAATTGTGTTTGGTACAGTCATAAAAGTCCCTCTTGTTTGGGAACTCGCAGACATGTTCAATGCTCTGATGGTTTTACCCAACTTGATTGCGCTCCTTGCCATGTCTTCGCTGGTATTTAAGATTGCAAATGATTTTGAGGATAATTTTCTTGAAAGTAAAACATCTGAATATGAAAACAAAAAAGCCAGTTAATATTCATCTAATTCAATCACGTTTATATTTCAGCTGTTTAAAGATGACTAATTTGAAGGCCCCCGCCACCTATAACGGTTGAGGATTATTTAGTTAAGCCATACAATAAGTGTATTAATTTTTCTAATTATATTTCTAATTATAATAGTTTGCAATCAAATATTTCGGTTCGGGCTTCAGTATTCTTACGAAGCCCATTTGCCGTACTTTATATTTGATTCATATATATTTTATCAAATTTATGGAAGGGGTAACATAAATGGTAAATCATATTATATATTACCTGAATTCTTCATAGTTTAATTTAAAATAGTAAATCAGATTATTTTATGTTAAATTTATACTATTAATTTATTCAAAAAATTAATAGTTCTACAAAATGAATTTAGGAGGCAACAAAATGTCGATTAAAAATCCTGAGGAATTTAAACCGTTTATTCCTGCAGATAGAATTTTACCAGAATTTACTTTCACATCAATAATTCTAGGAATCCTTTTAGCTGTAATCTTTGGTGCTGCAAATGCGTATCTTGGCCTAAGAGTCGGTATGACTATTTCAGCATCTATTCCAGCAGCTGTTATTTCTATGGGAATAATACGCGGTATATTAAAAAAAGAATCAATTCTCGAAAACAATATGGTTCAAACCATAGGATCTGCTGGTGAATCCTTGGCCGCTGGCGCCATCTTCACCTTACCTGCAATGTTCATATGGATGAAAGAATGGAATATGGGAACTCCAAATATTCTCGAAATCACCGCTATTGCACTTTGTGGTGGTATTTTGGGAGTTCTGTTCATGATTCCACTTAGAAAAGCTTTAATAGTAAAGGAACATGGAATTTTACCTTATCCAGAAGGTACTGCATGTGCAGAAGTTCTTCTGGCTGGCGAAGAAGGTGGCGATAAAGCAAAGATTACTTTTATAGGAATGTTTGTCGGTGCTGCTTATAAATTTATCGCTGATGGCTTAAAACTATTTCCAAGTGAAATTGAAATGGAAATACCCGGTTATAAAGGGGCAGCTATTGGTGCCGATGTCTTACCTGCACTCTTAGGTGTTGGTTTTATAATTGGACCAAAAATATCATCTTATATGCTGGCTGGTGCGGCATTGGGCTGGATGGGATTTATTCCGCTTATATTAAACATCGGAAGCATGGGTGAAGTTATTATGTATCCAGCTTCAGTACCAATAAGTGAACTAGGTTATTGGGGAGTCTGGGATTCATATATTCGTTACGTAGGTGCTGGCGCAGTTGCATTTGGTGGTATATTTAGTTTGATTAAATCACTGCCTCTTATCATCCAAACCTTCTCTGAAGCTATGAAGGATTTAAACTCTTCTTCTGGAGATAGCATAAATAATGCCAGAACAAATCAGGATTTATCAATGAAAGTTGTAATAATTGGAATTTTAGTTGTTATACTTGCAATGATGATGCTCCCATTTGTGCCGGTAGGCCTTGGTGGTGGATTGCTAATAGCAATTTTCGGTTTCTTCTTCGCAACAGTATCTTCAAGAATTGTTGGTTTAGTTGGTTCTTCATCAAACCCCGTTTCAGGAATGACAATCGCAACTTTAATAATTACTGCAATTGCTTTTAAGGCTACTGGTAACGATGGACATGCCGGTATGATTGCCACTTTGACTGTAGGTGCTATAATATGTATAATAGCTGCTATGGCCGGAGATACATCTCAAGACTTAAAAACAGGTTTTCTACTAGGCGCTACACCTAGAAAACAGCAGATTGGTGAGCTTATTGGTGCCTTTGCAGCTGCTCTTGCAATCGGTTATGTACTCATCCTCCTAGACAGTGCCTGGGGATTCGGATCTGCCGAATTGCCAGCACCTCAGGCAACTTTGATGAAACTTGTCATCGAAGGTGTTATGGGTGGAAACCTCCCTTGGACACTTGTATTCATAGGTATTGGTGTAGGTGTAACTATTGAATTATTAGGTCTGCCTGTACTTCCAGTTGCAATTGGTCTTTATCTTCCAATCCATCTTTCTACCCCAATTATGGTAGGCGGTATCGTGAGAGGTTTCCTTGATAAGAGATTTGAAAAATCAAGTGCTGATAAAGATTTAGAGGCTAATTTTAAAAATAAAATAGACTCTGGAATTTTATATTCATCAGGTCTTATTGCTGGTGAAGGTCTGGTAGGAATAGCACTTGCAGTATTGGCTGTATTCAGTGTAGATGTTGCTCTTAATATCAGTATTGGTCAAATTGGTGCTTTACTGTTCTTTATCGGTTTAATATACACTCTGGTACATTACTCAATCTTAAGAAAAAATATTAAGTAATAAAAAATACAAACATTTTAATTAATTTATATGAAAGTATGCTGTTGAGATTCTCATCTACTGGACCTCAACAGCAGAAAGGTGTTAACATATGGTCAAAAAAAGCAAAATCACTAGTAACGATAATTTTTTAGAATTGATGCCTGTCCATAACGCAAATATTAGATGGATAGTAACTGAAGATGAAGTTGTTCAAATCCAAATAGACCGAAATTCGCTACTTGACAAGATAATCAGACCCATATTCAAGACTCCAAGTGTCATGAATATAGATTTGGATAAATACGGAAGTTATATCTGGCTTGCCATAGATGGTCAAAAGGATGTAGAAGCCATAGCAAATGGATTCCAATCAACATTTGGTATGGAAGTTGAACCTCTTTATGAAAGATTAGGATCCTATGTCAACATCTTAAGAAACAATAACTTTATAACTCTTGAAAAAATCGAGTAATATAATAACATGTTTATTTATTGAAAGGATATTTTATGTGGATGACTTTGCTTGAAATTCTTTTATTTGCAATTACATTTACATTTTTAATGGCATGGGGTACAATAAAAAAACAAAGACAATCAGAAGAACTTATTGCTCAGTTGATGCATAAAAGTGAGAAAAAAATAGTAACTGCATTTAAGAAAAAACATGTCTTGAATCAAGCTGAACTTTCGCAAATAATTACTGGAACAAAAGGTTCTTTATTTTGGAGCAAGCATAAGGCTGTAATCAATGATTCTAAACAATTTCTTGAACCCATCTTGAAGAAAATGATAGAAAATGGCAAAATCATTGAAATTAGAAAAAAAACATACCAATGGACAGAAGGAGTTGATTTGTAATGGAACTAACATTGAATAAATTGCAACCAGAAAATGTATTTAAAAATTTTGAAGCCCTGACAAAAATTCCAAGAGAATCTGGAAATGAAGATGCCGTAGCTGATTATTTATTCTACTTTGCAGAAGCCTTAAATCTTGAAGTCATAAAAGAGCCATCTAACAATATAATTATAAAAAAACCTGCAACCATAGGTTATGAAGATGGGCCCACTGTAATTCTGCAAGGTCATCTTGACATGGTTTGTGTCAAAACAGATGATTTTGATTTTAATTTTCAAACCGACCCAATACCACTCATAGTTGATGGCGACTTTATAAAAACAAAAGGGACTACACTCGGTGCCGATAATGGTATCGGCATAGCCATGACAATGAGCATTTTAGAATCTAAGAATATACCGCACCCTCCAATCGTTGCCCTCTTCACGGTTGAAGAAGAAACTGGGATGGACGGTGTAGTTTCCCTTAATCCCGAAAATGTAAGTGGCGACATCCTTATAAATCTAGATTCCGAAGAAGAAGGAACCCTCCTCGCATCCTGTGCCGGTGGTGTTAACAATATCCTTGAATACAATTTTAAAACTTCAGAGCCTGAATTGTCAGAAGGATATAAACTTGTTATTCAAGGGTTAAATGGTGGCCATTCAGGCATGGAGATAAATAAGAATCGAGCGAATGCACTTAAATTGATGGGTCGAGTATTGAGTGCCCTTGAAGCTGATTTGAAGTTTGAGCTTTCAACTATTTCGGGTGGCGAAAAAATGAATGCCATTGCCAAAAGATCTGAAATGGTATTTTTGATAAGCAATAATGATTCAGATAAGCTCCAGAAGCTTGTCAAGTCACTTGAAGCTACTTTTGCAAATGAATTTTCAGTGGCGGATAGCGGAATTCGGCTTATTTTGACAAAAGTTGAAGCACCTGCTAGAGTTATGACCGTAAAATCTGCTGATGATATAATGAGTATCATCAGGCTTACTCCATTTGGGGTCCAGACTATGAGTGGTGCTATTGAAGGCCTTGTTGAAAGTTCTTCAAACCTTGGCATCTTAAGACAGGAAGGAAACACCCTTATATTTTCAAATGCCGTAAGAAGTTCTGTCCATTCGCTTAAAAACGAGATTAATGAACGTTTTGCCATTCTAAGCAATATCATGTGCTGCAAGAATTATTTAGTCTCTGATTATCCTGAGTGGCAATTTAAGATAGATTCCCCAATCAGGGAGCTCATGAAGAAGGTTTATATGGACCTGTTCAAATCAGAACTTACAGTAGCTGCACTTCACGCTGGCCTTGAATGTGGCTTCTTAAAGGAAAAAATTGGAGATATCGATATGGTGTCCCTTGGACCGACTATGTTCGATGTTCATACACCATTTGAAAAACTGAGTATTTCTTCGACATCGCATGTTTATGACTTCCTATGTGAAGTTTTAAAAAACTTGAAAATCAAATAGGTTTCATTATTTAAACAAAAAAAACACCCAATCGGGTGTTTTTTTGTTTATCAAATATTTCATGAAACATCTGATTTTATTATGTTCAATAAGCTTTGTATCAATACTCTTAAGCAATCGATTGTATTATTAAACTAATTCGATTATTGCCATTGGAGCTGAGTCTCCACGTCTTGGCATAGTCTTTATTATTCTTGAATATCCACCATTTCTTTCAGCATACTTTGGTGCTATTTCTTCGAATAGGTTCTTTACTACAGTTTCATCAAAGATATATGAAAGCGCTTGTCTTCTTGCATGAAGATCGCCTCTTTTTCCAAGAGTTATCATCTTGTCTGCCATTCTCTTCAATTCTTTTGCTCTAGTCTCTGTCGTAGTTATTCTACCATGCTTCAACAAATCCGTAGTCATGTTTCTTAGCATAAGATTTCTATGAGAGCTAACCATTCCAAGTTTTCTGTAAGTTGCCATCTATGTCCCTCCTTTTCCTAGTCTTCGCTGGATTTTAATCCAAATCCAAGTTCTTCTAGTTTTTGAATTACCTCTTCTAGGGATTTTTTACCTAGATTTCTAACCTTCATCATATCATCATCTGTCTTTTCGGTAAGCTCTTCAACAGTGTTGATTCCAGCTCTCTTAAGACAGTTATATGATCTTACTGAAAGGTCCAGTTCTTCAATCGTCATTTCAAGAACTTTTTCTTTTTTGCCTTCTTCTTTTTCTACCATTATCTCCATTGAGCTTAAATTCTCACTTAGATTAATGAATAGGTTAAGATGCTCCACAAGAATTTTAGCTGCTAGCGAAACTCCTTCTTGTGGGTTTATGCTTCCGTCAGTCCAAAGTTCCAATACAAGTTTTTCAAAGTCAGTTCTAGCGCCAACTCTTGTATTTTCTACTTTGTAACTACACTTATGCACTGGTGTATATATAGAATCAACAGGTATTACTCCTATTGGCATTGATTCAGATTTGTTATTTTCTGCAGCAACATAACCTCTACCTTTATCAACATATATCTCCATATACAAATTTGCATCTTCTGTCAGTGTTGCTATGTGAAGGTCTTTATTTAGTATCTCTACTCCAGTTGGACAGTATATGTCTCCAGCACTTATAACGCCTTCACCCTTATGCTCTATTTTTAGAGTTTTAGGACCATCGCCTTCAATATTCATTGAAAGTTCTTTTAAAGTCAGTATAAGTTCTGTAACATCTTCTTTTACACCTGGTATTGTTGAGAATTCATGAAGAACCCCTTCTATCTTGATGGAAGTCACAGCAGCTCCTGGAAGTGATGACAGAAGTAATCTTCTAAGTGAATTTCCTACTGTATGTCCAAATCCTCTTTCGAGTGGCTCAACTGCAAATTTGCCATAGTTTTCTTTGAATTCCAATACATGAATATTCGGTTTTTCGA
>JBATTG010000008.1:0-12184 GCA_049670425.1 Proteocatella sp.
GATTGTTGTCCTACCCATGGCCGGGGAATATAAGGGAACTTCAGAATGTTGTTGAATATGCGGTTAATTTTACAAGAAACACGTGGATATCAGAAAACGACCTGCCCAAAAGGATCATAAATTCTCAAGACATGAAGGCGGTCACAAAAATAATACCGCTGAATGAAGTAGAGAAATTCTATATCAATGAAGCCCTTAGGATATACGGAAATTACCTGATTGGAAAAGAACGGGCGGCGAAGGAACTTGGAATAAGCCGGGCTACCTTGTATAGGAAGTTGAAGTAATAGAAGTGGATTTATTGGATGTGATTTCGAAAAATATACTGTCTTTTTTCAGCTTGCCAAATAAGCAGGAAGAAGTCAGTATATTATTTTTGGAACTTTTGTGAATTTAGTGGTATTGAGAGAAAATTGAAATGCTTTAAATTGAATTTTGATAATAAAAAAACACCTGATTATCAGATGTTTTTTTAAATTGGTGTGTCTGGAGGGATTCGAACCCCCGACACCCGGCTTAGAAGGCCGGTGCTCTATCCGACTGAGCTACAAACACATGTTATGGTGCACCTAAGAGGACTTGAACCTCCGACGCACAGTTTAGGAAACTGTCGCTCTATCCTGCTGAGCTATAGGTGCATACGAATCATCACGTAAATACTATTTTAGCGAAAAAAACCTAAAATGTCAACTAAAGTATTTTGAAATAGTTTTTTGAAATAAAAATGCATCAATATAGATAAAAAAATAACTATGTTAATCGTGATTTTTTTAAAAAAATGTTGGTAGTAATTAAAATTTGTAATAATGGAGCACTATTAATTAAAAATAGTTTCGAATATTCTGAAAGGAATATATTTTAAATTGACTTTTAATGCTCGATATAGTAATATAATTTTAAAGTAAAAGTTTTATATTTTCATAAAAACAGCTGCAAAATTCAAGAAAACAGTTGTGATTAGCATTATAAATAACAGTATATATGACAGGAGATATTGCTATGAAAATAAATTCTAAAAATTTTTTAGGGATAGGCAAAAATCTAGCATTAGTAACGCAAATGGGGATAATGATACTTGCTCCAATCGGATTGTGCATGTTTGTTGCAAACTTCCTTATAAATAAATTTGATTTAGGCGATGGGGTAATGATTATTGCCATCTTATTAGGAGTATCGGCAGGTTTTCTGAATATTTACAAAATTGTACAAGGATACTTCAAAAAAAACACTAAAACTAAAAAATAGTCACAAATTTAAGTATATATTAAAAAGATATATTCAGTATTTAAAAAAATAATTGATAAAAAAAAAACAAGATGAATTGAGAATAATATAATGGAAAAACTGTTTAAAACAAAAGTTGGAATAATAAAAAATGCAATAATAATAGTCAGCATTATGGCGCTGCTTACGGTTTTGTTGATTACAGAGAAAAGTCAGGTGCTGACAGGTTTGATTTTTGGTCTTCTAATTTCAATATTGTGCTTTGAACAGCTTTCGGCAGCAATTATAAAAGCTGTGGAGCTGCCACCTGAAAAAGCACAGCTATTTGTCGGGATAAGGTATTTTATAAGGCTTTTTATATATGCAGCAGTGCTTTATATCTCAATAAAAGCAGATTATATAAATGTAATTGGAACCCTTGCAGGGCTAATAAGCATAAAGCTTTCAATCCTTTTTTCAACGGTGACAAAGGGATTTAAATAAGTTATTATTATTCGAAGCAAAAAAACTTCAGGATATTAATATAAAGAAGAAATCTAAGAATTAACTTGGAAAGGAGGATTACTAATGGGTGATGGAGGATTTGGAGCAAAAATAATGTTCACGGTCAGTGAAAATGTACCCCTGATAGGTGGTTTGCCAATTACTGAAACTATAACTACAACATGGATAATAATGGCAATACTGATATTAGGCTCAATTATTCTTACCAAAAATCTCAAAAGAATTCCAAGTGGCATGCAAAATACTATAGAATTACTTGTAAACACAGTATATAAACTTACTGAGGAAACAATGGGTAATGATAAAGTTGGATTTGCGCCATACATTGGAACTTTAATGATGTATCTTGCAGTCGCAAACTTAATTGGACTTCTTGGCATCAGACCCCCAACGGCTGATCTTAATATGACTTTGGCTTTAGCACTTATAACGTTTTTTATGATTCATTTTAACGGGATAAGGAAGAAAGGGATATTTGGATATCTTAAGGGTTTTACGGAGCCATTTATTTTACTTACACCAATCAATCTGATTGGAGAGATTGCAACCCCAATATCTTTATCATTTCGTCTATTTGGAAATATAGTTGGAGGATCAATAATAATGGCCTTGGTTTATGCTGCTTTGGCATCATTTTCAACGGCATTGTTGGGAATCGATATTCCGATATTACAAGTAGGAGTACCTGCTGTATTGCATGTATATTTTGATGTGTTCTCTGGATTATTACAGACATTTATATTTGCCATGTTAACTATGGTATTTGTATCTGGTGCAATGGACTAGGGTTAAGAGACGAAAATTATAAGAAAGGGGTGTTTTGATGCAAGAAATGGATTTTATAAGTAGATTTTTATACTGGCTAATGTCCTTTGACAGGAAAGCTGTTATTCTCGGGGCTTCAGCTATCGCAGCAGGGTTTGCCATGATAGCGGGAATCGGGCCAGGAATAGGACAGGGTTTTGCGGCAGGAAAAGGCGCAGAGGCTGTAGGAAAAAATCCAAAGTCTGCAAAACAAACGACCATGATAATGCTGCTTGGAGCCGCAGTTGCCGAAACATCAGGAATTTTATCGCTGGTTGTTGCGTTAATATTACTTTTTGGAAATCCGGTAGTTTCGCAAGACGGTGCAGTAATAGTACTTGCAGCTTCGGTTATTGGAGCTGGACTTTCGATGATAGCTGGAATCGGCCCAGGAATCGGCCAAGGATATGCAGCTGGAAAAGGAGCTGAGGGAGTTGGTAAACGACCTGAAATTCAATCTTCAATTATGAAGGCTATGTTTGTAGGGCAGGCAGTAGCTCAAACTACAGGAATTTATGCACTTGTAATATCATTGGTATTATTATTTGCAAACCCGTTATTGAGTCTTTTGTAAACAAAAAAATTAAGAGTCACAAATTATGATTTGAAATAATTAAAAAAATTAATATATTAGGAGGAAACATTATGGAACCTATCACAGGAAAAGCATTAGTATTAGCATGTTCAGCAATTGGAGCAGGTCTTGCGATGATCGCAGGTATAGGACCTGGTATTGGACAGGGTTTTGCAGCAGGAAAAGGTGCAGAGGCAGTAGGAAGACAGCCTGAAGCGCAGGGGGATATAATAAAAACAATGCTTCTTGGAGCAGCAGTAGCAGAAACAACAGGTATATATGGATTAGTTATTGCACTTATATTGTTATTTGCAAATCCATTGATAAAATTACTTGGATAATAAATACGACAGCACAATATGTGCAGAAGCCGTTAAAAGGAAGGAGGCGTATTTATGGCAGGGCTTATAGACTTAAAAGTTTGGCAAATAATATTTAATATAGCAAATACAGTAATACTGTTTTTAGCGCTTAGACATTTTTTATTCAAACCAGTAAAAGAATTTATGGATAACAGAACGAACAGCATTCAGGAATCAATTGATACTGCGGAAGAAAAAAACAAGGAAGCCGAAAGACTTAATGTGCAGTACCAGGAGAAGCTTGCGAAAGCTCATGAAGAAGGACGCGAAATAGTAAAGACATCAACCAAACATGCTGAGAAAAAAGCTGAAGAGATAATTATCGCAGCTAAAGACGACGTTCAGAGAATGAAAGCTAAAGCACATAAAGATGTTGAACAGGAAAAAGAAAATGCAGCAAAATCCATCAAAGGTGAAGTTGCCAGCATAGCAATAATTGCAGCGGGTAAAATTATCAACAGAACCCTTGATGAAGAAACTAACAAGAATTTGATAGATGAAGTCATAAATGAAATAGGTGATGAGAGATGGTCGAGCTAGTAGCCAAAAACTATGCTAGAGCACTATTTGATCTAGCTATAGAAGAAAAAAAGGTAGAGGAAATAGGAGAAGAAGTAGAAGCAGTTGCCAAGATTCTAGAATCAGATAAGAGCTTTTATGAATTTTTTATCACACCGCTGGTTGCCAAGAAGGATAAAGTAGACCTTATTGAAAAAGCATTTGGCGGTAAGATTTCCAAGCATACAGAAAATTTTTTCAAAGTGCTTATAGAAAATGGCAGAGGCAATGAATTTTTGGGAATAAGTTCCCAGTATAAAAAAATGCAACTGGAATATTTCAATATGATAGAGGCTGTTGCATTCACGGTTCTGCCGATAACGCAATTGCAGCATCAGAAATTAGTGGAGAAGTTAGAGAAGGAAACCGGTAAGAAGGTTATCTTAAAAAACACTATAGATCAAAGCCTTCTTGGAGGCATGCTGATTAAAGTAGGTGAACAAGAAATTGATGGAACAGTGCTTAATCGATTGAAAAATTTACAGGCGGCAATAACCAAATAAATTAGTAGCAAGGGATGTGAAAATAGATGAATCTTAGACCTGAAGAAATAAGTGCAATAATAAAGGACCAAATTAAAAATTATGACCAGAAGCTTCAAGTTGCAGATGTGGGCACGGTTATAGTCGTAGGTGACGGTATTGCAAGAATCCATGGCTTAGAAAAATGTATGGCGGGTGAACTGCTTCAATTTGCCAATGGCGAATATGCAATGGCTCTGAATCTGGAAACTGAAACCGTAGGTGCAGTTATGCTTGGTTCAGATGAAGAAATTAAAGAGGGGGACACTGTAAAGCGAACAGGTACAGTAGTACAGGTTCCAGTAGGTGAAGCTCTGCTTGGAAGAGTAGTGAATGCTCTGGGACAGCCTATTGACGGAAAAGGTGATATCAATACTACTGAGTTTAGAAAAGTAGAAACAAATGCACCAGGAATAATCGAAAGAAAATCTGTGCATGAACCATTGCAGACAGGAATAAAATCTATAGACTCGATGATACCAATTGGTAGAGGTCAAAGAGAGCTGATAATCGGAGATAAACAGACTGGAAAAACAACAATCGCGATAGATACGATACTTAACCAAAAAGGTGGAGACGTGATATGTATATATGTAGCGATAGGTCAAAAAAGGTCAACGGTAGTACAACTTGTGGATACACTTGAAAAAAATGGGGCAATGGATTATACCATAGTGGTTGCAGCTACAGCTTCGGAATTGGCTCCGCTTCAGTATCTAGCTCCTTATTCAGGATGCGCAATGGGCGAGTATTTTATGAATCAGGGAAAACATGTGTTGTGTATATACGATGACTTATCAAAACATGCAGTAGCATATAGATCAATGTCACTATTATTAAGAAGACCACCAGGACGTGAAGCTTATCCTGGAGATGTATTTTACTTACACTCAAGATTATTGGAAAGAGCAGCAAAACTATCAGATGAAAAAGGCGGCGGGTCGCTTACGGCACTGCCGATAATTGAAACACAGGCAGGAGACGTATCCGCTTATATACCAACGAATGTAATATCCATAACGGATGGGCAGATATTCCTTGAGACAGATTTGTTCAACTCAGGCGTAAGACCTGCGGTTAATCCAGGAATATCAGTTTCGAGAGTTGGAGGAAATGCTCAGATAAAGGCTATAAAAAAAGTTGCAGGAACGCTTAAACTGGCATATTCACAATATAAGGAACTTCAGTCATTTGCGCAGTTTGGATCTGACCTTGATGAGGATACTAAATCAAGACTTTCAAGAGGAGAGCGAATCGTGGAAGTATTAAAACAGCCGAACTCATCTCCAATACCAGTTGAAAAACAGGTAATTATAATGTATGCCGTAAATAATGGTTATTTGAAAGATATAGCAGTAGCAGATATAAGGGATTTTGAATCGGAACTATACAGTTATATGGATGAAGTCAAGCCAGAAATTGGACATAGCATTTTAGAAACGAAAGAATTGACAAAAGAGAATGAGGAAAAATTGAAAGAAGCACTTGTAGACTGTATACAAAAATTTAAAGCTACAAGATAATTCTAAGAAGGAGGGATGCACATGGCCGGAGCAGGTATGAAAGACATTAAAAGAAGAATAAAGAGTGTCGAAAGTACAATGCAAATAACGAAAGCCATGGAGATGGTTTCATCTTCGAAACTGAGACGGGCAAAAGAAAAAGTTGAAAATTCAAGACCGTATTTCAATATTCTCCAGGAAACAATTCAAAAAGTTCTAGACAATACTAAATCTTTAAAATCCACATATACAGAAAACCGTGAAATTAAAAATTCGTTGTTTATAGTTATAGCAGGAGACCGAGGTCTGGCAGGTGGATATAATGCCAATGTCATAAAAACTGCAATATTGGAGATGGAAGGCAAACAAACCAAAATAATTCCAATAGGAAGAAAAGCCTCAGAGTATTTTGGCAAGAGGGATTATGAAGTTGTAGAAGATTATGTAAATATAGCGGAAACTCTGGATTTTACAGATGCAGCCTTAATAATGGCAATTGCAAATGATATGTTCAGAAAAAAAGAAGTGGATGAAGTATACGTGTGCTATACCGAATTTGTATCAGCACTTACTCAAACACCAAGAACTATAAAATTACTGCCTCTGCAGCTGCAGAAAAACCCTGGGGAAATCATATCCTCTTTGGAATTTGAACCATCGCCAGAAGCTGTTTTTGATAGAATGATACCAAGATACTTGGAAGGAATTGTATACTCGGCAATAGTGGATGCGTTTGCTGCAGAGCAGGGATCAAGAAGAACTGCAATGGAATCAGCGAGTGACAGTGCAGGCGACATGATAGACTCACTGAGCCTATTGTATAATAGAGCAAGGCAAGCAGCTATTACACAGGAAATCACAGAAATTGTTGGTGGTGTAGAAGCACTTAAGTAAAGTAAATCCTGTTACAGGGATGAGGAGGACGAATCATGGATAGAAATATAGGAAAGGTAGTGCAGATTATAGGTGCAGTACTGGACATAAAATTTCCGACAGGAAAGCTACCAAACCTTTTAAATGCAATAGAAATAGACTTAAACGGTCAAAAACTGGTTGTCGAAGTTTCTCAGCATATTGGGGATGATACTGTAAGATGCATCGCTATGAGTTCAACTGATGGACTGGTAAGAGGTGTTGAAGCAGTGGATACGGGAAGTGCAATATCAGTACCTGTTGGGAGAGAAACGCTAGGAAGAATATTCAATGTACTGGGAGAGCCAGTAGACAATATAGAAGCACCGGTAACGAAAGAAAAATGGCCTATACACAGACATGCACCATCTTATGAAGAACAGGAAATCGGAACTGAAATTCTGGAAACAGGAATAAAAGTAGTCGACCTTATTGCCCCTTATCTAAAAGGTGGTAAGATAGGCCTGTTTGGAGGAGCTGGCGTTGGTAAAACAGTTATAATAATGGAACTTATCAACAACATAGCAAAAGAACATGGCGGTATATCCGTATTTACAGGTGTTGGAGAAAGAACCAGAGAAGGAAATGACCTTTACCATGAAATGACAGAATCGGGCGTATTGAAAAAGACGGCTCTTGTATATGGTCAGATGAATGAACCCCCTGGAGCAAGAATGAGAGTTGGACTTACAGGACTTACAATGGCAGAGTATTTCAGAGATGAAGAAGAGCAAGATGTACTTCTGTTTATAGACAATATATTCAGATTTACACAGGCTGGTTCTGAGGTTTCAGCGCTTCTTGGACGTATGCCATCGGCAGTTGGATATCAACCTACATTGGCAACCGAGATGGGCGCACTTCAAGAACGTATTACTTCGACTAAAAAAGGTTCTATAACATCGGTACAGGCTGTATATGTACCGGCGGATGACCTTACAGACCCGGCGCCAGCAACGACCTTTGCCCATCTTGATGCAACTACGGTACTTTCAAGAAATATAGCTTCGCTTGGCATCTATCCAGCAGTGGATCCGCTTGATTCATCATCAAGAATCCTGGCGCCAGAAATAGTTGGAAAAGAGCACTATGACACGGCCAGAGAAGTTCAAAAAACGCTTCAAAGATATAAAGAACTGCAAGATATAATTGCAATACTTGGAATGGATGAATTGTCAGATGAAGATAAAACCGCTGTTTCAAGAGCCAGAAAGATACAAAACTTCCTTTCTCAGCCGTTTACAGTTGCAGAACAGTTTACGGGAATGGAAGGAAAGTATGTACCACTGAAAGATACAGTAAGAGGCTTCAAGGAAATTCTAGAAGGCAAGCATGATCAACTTCCAGAGTCAGCATTCCTTTTTGTTGGAAAAATAGAAGAAGCAGTGGAGAAGGCACAGAAGGGGGAATAAGCCAATGCGCAAATTTCATTTACAAATAGTAACCCCAGATAAATTATTTCTTGATGAGGAAGTAGAAGCGGTAACGGTAAGAACCTCGGAAGGGGAACTTACGATGCTTAACGATCATATAGATTTTGTCTCGACACTTAAAATACATGTTGCAAGTGTAAAACAAAACGGTAAGAGCAGAAAAGCTGCTATTGCCGGAGGAATAATCCAAAATGATAAAGATAAGACAACCATAATTGCAGCAGCGGCAGAGTGGTCTGAACATATAGATGTTGAGAGAGCCGAGAAAGCCAGGGCTGAATCAGAAAGAAAAATGGAAATGCTAAAGGCAAACCAGAATGAATTAAAAATAGCGGAATATAGATTAAGAAAAGCTATAAATCGAATAAATGCCGCAAAATAAGTGTCATTGAATCATAAAGAGAGTATCTGATTAATTTCAGGTACTCTTTTTATGTGAAGATAATTAGGAATATTCAAAAAACTTCAGAAAAAACATATAAAAACTTTAAAAATAGGGTATAATATTAAATTAAGTAGAGAACTAACTTTGTTAACAGATATTAACAGCGAAGAGGTGTAATATGAAGTATGCAATAATAGATATAGGTTCAAATAGTATAAGACTCACTGTATATAGACATGATGAAGAAGACAATCAAGTGTATATACAGTTTAAGGATAAAATAATGGCAGGACTGGCAGGGCATGTAGAAGATGGAATGCTTACAGAAAGAGGAATTAAAAAGGCCTGTAATGCACTTAAGATATACAAAAGGATATTGGGAAACTTGAACATAGACAGAATTTATCCCTTTGCTACAGCATCATTAAGAAATATAAAAAATAGTGCAGAAGCGATAGCGGAAATAAGACTGCAAACTGGATATGAGGTAGATGTAGTAAGCGGCGAAGAAGAAGCCAAATTAGATTTTATAGGAGCCACTCAAATAATTAATATTGATGATGGGATTCTGGTAGATATAGGTGGAGGGTCGACTGAAATAGTAATATTTCAAAACAAGGAGATTTTAGAGGCATTCAGCATGCCAGTAGGCTCGCTGAACATGTACAAGAAATATGTAAAAAGCTTGCTTCCTACAAAATTTGAAAGAAAAGCCATAGGAAAGGAAGTAAAAAAAGAACTTGAGAAATTAAATCTAAATATTGAAAAAAAATATTTGAACATGTGTGGCGTAGGCGGGACGGTAAGGGCAACAAGGAAACTTAGCATGGAATTTGCTCAAAATGAAAAGGTTAACAAAGAGGTTGATATTGATGATATAAAAAGTGTAATAAAAGAACTTGAAGGTGATGAAAAAGAAACAATAGACAAGATACTTCAGGTAATACCCGAACGCATACACACAATAATGCCTGGAATTGTAATTTTGAATACAGTTACAAAATATTTTGACACCCAAAGAATTTATGTGAGCAGTTATGGGGTAAGAGAAGGTTACCTTTTTAAGAACGTACTTTGAGTATAATTGAGTTTTGGTAAAAGGGGACGGAAATATGGAATTTCAAAAAACAGAAAAAATTCAAAACAACATATATACGCAGGATCGCGAACTGTCATGGCTCAAATTTAACAAAAGAGTTTTGGAAGAAGCGCAGGATACCAGGGTACCACTACTAGAACGATTTAAATTTATATCCATATTTACAAGCAATCTGGACGAGTTTTATATGATAAGAGTCGGGCGATTGAATGATTTAAGTAAAATGAAAATAGAAATTAAGAATGATAAATCGGATATGACGCCTAAGGAACAATTAACAAGGATATTTGATAAAACAAATAAATTGATAGATGAAAGGGAAAAAACATATCTTGAGATAGTTGAGGAATTGAAAAAAAATGGCATATATGATCTTAAGTTTTCCGAATTGGACAAGAATGAGAAAAAACAAATAGAAAATTATTATAGGAATCGGATACAGCCAGTACTGTCGCCGCTTATAATAGATAGTCAGCATCCTTTTCCACATCTTGCAAACAAACAATCCTATATAATAGTCAATGTGAAGGATAAAGAAAAATCAGAAGCGAGGGATTTGTACAAGGAAAGGTATAAAAAGGAAAGAAATAAAGAGATAAGAATAGGTATAATACCTATTCCAACAAATCTTGTAAACCTAATATACCTTGAAGATGATGATAAAACCTATAAAATGGATGAAATAAGATTCATAAGAATAGAAGAAATCATATTGGAATACACAGAGCAGCTATTCGGACAGTTCGAAACTGGAGAGAAAACTTTGGTTTCGGTTACCCGTAATGCAGATTTAGATCTTAATGAAGAATTGGAAGAAGACGATGGTGAAGATTATAGACACCACATGAAAAAACTTTTGAAAAGAAGAGCCAGACTGTTGCCTGTAAGACTCGAAGTAATGGGGAAAATCGGAGAGGAAGAAAAGAAATTTCTGATAAAAAGACTTAAGATAAGCGAGGAACAGATATTTGAGAGCAAAGTTCCAATAAACCTCGGTTATGCATTCGAACTTCCAGAAAAAATATCATCAGAAAAGAAGAAGCTGTTGTGTGACAAGGTATTTGAACCGCAATATCCAAAAACTCTGAGTACAAATAAAAAAATAAGAATAACGGAACAAGTAAAGAAGAATGATATGCTGTTTCATTATCCCTATGAACAGATAGACCCCTTTATAAATCTTTTAAAAGAAAGTGCAAATGATCCCAATGTGATATCTATAAAAATTACAATGTATAGGTTGGCATTGAGATCGAAAATAGCCGAACAGCTGTGTGAAGCAGCTGAAAATGGTAAAGAAGTAAATGTGCTTATGGAACTTAAGGCTAGATTTGATGAACAAAACAACATAGCCTGGGCGGAGAGGCTGGAGGAATCCGGATGCAATATTATATATGGGCTGGAGGACTTAAAGGTACATTCGAAAATATGTTTGATAACCAGAAATGACATCGGAAGAATAAACTACATCACGCAAATTGGAACGGGAAACTATAATGAAAAAACTGCCAAATTATATTCGGACTTCAGTCTTATAACTGCAAATCAGGAGATTGGAAAAGATGCAAATAATTTTTTCAAGAATATGATGATTTCAAATCTCGAGGGACAATACAAGGTGCTTTGGATAGCACCAAATTCGCTTAAGCAGAACATAATAAATGCAATAGACGAAGAAATAAAGAAAGCAAAAGCGGGCATACCTGGAAAAATAACAATAAAGGCAAATTCTCTGACTGAACGTACAATAATCGACAAATTAAGCGAAGCGTCACAGGCGGGGGTAAAAATAAATTTAATAATTAGAGGAATTTGTTGTATATTACCGGGGATAGAGGGGTATACAGAAAATATAAAAGTAATTAGTTTAGTAGGAAGATTTTTGGAACATCATAGAATATATATGTTTGGAGAAGGTGATGAAAAGAAAATATATATATCTTCGGCAGACCTGATGACTAGAAACCTCATAAGACGAATTGAAATCGCATGTCCTATACTAGATTTAGAACTTAAACGGAAAATAGAAAATATGGTAGAAACTATTTTAAAAGATAATGTGAAAGCAAGAGAACTTCGAAGTGATGGAACTTACGTAAGCGTATTGCCTTGTGATGAAAATATAATAAATGCTCAGGAAGAATTTATTGAAGAATCAAAAGAACCAATGGAAGAAAATGAAACGGTAAGAGCAATTGATGAAAAATCTGATACTTTTAAAGCCGTATTAAAAAAAATAAGCGAATTATGGAAATTTAATTAAAAATTAGTCTAATAGACAACTAAATGGTTGAACGTGATAGAAC
>JBATTG010000009.1:0-20206 GCA_049670425.1 Proteocatella sp.
TCAGGAAACCTATTATGAGTCTGCCGAGAGTCTGAATCTCTCTGTCTATCAAGGGGAAGTTGAAAAATTCAATTTATCTGAGCAGGGGGGACTTTCTTACCGTGGTATAATAAATGGCAAAATGGGCTACGCTTTTACAGAAAGCTTTGATGACGCTGCAATAGATATGCTTGTCGACGAAGCCTATGCAAATGCAATGGTGATTGAGTCAACTGACTTGGTTTTCCTGCATGATGGTTCAGGTGTATATGTTGAATTAACAGATGAAATAGCTGAAGACAGCCATTCTGTAGATGATAAAATAAAATTCATGGTTGATCTTGAAAAAGGATTGCTGGAATCTGACGAAAGAATAGTGCGAATGTCCAGCAATGCTTACTCTGAGTCTATATTTACCAAGCATATAAAAAATACAAAAGGTTTGGATCTCAAAGAAACTCGGAAAATGACGTATGCCTATGCTATCGTTGTGGCAAAAGAAAATGATGATACAAGAACGGGAATTGGGGTTCACATGGCCAGTGGATTTTCGGACCTGTGTATGGATGAAATCATTGAATCGGCAACCACTGATGCACTTGGCATGCTTGGTGCTAAGTCCATTGTGTCTTTGCAATGTCCTGTTGTGTTTGAAAATAAAGCATTTGCAAGTTTTTTGTCTCAATTTGCAAATCACTTCAGTGCAGAACAAGTACAAAAGAAACTATCTGCTTTAGCCGGTAAGTTGGGAACTCTCATTGCATCAGAGCATGTTAAAATCACAGATAATCCTCACCTTAAAATGGGAATTAATACATCAGCTTTTGATGCCGAGGGAATTGCAACTTATGTTAAACCCATCATTGAAAAAGGTGTACTCAAAACCTACCTGCACAATTTAAAAACTGCTCATATTGATGGTGTTAAAACAACAGGCAATGCTTCAAAAGATTCATATAAAAGCTCTGTGGAAATTGCGCCAAGCAACTTGTGTTTTGAGCCAGGACTTTCCGATATGAAATCCATGCTGAAAACTATTGAAAAGGGTGTTTTTATAACCAGTCTTCAAGGTTTACATGCTGGAATCAACAGGGTTTCTGGTGATTTCTCATTACAATGCCATGGCTACCAAATTCAACAGGGGTTTATCTCGGAACCTGTAAGCCAGATTACCGTTTCAGGGAATTTCTTTGAGCTTCTTAAAGATATCGACTGTGTTGCCGACGACTTCCTCGCATCACCGCTAACCGGTGGTACGGGTTCTCCCAGTATAAGGGTCAAAGCTTTAAGTATATCGGGTTCGTAAAAAGATTCAAGTTCAGATGATGGATCGGTATATAATTTATTTTTGGATTGATTTCAGAAATGATACTTTTTCTAGGTAATAGTTTTTCATTTTAATCGGCATTTATTATCAGCGCAGATAATTGAATGCCGATTTTTTATTCTCAATTTCTCTGCTATGCCAATTTCATAATACCTTTAAAATTATGATGAAATTATTTGTTTGAGGGGTATATATGATAAAAACCATTAGAAAGGGGTAATATTATGCCAAGAATATCAAATTTTGAAATATTGAAGCAGATGGAACAGTCGACTCTTACAATCCGGACAACCACAAAAATAGAGGACTTGCCGATGATTATCGGTAACAGCTATGATAAAATAGCCCAATATCTTAAAGAGCTTGGGGAACTGATGACAGACGTGCCATTTGTTGCTTATCATAACTTTGACATGCAAAATCTCGATGTTGAAATAGGATTTCCAGTATCTGAAAAATTGCCGGAACGAGATGACATAAAATCCAGTTCAATAAAGGAGGGAATTGTGGCATTTTGCATGTACCAAGGGGCATACAGACAGATGGAAAGTGTATACAGTGAAATGGCAAAATGGATTGAAGACAATGGATACACTGCCATTGGAACTGTTTATGAACACTATTATAATGGTCCCGAGTTTCCAGAAAGCGAACTTCTGACTAAAATAGTTATGCCAGTGAAATGACTCTTTTTTTGCTAAGATAGGACGGTGAAATATGAGGTTTTTAAAGCAATTTTTAGCTACTATTTGCATATTGGTCCTTTTGGGCTCCTTTTCGTATGCCGCAGAGATTCCGGAGGCACTCGCCTCACAGGGAACTCTGCATAGCCAGCTGGCAAAGCTTGATTATACAAAACCAATATTGGTTCAAGTTAAAAACGAGATTGTAAATCCAGAAAATGAAATTAAGATGATTTCCCAAAATAGCAGTGAACTTCCAACGATAATCAATAAGCTCAAGGACAGGACATATCTGCTTATCCCCGTAAATATATATGCACAGGCAGAGCTTAAATTCTCAAATATATACAATATTTACAAAATATACAATTATTCTGGAGAAGTGTATGTTGGAAGCTCTGGAAATCTTAAAAAAATACTTGAAAAAAGCAATAGAAGCTCGTATCCTTGGAGAAGCAATTTGGATATAGCTCTATCTCCGGAGGCCGCTATGGGGGAAGCTTCAAAATCAGAAGATTCATCTTCACTTCCAGATTCCGGATACAGCCAGACAAATCTGCAGGTCGAGGGAGTAGATGAAGCCGATATAGTCAAAACAGATGGCAAATATATATATTATGTAAAAGACAACATGATATACATTGCTGAAGCAGACAACGGCAAGCTTGTTCAGAAAAACAAGATAGATGTAGGGGAAAATTTCTATATTATAGAGATTTATATCGATTTATCGGAGGATGAAGAGTCGAAACGTATGGTAATTATAGGACGTGAATATAAAAATTCCAAAACCTATTCAAGAGCAGTGGTTTATGACATTACCGATGTGATGAAAGCAAAAGAAAAGAGGAATTTTTCTCAGGAAGGAAACTATATTTCTTCTAGAAAAATCGGAAAAAATTTCCATATGGTTACAGAATTTCATTTTAGATATTATGATAATGCTGTAGTAATGCCAGCCTACAGGGATACTGCGGTTTCAAATTTGGAGATGAAGATTGAACCAAAGGATATTATGATATTTCCGCCATATCTTGGCGGGACGCTGGTGAGCATAAACAGCTTCGATATCGATTCCAAAGTCAAAGCACAAAGTATAAATTATCTTGGAAATGCTCAAAATCTGTACATGTCCAATGACAGTATGTATGTAAGTTATTTGAATTCAGATTTTCTTTATTATCCGATGTTTGCCGAGCCTAAGACTGAGGCTTCGGGAGACGACTTGAATGAAACCATAGACATAATGCCTCCAATGGAGTATCGCAATAAAACAATAATCAAAAAATTTGATGTGAAAGATACTGTAATAAAATATTCTTCGGAGGCTACCATAGAAGGTAATTTAATAAATCAATTTGCAATGGATCAAAATTCCGGGTACTTCAGGGTAGCATATACCAAGGATCAGACCAGTGGATCAATGGTATCGGTTTTTGACAAAACCATGAAGGAAGTTGGAAAGCTAAGTGGCATAGCTAAGGGAGAAAAGATTTATTCGGTAAGATTTATGGGGGATAAGCTCTATCTTGTAACCTTCAAGCAGATAGATCCATTTTTTGTTATTGACATGTCAAAACCGGAACTTCCAAAGATTCTGGGATATCTTAAAATACCTGGATACAGTGATTATCTGCATCCCTATGATAAAAATCATATCATAGGTTTTGGAAAATCGGTCTCAGTAACAGGGGATAACATTAGAGATGCGGGCATGAAGATAGCCATGTTTGACGTTACAGATTTTTCGAATCCAAAACAGATATCGAGCGTGACCATAGGCAGCATGGGTACCAGCTCAGAAGTGTTGTACAATCATAAAGCACTCATGTACAACCGAGATAATAATTATTTCGGATTTCCTATAACTGTAGCTCAAGCAAAAAGAGGACCCGGTAATTATTTTTATTCTGATTACGTGTTCCAGGGCGGTTATATCTACGACATAACTGATGATTATATGCTTCAATTCAAAGGAAGCACGACTCATATTCCAAGCGGAATCTACAACTATGAGAATCAGAATTATATAAACAGGCTCATATATATAGGCGATTATATCTACAGTCTCTCCAGCAAGGGGATATCAGCAAATAAAGCTGGAAATATGCAGCGAGTATCCATGATTTTATGGAAATAGAGCTGGAAATAACCATTTTCGCACTGCACCAATCGGGTGGAGGTAGATAATTATTTTATCTACCGACCTCCCATACCACAGTGCTTCCCGTTCGGTACACGGCAGTTCTCTAGTTTTAACATATTTTCAGATAGTCATTCCTGGGCATGTATCCACGTCTGGCTATTAATTTATTTGTAAGTACACTATATGCATTCTTACTTTTTCTCCTGGTTCTGGTATTTCTCCAATTCAAATTTCAATTTTTCATTTTCGAATTTCAAATCATTATTTTCTGATGATAAAATATGCATTTTTTCATTTTGATTTGTAAAGTACTCATTATATTTTGCATTTGCATCTTCTAACTTATTCATATATTCCTTCATATCAGTGTTATGCACTTCGTTAAGCTTTGATATTACCGCCTGATTATTCCGCTCCAGATCCAGCGACATTCTTTCTTTTTCAAATTCAAATTTATTTTTCTGTTTTTCAATTTCATCGGATAGGGATGTAGCCTTGATTCTTAATTCTTCCAACTCTTTTTTTATGCAAATATTTTCTGTTTCAAGAGCTCTCAGTTTTTCGATTTCATCTTTGAAGTTATTTATATCGTTACTCAGAGAATCTATTAAATTCGATTTTTCTTTGGAGGCTTCGGAAAGGGTCTCGTTTAAAAAATTCTTGTCTTTAATTATTTCATCGTATTTATTCATTTTTTCGTCTATCAAATTTTCCAATTCTTTTATGCGTGATTCTTTTTCTGAAAACTTTGCTCTGTTGCCACTGGAATTGTTCTCCAATTCGGCTAATGATGCAACTGCCGCTTTCAATCTTTCCTGCAGGTCGGCTATAATATTATCTTTTGAAGAGAGCAATTTTTCAAAACTTGATTTTACTCTTTCCTCGGTGTCCTGGTTGATGCTTAATGATGATAAAAACAATTCATTAAGTTTATTTGCATGCATCTGAAAGCTTTCTATTTCCATCTTGCGGTCTACAATAACTAACTTGCCTTTTTCGGTTTCATAAAGGTTAACCAGAGCGGAGAGACACTGTCCCTGATTCCCAAACTCCTGGTTGGCTATGCTTTTAAATTTTTCAAAGGTCATTTCATCTATTCTAAGGCTTCTTACTCTTAATTCATTTTCCATGTCAAATTCCTCCTGATTTCATATGTGAATACGCATTAATTACAACGTATTTATTACGTAATACAATTATATAACTAAAAATGGATTTATTCAAGTAAAAAACTAAAAAAGTTTAAATATATCTGGGCAATTACCAAAATGGTTCACTTTCGGAACTTTGTGTCAAAAAACATACCCAAATCGTCACTTTTGCGAGCACGGTATGCAAATGTACCTTGTGAAAATTCAGCTCTAATTCTGGCGATTTTGAGCGCCAAGACAACTGTGCGCAAAATGTACGTTTAGCGAATAGTTGTGACGGGATAAAAATGTGCTGAAACGCTGTTATTTCAATGCTTTTATGATTTATAGCAATCTGTTCTTTTTTTTGCGAATTTTATTTAGTAAACTATTGCAAGATTGACAGGAGCTTTTGCAGGAAATGTTGCCATTTAAACAAAATTGTCGTGATTTAAATTCGAGAACAAGAAAACATAAAATTTAATAAAAAATGTCGAAAAAAAAGAGGGAGGGTCGAAAAAAAGTGTTTGAGTGAATAAACGCACAGTAGGGTATTAAATTATAATAAAAATAAAAATTCACAGGAGGATTCTTATGGACATGAACTATAAGGTAAAAACAGGCAAGAGTTTCGAGAAGGCTATTGCCGATTTGAAAATAAGCTTGAGCAATCACAAATTTGGCGTTTTATGGGAATTGGATTTCAAGGACAAATTAAAAGAAAAAGGATTGGAATTCGATAAAAAATTTAATATACTGGAAGTATGCAACCCGCAACAAGCTAAACAAATATTAGAAAAAGATATGAATGCCGGATATTTATTGCCCTGCAAAATGGTTGTTTATGAAGATGAGGGTTCTATATTCATAGGTATGCTAAATCCTACTCGTTTAATTGAAATGCTGAATAACCCCGAGCTGTCAGCCGTTGCAATCGAGGTCGAAAACGAGCTGAAAGCTGCAATTGATGCTGCAAAATAGTCAGTAACGGCAACAAAAAAATCAGGAAGTCCTTTAGTATGTAAACGTACTGTGACCTTGCTGATTTTTTTATGGTCCGCATAAGCCAATATTAAGATTCTCATGCAAAAATCATATTGACAATGAAGAATCTGCAATATATTATTTAAAACAGAAGAATTAAAATTCAGTGGGAGGAAAAAATCATGGACAACAACATACATAGGGCCGTGGAATTAGCAGCTCTATCACATGACGGACAATTTCGAAAGGGGACAAAAATTCCATATATAACACATCCATTTGAAGTTGCACAAATGCTCACATCATACGGTTGCAGAGAGGATGTCATAATTGCAGGACTTTTGCACGATACTGTTGAAGATACGCCGCTTACTTTAGATCTAATAGATACCGGGTTTGGAGCAGAGGTCTGCAGGTTTGTTAAAAACTGCACTGAAGATAAGACCAAATCATGGAAGGAAAGGAAGCAGCATACGATAGATTTTCTCGCTGATTGTAACGAATTAGAAATGCTGATTCTGAGTTGCGCTGATAAGACATCAAACCTAAGGAGTATAAAAGAAGATTATGATGAAATAGGGGACAGAGTATGGGAACGCTTTAAGGCAAGCAAAGAACAGATTTCTTGGTATTACCGCAAACTTAATGACATATTTAAAGTTTTAAATGAGCATGAAGTTTACCTGGAAAATACAAGGCTTTATCAGTATATTTTTTATTCATAAACACCTGGCTTATTTGAATTATTTGTCAGCATGCAAAAAGAGGCCTAAAATCCAGCCTCTTTCCAACTTAATGCTATCAATTTGAATTTTTTATCTAGTAATTTATTTCATTTTCTTAGGGTTGCATAGCAATTCCTCTTTTTGAGCTACTCTGCCACATTTTTTGCAGACATATTTTGCATCCGCTACAAGTTTTACATATTCTTTGAAATTTTCATCCAAATAGTCATCTTTAACTAACTTACATAATTTTTTCCCCATTGTATTCTCCTTAACTGATTGAAAACAAAGACTGAATCCAGAAAATATAGTTTCTATAATTATAACATAAAAAAGAAAAGTTGCTCCTGCTTATCTCAGCAAAAACAACTTTTCTTTTCAACTATATTCAAACATCTTATTTTACAACGATATTAAATATTTTTCCGTTTACAAATATTTCTTTGACAACAGTTTTTCCATCCAAAAATGCCATCAATTTCTCATCTTTTGCAAGCATTTCTTTCGCAACACTTATGTCAGCATCTCTGTGAATAAAGATTGTTCCTCTGACCTTGCCGTTAAACTGCACTGGCATTTCAATTTCTTCATCTACAGTTAAATCTTCGTTCCAGATTGGCCATGAAGTCTCATTTAACATTCCGCCAAATCCCTGAACTTCCCAGATTTCTTCTGTTATATGAGGAGCTATAGGGTAAAGCAGTGTTACGAAATCTTTAAGTTCATCCTTAGTTATATATCCGCTTGCGTTAAATTCATTTATAGCGGTCATCATTGCCGCGATAGCAGTATTATACTTCATAGCTTCAATATCTTGGGACACTTTTTTGATAGTTTTATGCATAAGAGAAGTATGTCCCTTTGAGTATCCAGCTTCGTCGCTTATAAAGTCTTGAAGTTTCCATACTCTGTCAATGAATCTCTTGCATCCTTTTACACTTGAGTCTGACCATATAGCTGGTTTTTCATACTCGCCTATAAACATAACATAAGCTCTAAGAGTATCGGCTCCATATGCATCTATAATATCATTAGGATTTATGACATTTCCTCTGGATTTTGACATTTTTTCGCCATCTCCACCAAGTACAAGACCTTGCGCAGTTCTTTTAGCATAAGGCTCTTTAAATGGAACTGCTCCAATATCATAAAGAAATCTATGCCAGAATCTAGAGTAGATCAAGTGTCTTGTAACGTGTTCCATTCCTCCGTTATACCAATCTACCTGTCCCCAATATTCAAGATTTTCTTTTGAAGCTATTGCATCTTCGTTTTCAGGATCCATGTATCTTAAGAAATACCATGAAGAACCTGCCCATTGAGGCATAGTATCAGTTTCTCTCTTGGCATCTCCGCCACAACAAGGACATTTTACATTAACCCACTCAGGAATGTTTGCAAGTGGTGATTCGCCAGTTTCCGTAGGCTGGTAATCTTCGACAACTGGTAATAGAAGCGGTAATTCTTCTTCTGGAATTGGAACCATTCCACATTTTCCACAATGAACTATAGGTATTGGCTCTCCCCAATATCTTTGTCGGTTAAATGCCCAGTCTTTCATTTTATAGTTAACCTTTTTGCATCCACGATTATTATCTGAAAGATATTGGATCATTTTTTCTATTGCTTCTTTAACTGGAAGACCATTGATTAATGGTGAATTAACCATTGTGCCGTTAGCTATATCGGTGAAGGCTTCTTCTTCTATATTACCGCCACTTATTACTTCTATTATAGGAATCCCGAACTTTTTAGCAAATTCCCAGTCTCTTGTATCATGAGCTGGAACAGCCATTATGGCACCAGTACCATAGCCCATCATTACATAGTCAGATATCCAAACTTGGATTTCTTCTCCAGAAACAGGGTTAAGCGCTTTTATTCCTTTAAGCTCTACGCCTGATTTATCTTTTGCCAGCTGAACTCTCTCAAATTCAGTTTTCTTTCTAGACTCAGTTTTATAAGCTTCAACTTCATCCATATTTGTAATTTCAGCAGCTAGAGTCTGAATCATAGGATGTTCTGGAGCGATAACCATAAATGTAGCTCCATATATAGTATCTGCTCTAGTTGTAAATACATCTAAATCTAAATCGTGATCTTTTATTTTAAACTTGATTTCAGCTCCATAAGATCTTCCAATCCAATTTTCCTGCTCCAATTTTATTCTCGGAAGGAAATCCAAATTTTTAAGCTCATCAAGAAGTTTATCTGCATATTCTCTTATTCTAAGGAACCATACATCTTTTTCCATTTGCACAACTTCGCTTCCGCATCTGTCACAAACACCATCTTGTGATTCTTCATTTGCAAGAACAACGTTACAGCTGTTGCAGAAGTTTACAAAAGTCTTATCTTTAAACGCAAGATTATGCTTGAATAATTGAAGGAATATCCATTGTGTCCACTTGTAATACTTTTCATCAGTTGTATCTATAGTCCTGCTCCAGTCAAAAGAGTAACCGGCAGCCTTTAGCTGACTTGTAAATACTTTTATATTTTGATCCGTAACTTCTCTAGGATGCTTTCCTGTCTGGATTGCATAGTTTTCAGTAGGAAGACCAAATGCATCCCAACCAATTGGAAATAAAACGTTATATCCCTCTAATCTTCTTTTTCTAGAAACTACCTCAAGGGATGTATAGGCTCTAATATGCCCAACGTGAAGCCCTGCACCAGATGGATATGGAAACTCTACCAAATTATAGTATTTTGGTTTACTCTTATCCTCAGAAGCCTTAAATGTTTGATTTTTGTCCCAGATTTCTTGCCATTTTTTTTCTACAATACTTGGATTATATTCCATAAAAACACTCCCTTTTGAAAATATATTTATAAATAAAAAAATCCCCTTCTCTATATAGAGACGAAGATCGCGGTACCACTCTAATTGACAATGTGCAAGCACGCTGTCCACTTAAAAGTCTTTAACGGGACAAATCGACAAATACTAGCAGTTGTATAACACCTATCAAAATATGTAAAACACAACTGGTTCATATCTATAACTCCCAGGCGAGTTCGGAAAAAGTTTTTACTGCATCTCACCAAACTGCAGCTCTCTGAAAAAACTTAAAATTCTTACTACTCCTGTTCAAGGTTTCATTCATAAGATAATATCACGATATTAAATAAAAATCAACATTATTTTCACAACTTGACTGGAAAAAAAACACAAAACAATATATAATCATGTGATATAGTTAAAACAGTGAGGTGAAAAGCATGAAATCTTCATATCTTGAAGAACAGATTAAGAATCTTCCAGATAAACCTGGAGTTTATATAATGAAAGATGAGAACGAAGCTATAATATATGTAGGAAAAGCCATATCTCTAAAAAACAGAGTTCGCCAATATTTTAGAGACAGCACCATTGATCCAAAGGTTATTGCAATGGTCGCCAAAATAAAAGAATTCGAATATATCATAACGGATAACGAACTCGAAGCCCTCATTTTAGAGAATCACCTTATAAAAAAGCATAAACCACATTATAATATTCTGCTTAAAGATGACAAGACTTACCCCTATATAAAAGTTACCAAAGAAGAGTACCCGAGGGTTATCAAGACAAGGAAAATTTTAAAAGATGGAGCTCAGTACTTCGGACCCTTTACGCACTCCTTTGCAATAAGTGATTATCTCGAAGCGATAAACGATTTATTCATGCTCAGAGATTGCAACCGGAATATCGAAAAATCCATAAAAAATCACGAAAGACCATGTTTAAATTACTATATAAAGTAATGCAGTGCTCCATGCAATGACAAAATTACAAAAAAGGACTATCTGGAATCAATAGACAACGTGGTACAGATACTAAAAGGTAATACTTTAAAAATAGAAACTTATTTAACCGATAAAATGTATGCTTCTTCAAAGGAACTTAATTTTGAAGAAGCGGCAAAGTATAGAGATAAAATAAGCAATCTCAATAAAATTTCAGAAAAGCAAAAAATAGTGTCAAACAACATTGACAAGAATCAAGACTATGTTGTTTACAGTTATGATGATAAGAATATTGTATTTACCATATTCTTCATAAGAGGAGGAAAGGTAAGCGGGCAGGAAAGTTTCTATTTCGAACTCCCTTTGGATCAAGTCAGCGATATATACAATTCTTTCATAGTTCAATATTATTTCGCTTCTGATGAAATTCCAGATGAAATAATACTAGAAAATACGATTAAAGACAGTGACTTGATGGAAGAATATTTAGGTAACCGAAAAGGTAAGAAGGTGAAAATTTCAATTCCTCAAAAAGGTTCAAAAAAAGAAATGCTGGATCTTGCGAAAAGAAACGCTCATGAACAGTTCAAAATAAAAGCCATTAAAGAACTCAATAAAAAAACTCGTTTTGAAATTTCATTGAAAGAACTGGCCGCTATGCTTGGACTGGAAAAAATCAACTCCATAGAGTCTTATGATATATCCAATATCCAAGGAACGAATTCGGTAGGAGTAAAAGTAGTATATAAAGATGGTAGAAAGTCTCCAAAAGACTACAGACGATACCGAATAAAAAGCATAATAGATAAGAGCGATGATTATCTGTCAATGCGGGAAGTGTTGGAAAGGCGTCTCAAAGACCCCCAATTGCCAGATTTGATTCTCCTTGATGGAGGAAAAGGTCATGTATCTACAATTAAGAGTTTGCTAAAAGAACTCGGTATAGACGTCCCGGTATTTGGCATGTACAAAGATGACAATCACAGAACCCAGGGGCTTTGCAGTGAGAGTGAAATATTTGAAATCAGTAAAAGAAGCTCTGTTTTCAAGTTGTTGACAGAGATTCAAGATGAAACCCATAGATTTGCAATAGATTATCACCGGAATATCCGTAACAAAAATATGATAAAATCAGAATTAGATGATATCAAGGGTATCGGCGAGAAGCGTAAGATGGCCATATTTAATAAATTTGGTAGCATCGACAAGCTTAAAAATTCAACAATAGAAGAGATTAGCACTCTTCCTGGCTTCAACAAAAAAATTGCAGAAGAAATTTTAAATTATTTTAAGGAGAAATAAACCCATGATTGAAACCTTATCAGTTAAAGAAATGATAGAAGAAATGCAGCTTAATTGTATAAATCTCTCTACAAAAGACTACCAGTTGGAGTTGGCCGATGTTAATAGACCTGGCATGCAGTTGATAGGATACTATATGCATTTTCCTGCAGATAGACTCCAAATAATAGGCAATGCCGAATTTGCTTATCTAGAAACCCTCAGTGATGAAAACTTGAAACTTAAACTAGATGAATTTCTGTCACACGATATACCAGCGGTATGCATAACCAGAGGCCACAAGCCGAATCAAATATTCTGCGACCTGGTAAAAAAACATGATAAAAACCTTATTTTAAGCGACCTGCCCACTACCAAATTCATAAATAAAGTATCCGAATATGTGAATCACAAACTAGCACCTGTAGAGGTAACCCATGGAGTCCTTGTAGATGTCGATGGTGTAGGCATATTGATAAAAGGGGATAGTGGTGTCGGTAAAAGTGAAACAGCTCTTGAATTGATAAAAAGAGGACACCGGTTAATTTCTGACGATGCTGTGGAAATAAAATTGTTAAATGATGATATTTTGGTAGGACAATCTCCAGAATTGACAAGATATATGATAGAAATAAGAGGGATAGGCCTTCTTGATATAAAAAGCCTTTATGGCGTAGGAGCCGTCAAACCTACAAAAACTATAGATTTGGTGGCATATTTAGAAGTATGGCAAGAAGGAAAATATTATGACCGATTGGGAATAGATGATGACCTTGTTGAAATTCTTGGCATAAAAATTCCTAGAATCATAATTCCAGTGAGACCAGGCAGGAATCTTGCTGTAATACTTGAAATTGCTGCAAGAAACCAGCGCCAAAAAGAAATGGGATACAATGCTGCGCAGGAATTTAACGAACGATTGATTGATAAACTGACAAAAAAATAATATTTGACATTTTTTGCAATTTTTGTTGCATTTGTATGTGTATATATGAGATAATAATTTAGGGTAGAATTAAAGATAATCGTTACTAACAATATAGATAGGTGTATATACGATACACATTTTTAGGGGAGGACCATATGAACAAAATAATTGTAAAAATTGCAAATCAAGAATACTCCATCATCGGAAATGAAGAAAAAGATTACATTCTTAGTCTGGCATCACATGTTGATGAGCAAATATCGAAAGCCTCTGAAAAAACCCAAAAACTTAGCAGTGTCACCCCTGTTGTTCTGGCCTCTATAAATATCGCCGACCAATATTTTAAATCTCTGGATGAAAATAAAAAGTTGCTTGATCAACTTAACGATTACAATTCCAGTGATGAAAACGGGAGAGAAGAAAATAGCAAACTTATAGAAGAAAAAGATAAATATATTGAAGAACTCTTAGCTATAGTAGACCGTCAAAAATGCAATGATAGCAATAGTTCAAATGAGGTTTGCAAGCTTAAACAATCAATAGCTGAAAAAGACAAAGAATTAGAAGAACTTAATATGTTAATTAACAGTTTCCAAAACCATATATATCAGCTCCAAATAGAATCAAACAAGTAAATAGCTATCAAATAGTCTCTACATAGAGGCTATTTTAAATAAAGGAGAATTATGAATAATAAGAAAATTGAACTTTTAGCACCATCTGGAACGTATGAATCATTAGTAGCCGCTATTCAAAATGGGGCGGATGCCATATATCTTGGTGGAGTAAATTTTGGTGCTAGAACGAATGCTGGCAACTTTGATAATGACGAGCTGACAAAAGCAGTTAAATATGCGCATGTTAGAAACGTTAAGATATATGTTACCGTAAACACTTTAATAAATGATGATGAGATGCAAGAGTGCATAGAATATATAACATTCTTATACAACAGTGATGTTGATGCAGTAATAATACAAGACCTTGGCTTGGCAAGTGTTATAAAAAACATATTCCCAGATTTAGAAATTCATGCGTCCACTCAAATGAGCATAGCAAATACTCTTGACGCTGATTTCGCAAAGAATATGGGATTTAGCAGAGCAGTAGTAGCAAGAGAAAATTCCTTAGCTGAAATGGACGTTATAAAAAAAGCTACAGGTTTAGAAATCGAAGCATTTGTCCACGGAGCACTATGCGTATCATACAGCGGAAAATGTCTTTTCAGTTTTATCCAAGGAGGCCGTTCTGGAAACAGGGGTAGCTGTGCGCAACCATGCAGGATGAAATATGATCTTAAGGACCAAAAAGGAACTACACTTTTAGAAAACAAATATGTTCTTAGCATGAAAGACTTGAGCACTATAAATGAAATTGAAACTCTTGTAAACAGCGACATAGATTCCTTGAAAATAGAGGGAAGAATGAGACGACCTGAATACGTAGCAACAGTAGTTAAAAATTACAGAACAGCTATGGATGGCATCTTAAACGGGACTATAACTCCAGAGGAGCTTCAAAAACTTGAAGATGAGATAAAGTATGTTTTCAACAGGGACTACACCAAAGGACATATATCCAAGGCTACTGCAAATCAGATGGTAAACCTTGAATCTCCTAAAAATAAAGGCGTTTATCTAGGCACTGTTCTTGAAGTAAACAGCAACACCAAGCGAATAAAAATAAAGCTTGAAGATGATCTTAGAAAAGGTGACGGCCTTAGCCTTGGAGAATACGTTGGAAGAATAATTGCTGGAAAAGAAATAAAAAATGATGCCAAAAATGGCGAAACTATAGAACTGGACTATATCGGAAAAGCCGAGCCAGGAACAAAAGTATACAAAACATACAACAAGACTATTATGGACAATGCTACAGAGAGCTATAGAAAAGAAAACAAAAAAACTCCTATATCATGCAGCATCTATCTTAAGCTTGGAGAAAGTCCAAAGTTAACAATCACAGATGATCAAAATAATGAAATAGTATACAGCGATGAAGATTATTTTGTTGAAGAAGCGATAAATAAGCCTGTAGATGACAGCGTTTTAGAAAAACAAATGAGTAAACTGGAGAGCACTGCTTTTTACTTAGAATCTTTGAAAATTGAAAAAGACGAAAACATTAGCATCCCAATGTCAGAATTAAACAAATTAAGAAGAGAAGCGATATTAATTCTAGAAGAAAAAAGAGAAAATAGAAACTCTCGAAACTTCATAAGCATGGAAACAACAGAAAAAGCGCTTGAAGACTTGATGTCCGATCCTGATGAAAATATTTTCATTGATCAGCAAGATAATAACACTAAGGCTAAAATTGCCGTAAAATGTTTTACCAAAGAGCAAATAAGAGCCTGTCTGGATTTAGATATCGAACGAATCTATCTATCCGACACGGCATTATACAAAGAATTTTCAAAAATCGATTCAAAAAAATATCATTATTTGACATCAGGTATTCTTAAAGACGCAGATATAGCATCTTTCGAAAGTTTCATGGATGAATACAAACCAAATATTCTGACAAGCAGCCTGGGATATGCAGCTGAAATAATAGCAAAATACGAAGCTCAAAATACAGCTTCTACTGTTGGAATAGATTACATGGCAAATCTTAATAACAGACTTGCTACAAAATATGCAAAAACATCTTTATCAGGTAAAGTCGACACTATAACGCCTGGAATAGAATATGTTCTTAATCAGGAAAACTTAGATTTTGTAATATCAGAAAAAGACAAAAAAGAAATAGAGATACCCGTTGCAATCCATCCAATACTGATGATTACAGAATACTGCCCATACAAATCTAACGGCAAAAATTGTGGGAATCCAAAGTGTGCAATTGATAATGCTTATATGCATGCTGAAAATTCAGAAGTGTATATCATGAAAAAAGATGACAATTGCAAGGTGCATATCTACAATCAAAAAATTACTGAATTACACAAAGACAGTGTTAGGACTTTAAAAGCCGATGATTATAGTAGATTTAGAATAGATCTGCTGGATGAAGATTATGACCAAACAATGAAATTAATAAACAAATATAAAAATATTTAAGCAAGAGTGGAGAATATGGAAAAAAAGACACTGAATGTACTTGAGTATGAAACGATAATAAACCTTCTAGAAGATTGTGCGTCAACCGAGCTTGGAAAAAACAGGGTTCATCAAATTTCGGTTAGTAGAGATCCGCAAGAAATAAAGATGTCATTACAAGAAACAAGCGAGGCTCAAAGTATAATCCTAAAAAAGGGTTCGTTGCCAATATATAGTTTAAGTGATGTGGGAAGATCACTTAAACTAGCTGAAATCGGTTCATCAATCGATATTGGCAATATATTGAAAATAGGCGGAATCTTAAAAACCGCAAGATTTGTATCAAGTAAAATTTCCGGTATAGGCGAACTTGAAATAATAAAAGAACTGGCAGACGGCCTGTATTCGGATCAACTTCTTGAAGAAAGAATATATGATTCCATAATATCAGAAGAAGAAATATCAGATAATGCCAGCCCTGAATTAAAAAAAATCAGAAGAACTATAAGATCTTCGAAAGAGCAGATAAGAACTAAGATAAATGCAATGGTATCGTCTGAGAGCAGCTCGAAATATCTTCAGGATGCAATTGTTACTATGAGACAGGATCGATTTGTAGTTCCAGTAAAAACGGAAAACCGCTCAAACGTTCCCGGAATTGTTCACGATACCTCATCATCTGGAGCAACGCTTTTTATAGAACCCATGGCTATAGTAGAGATGAATAACAATATTCGAATTCTCATGAACAAAGAGCACGAAGAAATAGAAAAAATAATAATGGAGCTTTCAAACCAGATAGGTTTGGTTGCCAGTGAAATAGCTGAAAATACAAAGAGGCTTACAAGGCTTGATTTTATAATGGCAAAGGGAAAGCTTTCAGTAAAGATGAAAGCCACAGAACCAGCCATAAACGATTTATTGGCTATAAAATTAAGAAATGCCAGGCATCCTCTCATAGACCCGAAAGCCGTAGTCCCATTAAATATCGAAATCGGCCACGAATATAAGACTTTGATAATAACAGGCCCTAATACCGGCGGTAAAACTGTAGCCTTGAAAACAGTAGGGTTGATGTCATTGATGTTTCAAAGTGGACTTCATATCCCCTGCGATTATGGAAGCAGCATGTGCATTTTTAAAAATATATTTGCCGATATCGGAGATGAACAAAGTATAGAACAAAGTCTTTCGACGTTTTCATCACACATGACACATATAGTGAAGATTTTAGCCGAGATGGATGACCGAGACTTGATTCTACTTGACGAACTTGGTTCAGGAACAGACCCTATCGAGGGTTCGGCTCTTGCAATATCAATACTTGAAGATATTCGTCAAAAAAATATAATCACGATGGCAACGACGCACTACAGTGAACTTAAAAATTATGCCCTTGAAAGAGATGGGGTTGAAAATGCGTCTGTTGAATTCAATATAGAAACCCTGAGTCCTACGTATAGACTTATCATAGGGATTCCTGGTAAATCTAACGCCTTTGACATATCAAAAAAACTGGGCTTAAGTCAGGAAATAATAGATGCGGCAAGATCACGTCTAAGTGAAGATGAAATAAAGATGGAAGACCTTTTGAATAAAATCGAAAAAGATAGAAAAGCCATCGAAAAAGAAAAAGAATATGCAATTTCAGCTTCTATGGAAATTAGAAAAAAAGAAGATGAAATAAAACAAAAAGAAATGAAGACCAAAAGCGACCGCGAGAAAATTCTTTTAGAATCAAAGAAAAAAGCCTCTCAGCTTCTTAAAGAAGCGAAAGAAGAGAGCGACAGCATAATAAAAGAACTCAACACCATCGGAGCCGAAGTCGAAAAATATAATGTAAACAAAGAAATCGAAAAAGTAAGATCAAAAATAAAGACAGGTCTTGAAAAATTCGGCTACACCGAAGACCTTTTAGGCCTCGATGATTTCGAAGGAAAAGCTTTAAGTAATGTTACCTTAGGACAAAAAGTCTTTGTACAGAGTTTTGGCCAAGAGGGAAATATAGTTTCGATTGACGAATCCAAGAGAGAAGCTGTTGTACAAGTTGGAATAATGAAAATCAACATGCCTTTTGAAGCATTACAAAAACCAAAAAAAGTAAAGACAAAAGAAATAAGAAAAACTGGAGCTGGAAAAATATTAAGAGACAAGGCTACTACGATAAAATCGGAAGTTGATGTTAGAGGCATGGATTTAGAATCTGCAAGAATTGAAGTCGAAAAATACCTTGATAACGCCTATCTTTCCGGAATACCCAGAGCCACAATAATACATGGAGTAGGAACTATGGTCCTGAAAAAAGGAATTAACGAAATGCTTAAATCTTTAAAATATCTAAAAGATTACAGACAGGGTGTTTACGGTGAAGGCGGAATCGGAGTAACTATAGTAGAGTTTAAATAAAATAAAGTGGATAGCGAGGGATTATTATGACAACCAACAATAAAGATTTAATAAGCGTCATTCAAAGCGAGTTTACAAGGCTTAGTAAGGGGCAAAAAATCATTGCACAATATATATTGTCAAATTATGACAAAGCAGCTTTTATGACAGCAGCAAAACTTGGTGAAACAGTAGGTGTCAGTGAATCTACCGTAGTTAGGTTTGCAAATGCGATTGGATACGAAGGTTATCCTGATTTACAGAAATCTTTGCAAGAATTAATAAAAACAAAACTAACTACAGTTCAAAGAGTTGAAATGTCAAAAGAATATTCAAGCGACTTTACAATTCTAAAAAAAGTGCTTAAATCAGATATAGACAATATAAAAGGCACACTGGACGAAATTGACCCAAAATCCTTTGAAAATGTTATAAATAAAATGACTACAGCAAAAAAAATATATATAGTAGGACTTAGAAGTTCAGCCACTATAGGCGAGTACCTTGGTTTTTACCTAAACTTTATACTCGATAATGTAGTACTTGTCAATTATGGAATAAGTGATGTATTCGAACAAATCCTAAAAGTAGATGATCAGGACCTTGTTATTGGCATAAGCTTTCCAAGATACTCAAAAAGGACATTTGAGCTGTTAAAATATGCAAAAGAACAGGGCGCCAGCATAGTTGCACTTACAGACAGCAAACTTGCCCCGATATCTACAATAGCTGAAGATATCCTTATAACAAGGAGTAACATGGCCTCATTTGTAGATTCCCTCGTGGCGCCATTTAGCGTTGCAAATGCGTTGATAGTATCCGTTGGTATGAGAAAGAAAGCCGATATAAAAGATTCTTTTGATAAGCTGGAAAAAATTTGGAAAGAGTACAGAATATATGATGACAAATAAAAATAAAATCATAATTGCAATAGATGGACCAGCCGGGGCAGGAAAAAGTACGGTTGCAAAGAAATTAGCAAAAGCATTAAAGTATGTATATATTGACACCGGTGCGATGTACCGTGCCATCACATATAAAATTTTAAAAAACAACATTGACCTTAACAATGAGTTTCAATTGAAAACTCTGCTACAAAACACCGTGCTGACTTATGAAAATGAAAATTTATGTTTAGATGGACTTAAATTGGGAAAAGAAATAAGGAGCAACGAAATAAATGCAAATGTATCCAGAGTCTCCAGCAATGGCCTCGTTAGAGAATTAATGACTGGTTTTCAAAGAGAGATCGGGCAAAAGCAGTCCTGCATACTAGATGGCCGTGATATAGGAACTGCGGTGTTTCCAAATGCAGATATAAAAATATTTTTAATAGCCGATTCAAAAATGAGAGCGCAGAGAAGATATGACGAAAATCTCCAAAAAGGCATAGAGTCCTCACTTGAAGATATCGAAAAAAACATAGTCGAAAGAGATAAACTGGATTCGACTAGAAAAATCGCTCCTCTTTTAAAAGCTGATGATGCTGTTGAAATAGATACAAGTAATATTACCGTAGATGAAGTTATAGAAAACATAATGAAAATTTATTTGGAGAAAACTAATGTATAGATTTTTTAGAGAAACCGCAAGATTTATAGCAACCTTGATATTTCGCATTAAATATGAAGGTTTGGAAAACATCCCGGAGGATGGAGCATTTGTTATAGTTGGCAATCATAAGCACAACTTTGACCCAGTATTGATTTCTTTTACAACCGACAGGGTGATAAACTATCTTGCAAAATCAGAATTGTTTAAAACCAAAATAACCAAATATATCTTTGAATCCATAAACTGCATCCGAGTCGATCGCGAGAAGAGTGACATAACAGCAATTAAGAATTGTCTGAAAGTCCTAAAAG
>JBATTG010000010.1:0-10788 GCA_049670425.1 Proteocatella sp.
AGACAGTAGTGTATTACCTGAAGTCTTTGAAAAAGTGTTAACAGCAAAAGAACTGCTCAGGACAAATAATGCAAAAGGGATATCTGAAGCAGTCAAGAAAGTGGATATATCAAGGAGTACTTTTTATAAATATAAGGACTACGTTTTCAGTCTTTCTGAGGGAATGGTCGGAAATAAGGCAATAATTTCGTTTCTGCTGAAGGATGAAAGAGGTACGCTTTCTCCGATACTAAAGTTTTTTTCGGATAATGAAGTTAATATTCTTACTATAAATCAGGATTTGCCGATAAATAAAATTGCAAACGTATCGATTACAATTGAAATATCAAAAATGGAAACAGATATTGATACTCTTGTGGAGAATCTTAAAAAATTAAATGGAGTGGTTAAAGCGGAGCTATTAGCACTCGAATAGTACAGGTGAGTAAATATAATGATAAAGAATGATTTTAAGAAAATAACACCCAAAAAGTTGACCGATTTTTATAATTTAGAACTAGATAAGATAATAATCGCGGGTCCTTGTTCAATTGAATCAGAGGAACAGCTTATGAATATAGCAAAATTTGTAAAGAGCGAAGGAGCCTCAGTACTAAGAGGCGGAGCTTTTAAGCCTAGAACATCTAACCGGGATTTTCAGGGTTTGAAAGAAGAGGGTCTTAAAATTCTCGCTAATGTAAGAAAACAAGTTGGAATAAAAGTTGTGACAGAAGCCATAGACACAGAGTCCCTTGAAAGTGTCGCGCAGGTAAGCGACATAATTCAAATTGGATCTAGGAATATGCAAAACTTTACCCTTCTTAAAGAAGCTGGGAAGTATAATCTCCCGATACTTTTAAAAAGAGGCATGTCTGCCACTATCTATGAGTGGATAAGAGCTGCAGAATATATATACGAATCTGGAAATTCGGATATAATAATGTGCGAAAGAGGGATAAGAACTTTTAATGATTATACTCGAAATACCATGGATATTGCGGCAATACCTATAATAAAAAAAGAAACAGGTCTGACGGTTATTGCAGATCCAAGCCATGGAACTGGAATAAGAGAACTGATAATTCCTATGTCGTGTGCATCTATTGCTGCCGGAGCAGATGGAATTATAGTTGAGGTTCATCAAAATCCAGAAGAAGCATTGTCAGACAAGGAACAAACTATAGACTTTAATGATTTCCACAATCTTATGAAAATTATGAAAAAAATTTAAAGGAATTCCTTTAAATTTTTTATTTTTTTATGGCAAATTAAGAAGGAAATTCATGTCTGCTGTAGAATTGTATTAGTGAGACGTTGAATGGAGATTAATATGAATATAGATAATAACTTTATTTCGAATATTAAAGATAGAGCCAATATAGTTGATATTGTAGGTGATTATGTAACACTTAAGAACAATGGAACTAATTATAAAGCCTGTTGTCCCTTTCACCATGAGAACACGCCATCTTTTGTAGTCAGTGAAAATAAGCAGATTTTCAAATGCTTTGGCTGCGGCAAGAGTGGGGATGCTATAAAATTCATAGAATTTATTGAAAATGTAGATTTTATTGAAGCTGTAAAAATTTTGGCTGAAAAATTGAATATGGAAATTCCACAAACGGAAAATGGCATTAATTTTTCAGCGAATAGTGTAAACAATATCTTAAAAGAAATAAATACGCTTGCAGCAAGATTCTATTATAAAAAGTTGGTAAATAGTAAAAATGCCATAGAATATCTGAAGGAAAGAGATATTTCTCCAGATATGATAAAGGAATTTGGTCTGGGTTATTCGGACAACAATGCAGACGAATTGATAAAAGTTTTGAAGGAAAAATTTTCTCAAAAACAGTTGATTGACAGCGGGATAGTCGTAGGGAAGAACGATGGAATTTATCTTAGGTTCAGAAACAGAATAATGTTTCCAATCTTTGATTCACGAAATAAAGTTATTGCTTTCGGGGGAAGACAGCTTGACAATTATGGACCTAAATATCTTAATTCTCCAGAAACTAATATTTTTTCAAAAAAAGAAAATCTTTATGCTTTTAACATAGCAAGAAAAAACATAGTAAATAACAGTATTTTTTTGGTTGAAGGCTATATGGATGTAATAAAGATGCATCAGTACGGGTATAGGAATACTGTTGCTTCGCTTGGAACATCATTGACAGTTGAGCAGGCAAAACTGATGAAAAAGGTTGCCAGCCGTCTATTTATAATTTATGATTCAGATGATGCTGGAATACAAGCCAGCCTAAGAGCATTGGATATTTCAATAAAAGAAGGACTTGAATCCAGGGTAGTCACTATACTAAACGCAAAAGACCCTGATGAATATCTTTCAAAGTATGGAAAATCATCGTTTGAGGAACTGTTAAGTCAATCTGATGATTATTTAATGTTCAACATAAAGAATATAAAGGGTAAGTATAAAATTGATTTAGACTCAGAAAAAGCGGATTTTCTGAAAGAATCCGTAGAATATATAAAAGAATATTTAAGCCGACCCAACTCCAGCCATATACATGTTGAAAAAACAATGTATTATATGGCTTCGACAAGTGGCTATTCACTGAAATCCATAGGTCAGGATATTTTTGGAAAGTACTTCAGCATGAAGCAGTTTAGTGGCAAAAATGATTCCTCAGATGAAAAAAAGTCAAATTCTGAAGACATCAACTTGAATATGGATTATCTGGATATTGACAAAAAAGAAAAAACTCTTTTAGCAAATATTATTATGGGTAAAATAGATATATCATACTTTACCATAAGCGATTTTTTCATTAGAGAAAATCGGTATATCTATGCGAAGATACTCTTAAATGAGCTTGAAGATATCGCTGATGTAAAAGAGTATTATTTAGAAATAGAATTTGATGATTTTCCGCTGATCAGAAAGAACATGAAAAACATCAAGCTTGAAAGACTTATAGAGCATTTCGAAAAAAAGCAAGTTGAATTGTTGAAAAATGAAGGTGATGATGAATTGAAATCGGCATTATTAATTGGACAACATATTATAAATCTTAATAATAATAAAAATAAATAAACACCAGGAGCGTATTTAATGGATACTATTGAAAAGAAAGCACCAGCACCAGAAGCAAGTACAATAAAGAATTTACTTGACAAGGGAAAAGAGTCAGGAACTTTAACATTTTCAGAAATAACGGAAGCACTGTCAACTTTCGATATGGATAAGGACGTAATAGAAAACACATATGAAACCCTAAGCCAATTAGGAATAGAAGTTGTTGATGAAGATCACAAAGACAGCCCGTTTGAATTGTTTGAAGATATTGACTATGAAAAAGAAAAAGTTATTGCAGAGGAAGTTAAGGCAGAGGCCTTGGACTTGTCCGCTCCCAAGGGAATATCTATTGATGATCCTGTAAGAATGTACCTTAAGGAGATTGGTAAAATACCATTGCTTTCACCTGAAGAGGAATCCGATTTAGCTAGAAGGATGGACGAGGGAGACTTGACTGTAAAACAGTATCTTGTAGAGGCCAACTTAAGACTTGTAGTATCTATAGCAAAAAGATATGTAGGAAGAGGAATGCTGTTTCTTGACTTAATACAAGAGGGTAACTTAGGGCTTATAAAAGCTGTTGAGAAATTTGACTACAAAAAAGGATTCAAATTCTCGACTTATGCTACATGGTGGATAAGACAGGCCATCACAAGAGCCATCGCAGACCAGGCAAGAACCATCAGAATTCCAGTGCATATGGTTGAGACTATAAATAAGCTTGTAAGGGTTTCCAGACAGCTTATGCAGGAACTTGGAAGAGATCCCAAGCCAGAAGAACTGGCGGCTATAATGGATATGCCAGTTGAAAAGGTAAGGGAAATACAAAAGATTTCACAAGAACCGGTATCTTTGGAAACTCCTATTGGAGAAGAAGAGGACAGTCATCTTGGAGATTTCATACCAGATGAAGATGCCCCTGCTCCAGCAGAAGCAGCTGCATATTCATTGCTCAAAGAGCAATTAGAAGAAGTTTTGATGTCATTGAATGACAGAGAGCAGAAAGTATTAAAGCTTAGATTTGGACTTGAAGATGGTAGAGCAAGGACACTCGAGGAAGTTGGAAAAGAATTCGAAGTGACAAGAGAGAGAATAAGACAGATAGAGGCTAAAGCACTTAGAAAACTTAGACATCCAAGCCGCTCAAAAAAACTTAAGGATTATTTAGATTAAGGATTAATTATGGAAAATACAGTAGATAAGATTGATTATAGGGCTATATTGGTCACACTTAACATAAGTGATCAAAAAAGCAAAGAGCATATAGAAGACATAGAAGCATCAATGGCTGAATTTAGCGAACTTGCAAAGGCGGCTGAAATTGAAGTGCTCGGAAGTATGATTCAAAATAAACCCACTGTCGATGTGACGTATTTTATAGGCAAAGGTAAAGTTGAGGAAATCAAAGAGCTTGCCGAAAATATGAATGCAAACATCATAATATTCAATCATGAACTTTCAGGATCTCAGATCAGGAATCTGGAAAATGCCATAGGGGTAGATGTCATCGACCGAACCATGCTTATACTCGAAATCTTTGCAAAAAGAGCATTGACAAAAGATGGAAGACTTCAGGTAGAGTTAGCGCAGCTTAGATATAGACTTCCGCGACTTGGAGGCCTTGGTGAGAAATTTTCTCGTTCTGGTGGAGGAATAGGATCTAAAGGTCCAGGCGAAAAGAAACTTGAGATTGACAAACGACATATAAATGCAAGAATATTGGAAATCGAAAAAGAAATCAATGAGCTTATTAAAAATAGAGATATTCAGCGAATTCAAAGAACAAAATCCAACCTGCCGATAATTGCGCTGGTTGGATATACCAATGCTGGTAAATCCACCCTTACAAATGAGATTATAAAGCGAAATGAACTTCATGACCCGGAAAAAGAAGTCTTTGTAAAGGATATGCTTTTTGCGACACTTGACATATCTCTTAGAAAAGCCAAATTTGCCAATGGAAATGCTTTTTTAGTTACTGATACGGTTGGATTTGTATCGAGACTTCCACATACTTTGGTGAGAGCATTTAAATCCACTCTGGAAGAAGTAAAGTATGCCGACTTGATACTTCATGTCATAGATGCTTCGGACAAAAATTATGATTTGCAAAAAGAGACTACCAATGAAGTGTTGGAAGATTTGGGTTGCAGTGATAAGCCGAGAATAATCGTGAACAATAAAATGGATCTGGTAGAAGGCGAGTTTACAGCGTCTAAAGATCAGGAAAACAGCATAGACATATGTGCCAACATTCCTGATGATATAGAAAGGCTGCTGAACTTAGTAGAGAAAATATTGGTTCCAGACCTGGAAGACAAGATATTGATAATACCATACAGTGACGGAAGCATATTGAATGAAATTCACGAGAGGTACAGCAATATCGAGACGGAGTATGTTGAAGACGGCATAAAAATATCTTTAAGATTGACCCAGGAAGATATAAGAAAATATAACAAATATATTCTATCATAAGGGAGAAGGATAAATTTGGATTATTTAAAAGAGTCATACAACCTGTATTTAAAGGGCAAGAATATATCTGAAATATCTGAAATGCTAAAAATAGAAGAAAACTTGGTTCAGCAGCATATAATAAATGCAAAGCTGAGCCATAGTTTTAGTTTAAATACAAATACAAATGCAAAGGTGAATACATCGAATGTCTTAGAGCAATTTCTGGTGTTGGATAAAAATGACAGGATAGCGAAGCTGGAATCGCTGGCTCCAAAATCCAAAGCCCTGCTTATAGTTGAACTTGGAAAATTTCTTGGCGAAGATGCAAGAAATGCTGAGGACTACATGCTTGTCATATGGATTATCGGAGAACTGGGAATCAGAGATTATAATGATTACCTTAAAAAACTGTCATTCAGTTATAATGGAAACATAAAGCGAATGGTATTTTCAGCCATGGGTAAAATCTATGACGAAGCATTTGTGCCATACCTGAAACAGGGATGCAAGGACCCAAAACCTCAGGTTCGCTCTTATGCAATAAAGGCATTTGCAAAATATAATACGGATGATAAACTCGAATTTTTGCGAAAAGTATACAAAAATGAGACTGTAGATTATAACCGAAAGATTATTTTAAGGGCAGTCAAGGAAGGACAATAAATTGAAATATTATTCAATATTGGAAGATTCAGAGGCTGAACATATTGTTGAAAAATCAAGATTTATTACTTATACCAAACCTGTAGGCACGGAAGCGGAAGCCGCGGCATTTATTGCCCAGATAAAGAAGAAAAACTACAGTGCATCGCATAATGTAAGCGCTTATGTTATTGGGGCGACTTCGGACATAAAGAGGTATTCTGATGACGGGGAACCGTCTGGGACAGCGGGAATGCCGGCTCTGGACACTATGCTAAAGAAGGGCATCACAAATACATGTGTTGTTATAACCAGATATTTCGGGGGCGTAAAACTTGGAACAGGCGGACTTGTAAAAGCGTATACCGAAGCCACAAAACTTGGGCTTGAAGCTTCTAAAATAATTGAATACAGACAGATGCTGAAATATCAGATTGTTGCTTCATACGACTTGTCTCAAAAAATTCAATACAAGCTTCAAAACACTCCTGCGCATATAATCAGCGTCGAATATCTTGAAAATGTAAGCTTTTTTATCTATCTGGATGAGAACGAGAAATCGCTTATTACCGATTTGATTAATCTGACTTCATCGAAAATAGAAATAATAGAGTTAGACAGTGAGTATGTAAAATTTTTGGGAAATGATATTATCAATTAAAGGGAAGGAATTTAAAATGACAACAGAAGAAAAAATCTTAAAAACGGTAGAATGGCTTAAAGAAAAAGTTAGGCAGACAGGTTCAAAGGGACTTATTGTAGGAATATCTGGCGGAATTGATTCTGCAGTAGTTGCGCATCTTATAAAACTTGCATGTCCAGACAGCTCTCTTGGTGTAATGTTACCAATAAAAAATTCGGATGAGGATCTTACTGATGCAAAGGAGCTCATAGCATCATGTGGAATCAAAGGATTTTCGATTGATCTTACCTTGGAAAATGAGTCAATACTCTCAAAAGTTGAAACGGCAATGGGAGAACTTTTCAATTCTGAAAATAAAAAAATATCAGATGCAAACATGAGAGCCAGACTCAGAATGACAACGCTGTATACTATAGCGAATAATTTAAATTACTTAGTGGTAGGAACTGACAATGCCGCAGAACTTCTTACTGGATACTTCACAAAATATGGGGATGGGGGAGTTGACATACTCGCTTTAGCCAACCTTCTTAAAAGCGAGGTGTATGAGTGGGGGGCTTATTTCAATGTTCCTAAGAATATCCTTGACAAGGCACCTACTGCAGGACTTTGGGAAGGTCAGACCGATGAGAAGGAAATGGGAACGACTTACCATAACATAGATCTTTATCTGCAGGGAAAAGAAATTCCTCAAAAAGACAGAGAAATAATAGAAAGACTCAATGCCAGATCAGAACATAAAAGAGTATCGCCGCCACATCCACCAAAATTTTAGTCAATGAACTGAAATAAAAATAAATATTTTGAACTATCATTATTGTAAATATAAAGATTAATAAAAAGCCGCTATGATTTTAGAAAATTAATTCTAATGTCATAGCGGTTTTTGTTGATTAAAAAATTTTAATAAGATTATTACTTTTAAATATTTATTTTATCCAGTTTAAGCTCTCTATGATTTCTTTTTTTGCATTCTTTCTGTGCGCGGCATAAAGCTGTGTTGTAAGGACGCTGTCGTGATCCAGAAGATTCTGAACATCATATATTGAGAATCCGAATTCAATCATGGAGCTGGCAGCGGTAGCCCTCAGCTTATGCGGAGAATAGCCGTTATCTCTGGTGGTTCCCATTGCTATCGAAGTGTACTTTTTTATAAGGTTTTGAATGGCCCTTACAGTAAGTCTTGTGCCCTGGCGTGAAAGAAAGAGAGCGTCGGAATCTTGTTCTGATATTTGCTGATTATTTCTCTCGGTTTCAGCATACTCAAGAAGATATTTCCTTACTTTTGGGTCCAGCGGCATATCCACTTCCTTGCTGCGTTTTCGAAATATCTTGAATTCATTTCGAGTGTAGTTGAAAGAAGATAAATTAAGAGACTGAAGCTCGGAAATTCTAAGACCGTATATTATAAAGAACAGGATTATCAGACGGTCTCTTTGCATGGTGTATTTCCAAAAGTCAAGTTCCTTGTCAGTCAGACCCTTACCTGTATCTACAATCTCAATAAGCGTAGCAGCTTCACTCACAGATAATTTTTTTATCGCATCTGGCTGAGGTTTGGGCATTTTTATGGGATTCAGCCCATCTAAGATGTTATTGGAGGTCTGTTCATTCCTGTAAAGGAATTTCAACAATGACACCAGAGCTGATTTTTTGCGCGAAAGCGAACGATTGTGGTTTTCGTAGATAACTCTGTGATTATGTTTGAAAACCTCGTAGCGGCTGCAATATTCACCGATAAAGTAGTTGAAATCACGTGCGGTGAATTCGTTGATGGAATCTGCGGTGATTTTTATTATAGAATCAATATTTTTATTGTCCTTTATTAAGTATTTTAGAAAGAAATTAATATCTTTAAGATATGCATACCTGGTCGTCAGAGACACGGAGTTTTTGAGGAAAATAAAATAATCTCGGAGAAAGGATGGCATTTCATTTTCCATAGTAATACATTTTTCTATAAGTGTGTTTTCGGTAATAATGATATTCATTGGTTTGCTGCTTTTATTGTGTATTTTCATGGTTTTCGGGGGCCTCCTGTCCAACTATTCGCAAAATATACATTTTAAGAATAGTTGCCAGTATAATATATTGTCAGCTTTTTACGGCTGACAATATTGTTATTTTCTGAATATTTACAATGTTACTCCAATTTTAAGTTCTGCAAGTGATTTTGGATCTGCTTCCCCTGGCGCATTTGTCAAAGGACAAATTGCATTTTGGTTTTTAGGGAATGCAATTACTTCACGGATGCTGTCCTGCTTAAGAAGCAACATCATTATTCTGTCCAGTCCGAAGGCAAGCCCACCATGTGGAGGTGTTCCATACTTGAACGCGTCAAGCAGGAATCCAAACTGGTTGTTAGCCTCTTCTTCTGAGAATCCAAGGGCTTTGAACATTCTGCTTTGAACAGTTGAGTTGTATATTCTTATACTTCCTCCACCTAGTTCAACACCGTTAAGGACCATATCATAAGCTTTTGCTCTCATCTGCTGTGGTTCAGTCTCGAACTTGTCAAAGTCTTCATCAAGCGGCGCTGTGAACGGATGATGCATGGATACGTATCTGTCCTCTTCTTCGCTGTACTCAAAGAGCGGGAATTCAGTTACATAAAGGAAATTAAATTCATTCTCATCTATAACATCAAGCTTTTTAGCGGCTTCTATTCTAACGTGTCCAAGGGCATTAAATACTACGCTGTCCTTGTCAGCTACAAATAATATAAGGTCGCCTTCTTTTGCGTCCATAGTTGAAAAAATGCTGTTAAGCATGTCTTCGGTCATGAATTTTGCTATTGGAGAGCTTATTCCATCTTTGGTTATTTTTAACCATGCAAGACCTTTAGCTCCGAACAATTTTGCTACATTTTCAAGTTCTGTTATATTTTTTCTTGTAAAGTTTGATTCATAGCCGTTCAGATTGATGGCTCTTACTGAACCTCCGCCTGAAATCGCATTTTCAAATACTGAAAATCCGCAACTTCCTACCAGACTGCTAAGATCTTTGATTTCGAAGCCGAATCTAAGGTCTGGCTTGTCTGATCCGAATCTTTCCATAGCTTCTTTGTAAGTAAGTCTTGGAAGTGGAAGTTTTACATCGACATTGATTGTCTCTTTGAAGATTTTTTGCATAAGTCTTTCCATAACTTCCATTACATCATCCATCTCAACAAAAGACATTTCACAGTCTATTTGAGTGAATTCTGGCTGTCTGTCGGCTCTAAGGTCTTCATCTCTGAAACACTTTACGATTTGGAAGTATCTGTCCATTCCTGAAACCATTAACAGCTGCTTGAAAAGCTGTGGTGACTGTGGAAGTGCATAGAAGTTTCCTGGGTTTACTCTGCTTGGTACCAGGTAGTCTCTTGCTCCTTCTGGAGTAGGTTTTGTAAGTACTGGAGTCTCTATTTCTAAAAAGTTTTCATCCGATAAGAAGTTTCTTACCACATGACAAACCTTATGTCTCATCTTGAAGTTGTGCTGCATTTTAGGCTTTCTAAGATCAAGGTATCTGTATTTGAGTCTTAATCCTTCAGAAACGTCATCATCATCCTTGATATAGATAGGAGGTGTCTCTGCGGTATCTAAAATTCTAAGCTCGGTCACTATAACCTCAATATCGCCTGTTTCGATGTTAGCGTTTTTTGCCTGTCTTTCTTTTACAGTTCCTATTACAGCAACGACATATTCCGAACCAAGCTGCTCTGCTTTTTCAAAAAGCTCTTTGTTGTCATTTACGTCAAATACTATCTGGCAAAGACCAGTAGTATCTCTGATATCTGCGAATATAAGTCCGCCGAGATTTCTTGATTTTTGAATCCATCCCATAAGGGTTACTTCTTTATCAACATCGGCCATTCTTAATGTTGAACAATAGTTGCTTCTTTTTAGTCCTTTGAAGGTTTCCATATTATATCTCCATAAGTTTTATTTTTGTAATATGCCAAATTGGAAAAGTGCTTCCTCCAATTTGGCATTTATCCCTAGTGCTGACTTTATTTAAACATGGTTATAAAGTTTTCTAT
>JBATTG010000011.1:0-5477 GCA_049670425.1 Proteocatella sp.
CTGGCCTCTCTGGACCAAATTAAAGTTTTGATTATCTTAAACATTATATCTAAAAATCGTATCAAAGTCAATATTAATTTTCGACCATCAAGATATAAAAATAGCCACGAGAATTAGGGAATAGGGAGTCATCTCATGGCTATCAAAAAGAGAAGAGATCGGGAAATCTCTCTAAAACATATATAACCTATTTAAAAAGGAACTAATCATGAAAATAATATTTTTTTAAAAATTAAATATTATTCTTTCGTCTGTGTGCAATTTCATGTAAGCTGTTTGTTTTTCCTGGAGGTTTAACGTCGAAATCATAATTTCCAACATGCCTTTGAGCCAGTATATGGCTTAATTCCCCACCGAGCACAATTATTATACCTGCAAAATAAAGATATAAAAGCATCAACATAACTGTTCCAAGGGAGCCGTATACCTGGTAATAATTGGAAATGTTGTTTACGTAATAGGCAAATCCTAAGGAAAGCAACATCCATGAAATTATGGTAAATATAGTACCTATGATATTGAATTTTTTAGGGAATTTCTCGGATGGAATTATGCTGTACACTGTAAATAGAGTAATAAATAATATTGAAAAGGCTACTGCCCATCTGAACAACGTCCAGGTTTTTAAAAAAATCATATCTATATTCAGGAATACGGATATCTTGAAAAACAAAGGCTTTCCTATGGTTATCAACACTAAAGATAAAATTACGGATACCACTACAAGCAAGGTAACTACAAACGAAATAATTTTTTTTTGAATATTTGTAGTATCAACATCCACCCGGTATGCTTTATTGAGGGCATAGATTATTGAAGTCAGAGCCTTAGAGGCTATATAAATCGAAGTTACAGCACTGAAGGTAAAAATGCCGGGATTTGTTGATTGCTGAACATAAACTAAATAATCAAGAATAATATCAATGATATCTTCGGGTAATACACCCATAAGCATGGAAGCAACATCGATAACTTTAATATCGAGCATTCCAATTACCTGACTCAGAAGCATCAAAAGAGGGAACAGGGACAGTATGAAGAAGTATGCCAGCTGTCCGCCAATCTGACTCAGATTGTCATCGGTATATCTGCGATACAGAGCCTTGACTGCATAGGGTATGAGTCTATCCTCTTTAAGAGGATAGGTATATTTTTGTGAAAGTGACTGTTTTTTCATAAGCCGGCCCTTCCTTTACTATTTATTTCAGCTATGGCGTAGGCTGTTTTTTCATGAGTTTATAGACAAGTTCTTCATCAGGAGTAACGTAGACAGTTCCATAATCCACGTAGATTACCATGCCTGGTTTTGCACCGCTTGGTTTTTTTACATTTTTTCGGCTGGTGTAATCAACCGGTACTTTGGAAGATGTACGGGCTTTACTGTAGTATGATGCTAGTTTTGCGGCCTCATAAAGCGTTTCTTCTGACACGTCATCGAGTGTGGATTTTATAATTACATGAGATCCAGGAATGTTTTTTGTATGAAGCCAGACATCGGTAGGTTTTGATGACTTGAGGGTCAGCTTATCGTTTTGAGTGTTGTTCTTTCCAACAAAAATGGCTGTTCCGTCGGAAGCTGTAAATTCCATTGGCTCAGATATTTTTTCTTTTTTACTTTTTTTACCCACCGTTTTTGAAGCGCTGTAATATCCTTCTCTTACAAGTTCTTCTTTAATTTCTTCAATAGAATCAAGGCTTGTACAATTGTTTATGGAAATCATTACGTTGTCAAGGTAATCGAATTCTTCACGGGTTTGTTCAAGCTGAGCAGTTAACTCGTGTATTCTGCTTTTGGCCTTATTGTATTTTTTGTAAAAGGCCTGTATATTTTCTGAAGGTGTAAGATGTTCATTAAGCTCTATTTTAATGGAAGGGCAATTTTCATCTAAATAGTCAAGGACCTCGATTTCCTTCATGCCCTTTTCAAGCTTGTAAATGTTGGCAGTCAGAAGTTCGCCGATTTTAGAATATTTATCCAGCTCCTGAGCTATACTCAGCTCCTTGGTCTGCTTCTCGAGTTTGTTCTTTACCCGGTCAAGCTTGATCTGGATAGATTTTCTAAGGCCGGATGAACGCTGATGAATCCTTTCTGACAAGTCCTTTAAACTGTAGTATTCTTCGCAGATATCGCTTATGCTGTCGCTGGTTTTTACTTTTAAATCCTTAAATTGTGTGATAGCAACAGATGAAAACTCTATGGGAATTTCAAGCTTGCTGTTCAAAACCATATTTGGGTGAAATTTGTTGTTTGCCACATCTGCGAACATCTGGTCGAATGAATTTTTTAAGCGGACGTAATCTGAAGCGGATAATTCAAATGTTGAAATAGAAGCGCTTATAGAGGCTCTGTAGCAAATTTCCTTTGCTATTACAGGGCTTATGCCCTCGAAATTTCCGTAGATTCCTTTGAAGACGGGCGTATCTTTACTCTTAAATGTAGCTATGAAAAAATCAAGATCGATATTTTTCAAGGGATTCAATTTATTTTGACTTGGAGGCATCAGGAATTCTCTGTTGGGAAGTACTTCTCTCACCGAACTCATGGACAGGGAAACTCTTTTAATAGCATCGATTACCTTGTTGCTCTCAGCATCTACTAAGATGATATTGCTGTGCTTGCCCATAATTTCTATTATGAGTTTTTTTATTTTAAGAACTCTCATTTCGTCATGAGCTTCAATATTTATGGAGATGGATCTGTCAAAGCCATCCTGTTGTATAGAAATAATTCTTCCGTTTCCAATGTGTTTTCTCAAAATCATTAGAAACATGGGAGCTTTCATAGGGTTTTCTTTTTTATATTCATTAACCAGGTATAGCCTCGGATTGGAGCTGTTGGCACTGAGTAAAAGTTTATAGTTTTTGAAGTTGCTTCTAATAGAAAGCAGAATCTCGTCGTTTTCAGCCTGGTTAATTTTATCTATTTTACCACTGGCTAAAGTATTGTTTAATTCATGCGATATTGCTCGCAATGTCAGTCCATCTAATGGCATATAGTCACCTTTTTTCTTTTTTTATTATAGTTTACCATATTTAATTGTAATATGAACTTTATTTTTTCCGAAAAAGAAGGTATAATAGATAGTAATGTATATTTAAAATAAAGTCTTGGAAAGTGTGGTAAAAAATGACAATTAGCATGACTGGCTACGGACGGGGAGAATATCTGGATGAAAGATACCACTTTACGGTAGAAGCGAAGAGTGTAAACAACAGATATTTGGATATTCAGGTTAAGTTGCCAAGAAAAATAACTTATTTAGAAGAATATATCAAGCAAAGCTTGAAAAAATATGCAACCAGAGGTAAAGTCGATATATTTGTGAAGCTTGAACTTGGGAATACAAGTGATACAAAAGTTAGCTTTGACAGTATTCTTGTAAAGAATTATCATGACGTATTGATGGGAATAGAAGAAGTGACAGGAGCTTCAAGTACGGTCAGCGCTTTAGATTTAGCGAGACTTCAAGATGTAATCAAGCTTCAGGAAAAAGAGATAGACCAAAATGAAATAAAAAATTGCTTAGATAACGCTATGAATATTGCTTTTGCAAACTTCAAGGATATGAGAAGAGTAGAAGGTGCAAAATTGCAAGAAGATATTCTGGAGCGTTGTATTCTTCTTACGGGGTATTTCGAAAAAATCGAAGCTTTGTCAGAGAATATCGAAATTGAGTATCAAGAAAAATTGATATTGAGACTGGTTGACATGCTTAAGAATCTGGGACAAAACATCGATGAACAAAGAATAGTCCAAGAAGCGGCTATATTGGCGGACAAGGCCAATGTTACAGAAGAAATTGTCAGATTTAAAAGTCACATTTTGCAGCTTAAAGATACTTTGGAAGAAGAAGATTCAGTTGGAAGGAAAATGGATTTTATACTTCAAGAGATGAATCGTGAAGTGAACACTATTGGATCAAAGTCTTCAAAGATAGAGATTACAAATGTTGTAGTCGATCTAAAATGTGAGCTGGAAAAAATAAGAGAACAAGTGCAAAACATTGAATAATTATTGAGGTGAAGATGAGTTTAATTAATATCGGATTTGGAAATACAGTAAGTTCAAGTAGGATTATAGCAATAGTAAGCCCAGATTCAGCGCCAATAAAACGCATAATAGAGGAAGCAAAAAAGAATAAGAAGCTAATCGATGCAACTTATGGACGCAGGACAAGAGCCCTAATAATAATGGATAGCGAACACGTTATACTCTCATCGCACAACCCGGAAACCGTCGGACATAGATTTGACGACAGAGAAGACGTTAACGAATGAAACCTAAGGGAGAATATATGAATAGAAAAGGTCTATTGCTAGTGTTATCAGGACCATCAGGTGCAGGTAAGGGCACCATTTGTAAAAACTTTATGAAAAAAAATAAAGATGTTAAGCTGTCTGTCTCAACAACCACGAGAGCGATGCGCGCGGGCGAAGTTGAGGGAATAAGCTACAATTTTATTAAAAAAGACGAATTTGAAAACTTGTTAAACGAGGATGGTTTTATCGAACACGTTCATGTATTTGGAAACTATTATGGAACTCCAAGAAGCATAATTGAAGAAAATATCAATAAGGGCATAGATGTACTTCTTGAAATTGAAATAGTAGGAGCAATGCAGATCAAGGAGCAATATCCAGAGGCAGTGCTCATATTCGTATTGCCGCCAACAATAAACGAACTTGAAAGAAGAATAGTAAAAAGAGGCACCGAAACCAAGGAACAGATAAAAGACAGGCTTGGCAGAGCTCTAAGTGAAATAAAAAAAATAAATGAATATTCATATTTTATTATAAATAAAGATGTAGATGAAGCCGTAAATTATATTCAAAGTATAATCAAGGCTGAAAAAAGCAGTGTTAAACGGTATTGTGAAGAGATTATTAATATTTATCAGGAGGAAAAATAATGTTATATCCATCAATAAACGATTTATTAGAAATATCAGACAGCAGATACGTACTGGTAAACCAGGTGTCAAAAAGAGCGAGACAAATAGTAGAAGGAAGCGATGCTTTGGTAAAAACTATAGATACAAAGCCAGTTTCAATAGCTACTCAGGAAGTATTTGAAAAGAAAATAGGATACAGCAGTACTTACACAACTGAGATGGAAAGACAGGATTACGAAGATAAATGTAACGCATTCAACAACTTAATGGGGGAGTAAGATGAAATACAATGTGGTATTAGGAGTAACGGGAGGAATAGCCGCATATAAAGCTTGTGAAGTGGTATCCAGACTCAAGAAACAAGATGTAAATATAGATGTTATAATGACAAAACATGCCACCGAATTTGTAGGCCCTCTAACATTTCAAAGCATATCAAACAACAAAGTAATTACAGACATGTTTGCAACTGACGGCCACTGGAATATAGAACATATTTCTCTGGCAAAAAAAGCGGATGTGTTTCTTATAGCGCCGGCTACAGCAAATATAATAGGCAAAATGGCAAACGGCATAGCAGATGAC
>JBATTG010000012.1:0-8564 GCA_049670425.1 Proteocatella sp.
AGTACAGATCACACATTAAGAGCAGGTGGACACAGGTTGTATAGAAAAAAGAAATGTTAATATAGACTTTCTTTTTAATATAAATTATAAAATTTTAAATCCAAAAAGGAGGAACGTGTAATGTCAATAACTTTAGAAACAGCTAAGGCTCATGCTAAAGATCCTGCAGTTACTTGCTGTAGATTTGAAGCAGGAACTGTTATTGAAGTATCAAATCTTGAGGACCCAGCAATCTTTGCTGACCTGCAAGACTCAGGACTTCTTAATATATCAGCTGATTGTTTAACAATAGAACAAGTTTTAGGAGCAAAATTAACTAAAACTCTAGACGCTCTTACTCCAATTACTGCAGAAGTAGTAGAAGGAATAGTAGCAGTAGCAAAAGAAGAAACAGCAAAAGAAGAGGTAGCGGTAGCAGCGGCACCAGTAGCAGCACCAGTTATGCCAGCATCAAATGGTGGAGTAGTAAGAATCCACATAGGTGAAGGAAAAAATATAGATTTAGAAATACCTCTAGGGGTAGCAGCTCAAATGGGCGCAGCACCAGCAGGCGTTGCAGCTATAGTTGAAGCACCAGCAGCAGTTGCAGCAGCAGCTGAAGAAAAGGTTTTAAGAAGCCTTACTAGAAAGCACTTCAAGATAGAAAAGGTTGAGTTTGGACCAGAGACTAAGGTTGAAGGAACTACTCTATTTATCAGAGAAGGAATCGAAAAAGATGCAGTAGCACACGAAAAGCTAGTTGTATCTCTTAAGATAGATATAATAACTCCTGACAAATATGATACTCATTCAGAAACTATAATGGACGTTCAGCCTATCGCAACTAAAGAATCAGGCGAATTAGGATCAGGCGTTACAAGAATGCTTGATGGCGTTATCATGATGGTAACTGGAACTGACGAAGGCGGAGTTCAAATCGGAGAATTCGGTTCTTCAGAAGGTCCTCTTGATAGAAATATCATGTGGGGAAGACCAGGAGCACCAGACAAAGGCGAGATATTCATCAAAACAGAAGTTGTAATCCAAGAGCATACTAACATGGAGAGACCAGGTCCTCTAGCAGCTCATAAGGCTTCAGATTTCATAACAGATGAAATCAGAAAAGCTCTTAAAGAAGCAGATGAAGCTCTATGCGTAGCAGAAGAGACATTTGTACAAAAAAGAAGACCAGGAAAGAAAAAAGTAGTAGTAGTAAAAGAAATAATGGGACAGGGAGCAATGCACGATAACTTAATCCTTCCAGTTGAGCCAGTTGGAACACTTGGAGCTAAGCCAAACGTTGACCTTGGAAACCTTCCAGTAGTTCTTTCACCATTAGAAGTACTTGATGGGGGAATCCATGCCCTTACTTGTATAGGACCTGCTTCAAAAGAGTGTTCAAGACATTACTTCAGAGAGCCATTAGTATTACAGGCTATGATGGATGAAGAACTTGACCTTTGCGGAGTAATATTTGTTGGATCACCTCAGGTTAACTCAGAGAAATTCTACGTTTCAAACAGACTTGGAATGACAGTAGAAGCTATGGACGTTGACGGAGCAATCATAACAACTGAAGGATTCGGAAACAACCACATAGACTTCGCATCTCACCATGAGCAATTAGGTTCAAGAGGAGTTGCAGTAGTAGGAGTATCTTTCTCAGCAGTTCAGGGAGCTCTAGTTGTTGGTAACGAGTACATGAAGTATATGGTAGATAACAACAAATCTAAGCAAGGTATCGAGAACGAAATACTTGCAAACAACACTTTATCACCAGAAGATGCAATAAGAGCAGTTGCAATGCTTAAAACTGTAATGGCTGGCGAAGAAGTTAAAGTAGCTGAAAGAAAATGGAATGCAAATGTTAAGCTTAACAATGTAGAAATGATTGAAAAAGCTTACGGCACAAAGATAGAGCTTGAAGATAATGAACAAACTCTTGAAAAAAGCAGAAAAAGAGCAGAAATCTACGAAGTAGAAGCGTAAAAATTTAGACTGGTAGATAAGGAGAATGAAATGGACAAATTAAGATATACTTCTACAGAAAGATATGTGGAAGGTGTAATAGTTGGATTTACATCCGGTTCTGTAGCGATAGACTTAAAGGGCAGACTAGGACATATGAGTATCCCGATGAGAATGCTGATTACAGATTTCGAACCTCAATTAGGCTTAGAAGTAGGATTCTTGATGAGTTATCCTGAAGTACTGGGTCCGGAAATTAACGAAAAGTATGCTAACAACTTGGAATATAAAAAAAATAATGAAGAAAAATAGAAAAGGAGGAATAAAATAATGAGCCTTACAGTAGTTAAAGGTCTTCAATCAGAAATATTTGTTCCTGTAACTCCTCCACCAGTGTGGACACCGGTTACAAAAGAACTTAAGGATTCAGTAGTGGCACTTGCAACAGCAGCAGGTGTACACCTTAAAACAGATGCAAGATTTAACCTTGCAGGAGATTTCTCTTTCAGAGCAATCCCAGGAGATGTAAAAGGATCAGACCTTATGGTATCACATGGTGGATACGATAACGGAGACGTTAATAAGGACGTAAACTGTATGTTCCCAATCGAAAGATTACAAGAACTAGCAGCAGAAGGATTTATAAAAGCCGTAGCTCCAACTCATTTTGGATTCATGGGTGGTGGTGGAAATCAAGAGAAATTCACTAACGAAACAGGTCCAGAAATAGCTAAGCAGCTTTTAGATGAAAATGTAGACGTAGTTCTTCTTACAGCGGGCTGAGGTACATGCCACCGCTCTGCCGTGATCGTGCAGAGAGCAATCGAAGCTGCAGGTATACCTACAGTAATAATAGCAGCATTACCTCCAGTAGTTAGACAAAATGGAACTCCAAGAGCAGTTGCACCACTAGTACCAATGGGAGCAAACGCAGGAGAGCCAAACAACATCGAAATGCAGACAGCGATAGTAAAAGCTACGCTAGAAGCTATGATGAAAATGTCAAGCGCAGGAAAAATCGTACCATTGCCATTCGAGTACGCAGCAAAAGTATAATATAAACTCATTTATCATAGGAGAGGGAATTATTCCCTCTCCTATATATAAAAATAGCAGGTGAAATATGGAAACAATAAATCTACGAAGATTAGTCATCAGAGCATTCCATGTTAACGAAGTTGTTCTTGCAGACAAATTTGAGTTTAATCATGGCATACTTAAAATTGATAAAAAAATAACAAATAAATTAATAGCGCAAGATCCAGTAATAAAAGATGTTAAAATTGAAATCATAAAGCCTTATGACCATGATAGACAGATTAATACAATCATGGATATCATACCAATGTCAGCAAAAGCACTTGGTACGCTTGGTGAAGGAATTACGTATACAATGACAGGAGCCTATGTAATGCTTACAGGCTGTGATGCCGATGGGAGACAAATGCATGAATTTGGATCTTCAGAAGGTAATTTAAAAGACAAGATGGTATTTGGAAAAGCTGGTACTCCTGCAAAATCAGATTACATAATTCATGTAGACGTTTTAGTAGAAGGCGGTCTTCCGTATGACAGAAAGTTACCAATAGCCGCATTCAAAGCTTGCGATGAAATGATACAGTCAATAAGGTGTGAACTTAAGAAGCTTGAACCAAGAGATGCTGATGAAGTTCATGAATTTTACGACAGAGTGAGAACCGGTGCAAAGAAGATTGCAATAGTAAAACAGATTGCAGGCCAAGGCGCCATGTACGATAATCAATTGTTCCCTGCGGAACCATCTGGATATTCAGGAGGTTTGTCAATAATTGACATGGCTAACATGCCAATAGTGTTGTCGCCAAATGAATACAGAGATGGAGCTCTCAGATCAATGACATAATGGAGGTATAAAATGGGTATAGGACCATCTACCAAAGAAACGAGCCTGCATCATTTTAGAGACCCATTATTAGATATTGTCTCTAATGATACAGATATAGATCTTTTAGGAATAATACTTGTAGGTACACCACAGGACAACCGAGAAAAAGAACGAGTTGGACAGAGAACAGCTCAGTGGCTTGAGGCGATGCGAGTTGATGGATGCATTGTTTCCTGCGATGGCTGGGGAAATTCACATGTTGACTATGCAAATACCCTGGAAGAAATAGGAAAAAGAGATATTCCACTGGTAGGCGTAACGTTTAATGGAGTACAGGCAAAATTTGTGGTTACAAATAAATATATGGATACTATTGTAGACATCAACAAATCTAAAGAAGGTATCGAAACCGAAGTAGTCGGTGAAAATACGGCAGATGAACTGGATGCTAAAAAAGCGATAGCATTTTTAAAACTTAAAATGAGAAAGAGAGGCTAACACCATGATTTTTTCAAGAGGAATACAGGCAATAGATTCTCACACAGCGGGAGAACCAACTAGAATAGTAACTGGAGGAATTCCTAACATAAAGGGAAAGACTATGCCAGAGAAGAAAGCGTACCTGGAAAAAGAATTAGATTACCTTAGAACTGCAATCATGCTTGAGCCAAGAGGTCACAATGATATGTTTGGTTCTATAATAACTGCACCAACTATGGATGAAGCGGATCTAGGAATAATATTCATGGACGGTGGCGGATACCTTAACATGTGTGGCCATGGAACAATAGGCGCTGTAACAGCTGCTATTGAAACAGGAATGGTACCTATGGTTGAGCCTATAACTAAGGTTGTTCTTGAGGCACCTGCGGGAATAGTAAAGTGCGAAGCAAAGGTAGAAGGCGGACGAGTTAAGAGTGTTTCTTTCGTAAATGTACCTGCATTCCATTATAAAAAAGAGCAAAAAGTAACTCTAGACGGAAAAGAAATCACTTTTGATATATCTTTCGGAGGAAGTTTCTTCGCAATAGTTAACGCTAAGCAGCTGGGACTTGAAATCAAGCCAGAGAACACTGGAAAATTAACTGACATAGCGTTAAGATTAAGAGATGTTATAAATGCAGAAATCGAAATACAACATCCAACACTTGCCCACATAAATACTGTTGATTTAGTTGAAATATATGATGCTCCAACTCATGCAGAAGCAACATACAAAAATGTTGTAATCTTCGGACAAGGTCAGGTTGACAGATCACCGTGTGGAACAGGAACATGTGCAAAAATGGCTACGCTTCATTCAAAAGGTGAATTAGCAGTAGGCGAAAAATTTGTATATGAAAGCATACTGGGAACTTTATTTTATGGCGAAATCGTAGGAACTGCAAAAGTAGGCGATTTTGATGCAGTAATTCCTAAAGTTGCTGGTTCTGCATATATTACAGGATTCAATCATTTTGTAATAGACGAGATGGACCCACTTAAGCATGGATTTATTCTTAAATAAGAAAAAAACAAAAAAATAATCCCAAGTGTTTTTTTATTGATTTATTGCACTTGGGGTTAATTTGAAATTAACATAAACTTAATAAATTGAAACTTAAATTCGAATGGATTAAAAACGTATTGAAAGCATTGGAATTTGAATAAAAAAGTGTGAAAAAAAAGATAATAACTGTTTATCTTTTAATGAAAGTATGGTATAATAATAACATATTATAGGTTAAAGAATTTATATGAAAAATACTTAGGAGGAATTATTTATGAACGCAACTTTAGTACTATTAGGTGTACTCGCGCTATTATTTGTTGGCTTTACGTTTGTCTTCGTTAAAGACTATCTTGGTCATAAGGATCAATGGGAACCAGGAACAAGTTTTGTTAAATCAGGAATTATAGGATTGGTTGTTAACTTCTTTGATACTCTAGGAATAGGGTCATTTGCTCCAACAACGGCTCTGCTTAGAACTTTCAAGCAGATCGATGACAGAGTTTTACCAGGAACACTTAACGTTGCCATGACAATACCAGTTATCGTTGAAGCATTCGCATTCATCAGAGCGGTAGAAGTAGAGCCAGTAACACTTACAGCGATGATTGTAGCTGCATCAGTTGGATCATATGTTGGAGCTGGATTCATGTCGAAGCTTCCAAAGCAGACTGTACAAAAAACTATGGCTGTAGCACTTTCAATCGCAGGTCTAATAATGCTAGCTCAGATACTTGGAATATTCCCAGGTGGAGGAGAAGCAATCGGTCTTACAGGCGTAGCTCTTGTTATAGGAGTTGTTGGTAACTTGATACTTGGAGCTCTTATGACTGCAGGAGTTGGTCTTTATGCACCATGTATGGCGCTTGTATACCTTCTAGGAATGAGCCCAGCGGTTGCTTTCCCAATAATGATGGCATCTTGTGCATACCTAATGCCAATATGTTCGGTTAAATTCATCAAAGAAGGCGCTTACAACAGAAGAGCTTCTATGGCTATTTCAATTTTCGGAGTAGTGGGAGTTCTTATAGCAGTATTCCTTGTAACATCTCTACCACTAGACATTCTTAAATGGCTTGTAGTTGGTGTTATAGCTTATACTTCTTTCTCAATGTTCAAGGCTTCAAAAACAGCTTAATTTTTAATAAAGCTAAGTTTAAACAAAATATAATTACAAATTATATATATAAAAAGCTGTTGATTAATTTCAGCAGCTTTTTTAATGCAATAATACGGTATATATTTAACGATATAGTTAGCCAGGGGTCTTTAATTTGAGTTGCATTGTCAACTTTAAAATGGTATTATAATTTCATGAGTCTAGTTTTAATTATATGTAAGTAATATAATAATATTTTAATTTAAATATCGAGGAGGAAGTATAAATGCTGATTATAACAAAGAAAGATATAGATAAGTTTTATACAATGCAAAATTGCATAGAGGCTGTTTGCGAGGCATATGCTCTGAGTTCAGATAAAAAGGTAAAATCACCGGTAAGAAGCAAACTTACGGTTGAGAATGTCAATGGGAATGCTCTGTTCATGCCAGGCCTGATTGAGGAAAAAGGATATCTTGGGGCTAAAATAGTTTCAATATTTCCTGAAAATATTGAAAAGGGAAGGCCTGTAATAAATGCAACTATAGTGATGCTCGATGCTGAAACTGGCGAAATAAAGGCGCTCATCGATGGAACCTATGTGACCCAAATCAGGACGGGAGCGGCTACCGGGGCGTCAATCAAGCTTCTTGCAAAAAAAGACGTTAAAGTTGGAGTGCTTTTTGGTACGGGAGGCCAAGCTGAAAAACAACTGGAAGCCATGCTTTCAACTAGAAAATTTGAAGAAATAAGAATAGTTGGAAGAAATTTTGAGAAAACGGTAAAATTCTGTGAAACTATCAGTAAGACTATAGAAACTATGAAAATACCACAAGAAAACAAAACTGTCGAAATTATAGCTTACAAAAATGGAGACGATGCTGTGCCGGAAGCGGATGTTATTGTGCTTGCGACTACATCGAAAAAGGGTCTGTTTGATGGAAATATGCTGAAAAATGGAGTGCATATATCAGGGGTGGGTTCGTACACTAAGGAAATGTGTGAGATGGATGAAGCTACAGTCCTTACGGCTGACAAGGTATATATCGATGAGAGAGAAGCCATGCTTGAAGAAGCAGGCGAATTTACCCAGCTGATAGATAAAGGCATTCTGTCGGATGACTTCTATACCGGAGAAATAGGGGAACTTATTCTAGGGAGAATACCAGGCAGAGAAAATGATGAGGAAATAACTATATTTAAAAGTGTAGGAATATCGGCTCAGGATTTAGTTACGGCAGACCATATATACCGAAAGGCAATTGCGCTTGGAATCGGACAGAAGATAGAATTTTAAACTTCTTTATTATCAAAAACACAGGATCTGGAAATTAAACCAAACTTGTGTTTTTCTTTTTAAAATGATATTTATATGGTAAAATATTGTTAGAAAATTAAATTTTAGTAGAGAACAGGAGAATAAAAATGTATTTTAAGGATGCCATAAAAAATGCAAACAGTCTTAAAGTCGAAAGAACGATGGAAGCATTACATAAAAATCACATGGATGCTTTTTACGCAAAAAGTGTGGAGGAAGCACAGGATATATTTAAATCTCTTTTAGAAGAAAATTCAGTGGTAACTGCGGGTGGCAGCATGAGCGCCATAGAGCTGGGGTTCATGGAAATACTCAAGAGCGGCGAATATGTTTATATTGACAGAGAAATGACCGGAATAACTCCAGAAGAAGTTCAAATAGTCCAAAGACAAGCTTTTACTGCAGATTATTTTGTTACGGGAACAAATGCAATAACGGAAAAAGGAGAGTTATTCAACATCGATGGAAATGGAAACCGTGTAGCGGCAATTGCATTCGGTCCCAAGCAGGTAATCGTGGTTGCGGGTTCGAATAAAATAGTCAGAGATGCTCAGGAAGCAAGAAGACGAGTAAAAGAAATAGCGGCTCCGGCCAATGCCATGAGGCTTGATTGTAAAACTCCTTGTGCGGTAGACGGTATCTGCAGAGATTGTTCTTCGGATTCGAGAGTATGCTGCGTTGAAATGCTTACTGGATTTCAGAGAATACAAAATAGAATAAAGGTAATAATCGTTGATGAAAACCTTGGGTTTTAAAGCGCATTGAGATTGTAATTAATAAAGCGGCTCTTGTCAAAAAAACAAGAGCCGCTTTATTTTAATTTTCAATATACACACTAGTACTTGGA
>JBATTG010000013.1:0-10846 GCA_049670425.1 Proteocatella sp.
CATTATATGGGCCTGGCCGATATATCTTTCTTCCACGGTCTGGCCGTATTTCATTATTATGGTCTTTCCTGTGAAGTGAGGCTTGTCTTTTGCCATTTCCTTGAACTTTCTGCGAAGGCCAAGTGGAAGCATTGAGTAAAGCCTGTTTATGGTCGGTTCTTCATATTCGTTATAGCCTGCAAAGAGCTCGTCGGCGCCTTCTCCTGAGAGTACTACTTTTACATCTTTGGCTGCAAGCTGTGAAAGGTAATAAAGGGGAACGGATGACAGATTGGCATGGGGCTCATCGGAATGATACTGGACCATTGGTATGGCATCGAAGAATTCATCGGCTGATATCATCTTGGATTTATTTTTTATTTTAAGTTTTTCTGAAAGTTCTTTTGCGTATACGGTCTCATCGAAGCCATCATTGTCAAAGCCTACGGAATAGGTGTTGTCTGGTCTTGCACATGAAACTACGTAGCTTGAATCTACGCCTCCTGAAAGGAAGGCTCCTACTTCTACGTCGCTTATCTTGTGATATTTTACAGATTCTTCAACGGCCTCGCCTACTAGCTTTACATATTCTTCAAAAGGCTTGGATTCGGCGTTGTAGCTCAGTTCAAAGTACTTGCTGATCTCCATCTTGCCATCTTTGAAGGTGAAGTAGTGTCCGGGCTTAAGCTTGTTTACATTCTTGAAGAAAGTCTCATTGAGAACTGAGTACTGAAATACAAGGAAGTGCTTAAGGGCTTTTTCGTTTACTTCTTTCTTGAATTTTGGATAAGGGATGAAGGACTTTATCTCTGAACCAAAAAGCAGGTCTTCGCCAACCTGTGAATAATAAAATGGCTTTATGCCAAAGAAGTCTCTTGCTCCAAAGAGCTCTTTCTTCTTATTGTCCCATATTACGAAGGCGAACATGCCTCTTAGTTTTCCAAGAAGGTCTGTGCCGTACTCTTCATAGCCATGGATAAGTACTTCGGTATCGGTTTTGTTCTTGAATATATGGCCTTTTTCTATAAGGTCCTGTTTTATTTCCTGGTAATTGTATATCTCGCCGTTGAAGGTGATTACAAGGGTATCGTCCTCATTTTTCATAGGCTGGGAGCCGCTCTCTGCAAGGTCTATTATGCTGAGTCTTCTGAAGCCCATGGCAATTTCATCGTCTGTATATATGCCCTCGCTGTCCGGGCCTCTGTGTACAATCATATTTCCCATGTTTCTTATGGTTTCTTCTTTATTTTCTAAGTTTTTGCTGTAAAATCCTACAAATCCGCACATATTATTTCCCATAGCCTTTCTGATTTCATTTATACAATTCAATATATTTTAAAGCTGTATTTTTTATCAATCGCAAGTTTTGCTGCGCAGCTTTTAAAGCCTTGCCTTGCAAACCTACCTCTGTAATAATACCATATCAGACCTGTTTTAACAATTAAAAAATAGGCAAAAAAGCCTGAACATATCACATATAATGCAGATACGCTCAGGCTCTATTTTGTTTTTTATATTTTTATTATATTGCCTGCAAAATACTCTGCTTCGCGCTCATCGTGGGTCGATATGATAAGGGTTTTTCCAAGGGTATTATGTTTTATATAATCCATGCATCTGAGTTTGGTAGCCTCATCGAGTCCTTTGAAGGGCTCGTCCATTATTATTATGTCGCTTTGCGCCATGACGGCTCTTACAATTGCGACTCTTCTTTTCATGCCTCCGCTTAGATTTTTTACAGGAGCAGCAAGTTCTTTTTCCAGACCTACGCTTTCAAGGTGATTCAAGATATCCTCTGATTTTTGTTTTGAATTAAGGACCAGCTTTATATTGCTTTGCACGCTCAGGGATTCGCAGAGCCTGTCTTCTTGAAATACTGCAACTATTTTTTGGCTCTCGATGCCAATTATTTCCCCTTCGTCGAGACTCTCAAGCCCCATCATCATGTTCAGCAGCGTGGTTTTTCCTCTTCCTGAATCTCCCATAAGGATTGTAGTCTCATTTTTGCTGATTTTCAGATTGAAGTCTTGAAATACAAGCTTGTCTTGATAAGCTTTTGAAACATCTTTCAGTTCAATTACTTTTTGATTTTCCATTATATTCCCTGTCCATTTATTATATTTTTTCAATTTTGTTGCTTATAATTTTTATGATGCCTATTATGCTCTTTTCATAAATCATGCTTATTATGATTATTGTGACTGTCCATGCCAGAAGCTCCGGGGTATCGAGCAGTATCTTCGCCTGATACAGGCTTCCTCCGATTGAATTTGCCGGTAGCCCTATGACCTCTGCGGCTATGCCCGACTTCCAGCAGAAGCCTATGCCGATAGTTGCTCCCGAAAGAAAAAAGGGCATGACAAGGGGAGCATATATGTATATTGCTTTTTTAAAGGGATTTATTTGGAATACATCTGCCATCTCTATGAGTTTATAATCGGTGTTTTCCAGGCCATGCACAGTATTTGTATATATTATCGGCAAAACCATCAGAAAGGATATGAAGACCGACAGATTCTTTGATTTTATCCATACCAGTGCGAGTATGACAAACGAGGCTACTGGAATCGCTTTTATGACCAGCATCAGGGGTTCTATGGCAGCCTTGAGCATTTTGTTGTTATAGGCCAGTACCGAAAGCAGCACTCCTGATGTGCAGGCCAAAACAAAGCCCAGGGTCATCCTCCCCATGGAACCTGCTATAGCTTTCCAGAAATTCTCCTGGACGCAAAGCTCCAGCATGGTCTTAAAAACCTTTGCTGGAGATGCCAGAAGTATATCTTCGCCTATGATCATGCTTACAATCTGCCACAGCAGTATCCAAAAAGACAGTGCCAGGGCGGTTGTAAGCCTTGATTTGGTATCATTCTTATAATTGTTTTTTTTATAATTCATAGGTTTTAGTTTCCCAGACTCTTTTGTTCATCAAATAAACTATCCCATATAGTAAAAATCAGCTTCTGGCATTTTCCCGCCGATTGACTTTGGATTCTGGTCAAACAGGATCTGCAGATAGGCTCCGAGGTTTTTCATCATATTTTCCCCATCCAGAAATGTTATATTTGCATTTGGTATGGCAGTTTTGGCTATCGGTGCCGGCACTATTTCATATTTTCCGACAAGCTGTGAGGCTTTTTCCAAATCGCTGTTTACAAATTCTGTAGAAGCCTTGTATTCAGCTAAAAAGGTTTTAAATGCCCCTTCGTTATTTTCAAGGAATTCATTTCTTACGACTATAACTCCGGTTACAAGCTCTTCGCCGTTTATCTTCTTCCACTCATCGCCAAGGCTTATTTGTGCTTTAAGTTTATCATTTTTAGCTTTTACCGCCGTCACATATGGTTCCGGAAGCAGGGCTACAGCATCTTGTGAAGTTGCAAGTATAGCTGCAACCTCTGCCGCCTCTGACTTATATTCTATGGTTACATCGGTCTGCGGATCTATTCCATTGGAACTTAGGATATAATTCAGCGCATACTCCGGTGTCGCTCCCTTTCCCGTGGAATATATGGTCTTTCCTTTAAGGTCTGCTATCGACTTTATCGAGTCGCCGGTTTCGACTATATAAAGCACGCCCAGGGTATTTATTGCCGCTACTGATATCGTGCCCTGCGTCTTGTTGTAAAGCACGGATGCAAGATTTGCCGGAACTGCCGCAACATCGAGATCTCCCTTTACTATGTTTGCAACTATTTCATCCGGTGTTCCTGCTATATAAAAATTGTATGGATTCAATGACGTCTTTGATTCATTGTCATCCATCAGCTTGACCATGCCCATTCCCGTAGGCCCCGTCATGACAGCTACTTTTATAGGTGTTTGTGCGACTTCAGGCTCTGGAGTTTCAGTTTTTTTAGTGCAGCCAGTAAGCAAGGCTCCTGTGATGACTATTGTTAATACAATTGATAATAATTTTTTCATTTTTCCCCTCCCAATTTTACGTGCTGCTTGATATTTTAATTTCCCAATTTTTTTGTAATTTAATTTGCACTGAATAATCTTGCACTGAATGATTAGGCAGGCAGATGTCCCAGTATGAATTTTTCTATGACATGAGCAACGCCGTCTTCCTCGTTGTTTTTGGTAATATAGTCAGCCGCTTCTTTGACTTCATCGAAGGCATTTCCCATAGCTACTCCAAGTCCTGCAAATTGTATCATGTCAAGATCGTTGCCGGCATCGCCTATGCACATTACTTCTTCTCTTGCGATTCCCAGGCTGAGAGCCAGTTCTCTTACCGCCGTACCTTTGCTGGATTCCTTGTTTAAAAACTCCAGAAAATAAGGTGCGCTTTGTACAACTGTATATTTTTCATATACTTCTGCTGGCATTTTAGCTATGACCTCAGATAGTATTTCAGGTTCATCCACCATCATTACTTTGATGATATCTTCTTCTGATGATATTGTAGCATAATCTATTTTAAACACTGGTATCCCGTTGATTTCGCCTTCCAGGTCTGAATATTTGTTCATCTTTGGTGTTATGCAACCTTCATTTGAAAAGGCATGGATATTCGCACCAAGACTTTTTGACAGTTCATAAAGGTAGGAAAGGTCGCTTCCTTTTAAAATTTTCTTCGAGATTACTTCTTTTGTTTTTACATTCTGAACTATGCTTCCATTGAAGCTCATCACATAATCATCATGCGACGAAATATCGAGTTCCTCCAGATATCTCACAAGTCCTTCGATTGGTCTTCCTGATGCAAGAACCACCTTGACACCTTTTGCTCTTGCCATTTGTATGGCTTTTTGTGTTACTGTTGAAATCGTCTTGTCTACTCTGAGTAAAGTTCCGTCCATGTCTATTGCAATTAATTTATACATCATTTAATAAATCTCCTTCTTGTTACAACTTCTTATTACAATACTGTGCTATAAAAGCACTACTTTCACCTTCTTTTATTATATCATTTTTTGAAAATAAAATGTAGCCGTCTTTGCTTCTTATTTTTCAAGCCGGTAATATGACGTTCTTTCGCCAGTCTTAATATAGCAATTGACAGTTGAAATGTTCTGTCATATCATAGGAAATAGATGTTTTGGTGAAATTACTGTTAAAATTTGAGGAGTTTATATATGAAAAAATTAGCTATATTTGATTTAGACGGGACATTGATAAGTTCTCTGCAAGACCTTACCAGTTGCGTCAACAAGGCCTTTGATATTTTTGAAATCCCGCCTGTTACCAATGCGCAGTGCATGAAGGCTCTGGGTCATGGGGCCCGCATGCTTATACATGACTGCCTTGTTATGTCAGGCCGAATTTTCCTGCCCGAATCCGAATTTGAAGGCATACTCGACACTTACAACAATATCTACGGGGAAGATTCAAAATCAAACACGGTTCCCTTTGATGGAATAATTGAAATGCTCAGTAAAGCAAGAGAAATGGGATACAAAACTGCGATTGTTTCAAACAAGCCCCACGCTTTCACGGTAGATATGTCAGAAAAAATGTTCGGGGATTTAATAGATTTCACCTATGGTCAGAGTGAGGACTTCGCAAAAAAGCCTGATCCTTCAATAATATATCATCTCATAGAAGAAAGTGGCTTCAAGCCTTCTGAAGCGGTTTACATCGGAGATTCTGATGTAGATGTGATTACTGCAAAAAATGCTGCAATAACTTCAATCGCAGTTACCTGGGGCTACAGACCGAAACAGACCCTTGTAAATGAACAGCCTGATTATATCGTCGATTCCGTGCCAGAACTGGAAGAGCTTTTGAATTCCTTGTTTTTAAATTAATTTCGAATTAATTTAAAAATAGAATCCCAACTTCTTTTAATTTACATTCTTTAATTCATCTGTTAATATACTATTGGTATATTATGTAATATTTAATCAATTTCACTCAGGAGTTATCATGTCAAAAAAAATCATATCAAACTTGAAAAACATTATGTTTATTTTGCTTGGCAATACCATATATGCTATGGCTGTTGTAATGTTCATACTGCCAAACAATCTTATCACCGGAGGGACTACGGGTCTGGCACTGCTTTTCTTCAACCAGTTCGGCCTTCCCATAAATTTATTTGTTTCATTTTTCAATATTGCGATGTTTGGTCTTGGAGCCCTGGTTTTAGGACGAAAATTCATTTTAACAACGATGATAAGCACTTTTTATTATCCGTTCATACTTACCATCCTTCAAAAAATACCGCAGCTGCAGGATATAACTTCGGATTACATGCTTTCGGCAATATACGCAGGTATCATGATTGGTTTTGCTATAGGAATAGTAATAAAGGCGGGGGCTTCTACCGGTGGTATGGATATTCCTCCACTTGTGCTTAATCGAAAATTTGGCCTTCCGGTTTCACTTACCATGTATATTTTCGACTTTACTATCTTGATGTCCCAGATGCTATTTGCCAACAAGGAACAGGTTCTTTATGGAATTCTTCTTGTTTTCATATACACTACCGTACTTGACAAGGTTTTGATGTTTGGGGAATCTAAGACTCAGGTGAAAATCATAAGTAAAAAATACAATGAAATCAACAATCTCATACTGGAAGAACTCGACAGAGGCTCTACACTTATTCACGGGGAAACAGGATATTGCCATGATGAAAGCATGGTTATCTTGAGCGTTATTTCAAACCGTGAGCTTTCAAAGTTAAACCAAATAGTACTCTCTACCGATCCCGATGCCTTCATGATTGTAAATCGAATCAGTGAAGTCAGCGGAAGAGGCTTCAGCCTGGACAAAATTCACCGATAAAAAAATGAGCCGTCCTTAATAAAAGGCGGCTCATTTTTTTGCATATTTTCTTATTTGCAGTTATTTTAATTTGCTTTTTCCCGATTTGCTTTTTCCTGTTTCTTGCTTTTAACTTTCTTAAGTCTGAAAAAGTCTTCCCGCTCTTTTTCTTCCAGAACCTCAGAAATATATTTTACCGCTTCTTCATATTTGGGTATCTGGATTTTTTCGAGAGCATTAGCTCTTTTTACCGTCTTCTTTATCTCTAAAGATATTTTGAAAACGGCATTTTCGATTTCTGCAAGCTCATATACCAGATATTTTATTTGTTCAAGAGTCCTTACTGCATTATCCAGGGCCGCATTGGTTCTAAAGAAACTATAGTTTGGATTTCTATTTTCATCTTTTTTATATACAACCATAGGTATTTCTATCCCCATGACGCTACGATAAAGTATTTGAAATTCCTCTTGTTTTGGAATCGACATTGCAACGTCTGATACGTTGTTTACTCCAAGGGTTATGTTTGCCACCTCTAAAGTACCGTATGCTTCTTCAAATTCAACTTTTACCTTTTTTTGAATTTCATTGGCTCTGTCTACTAGAGTCATGGCTTCTCTTATAAGAACGGTCCTTTTTTTATCTAAAAGTGAGTATCCCCCCTTAGAAAACAGCAGGTTCTCTTTTGCTTTTATAAGATTGGCCTTGGTAGGAGTGAACTGGTTTTCCATGGCTACCCCCTATCTTCCTTTGTAATATTTCTCTATCATTACCGGAGAAAGTCTTTCCAATTCCTCAGTGGGAAGTATTCCCAATATATCCCATGCTATATCAAGGGTTTCTTCTATCGTTCTTTTTTCGTCAGTTTTCTGGCCGAGGAACTGCTTTTCAAAGCCTATTCCAAAAGCCAGGAATTTTCTGTCTATCTCCGATATGTCATCTTCTCCGATTATCTGGGCAAGACTTCGAACATCCTGTACTCTTGAATATGATGAAAACAGCTGCGAAGCCACTTCATCATGATCTTCTCTTGTAAAGCCCTCTCCTATTCCATCTTTCATAAGACGCGATAATGAAGGAAGCACGTTGATTGGAGGATATATGTTTTTTTGCTGCAAATCTCTGGAAAGAACTATCTGGCCTTCGGTTATATATCCTGAAAGGTCTGGTATCGGATGGGTTATATCATCATTTGGCATGGTCAGTATAGGCAGAAGCGTGATCGAGCCGCTCTTGCTTCTTATCATCCCTGCTCTTTCATATATGGTTGCCAGGTCGCTGTAAAGGTATCCCGGGTAACCCTTTCTGCTTGGAACTTCTTCTCTTGCTGATGATATCTCTCTGAGAGCCTCGGCATAACTGGTCATGTCTGTAAGAATTACAAGCACATGCATGCCTTCTTCGTAAGCCAGATATTCGGCCGCAGTAAGGGCGCATCTTGGAGTTGTGATTCTTTCTATAACTGGATCGTCTGCGAGATTTACAAACATCGCAACTCTTTGGATAACACCCGAGCCTTCAAAGGATTTTCTGAAAAAATCGGCATCATCGTGTTTTATTCCCATGGCTGCAAAGACTACTGCAAAGTTTTCTTTATCCTCGCCTCTTACCGAAGCCTGCCTTACTATCTGGGCTGCAAGTTCATTGTGGCTCAGGCCGTTTCCTGAAAATATCGGCAGTTTCTGGCCTCTTATGAGCGTCATAAGGCAATCTATAGCCGATATGCCTGTTTCGAGGTAATTCCTTGGATATTCTCTTGCTACGGGGTTCATTGGTCTGCCGTTTACATTGTACTTTTTATTTGAATATATTGGTCCTGCTCCATCTGATGGCTGACCTATACCATTGAAAGTTCTTCCAAGTATATCTTTTGACATAGGTATCTCGAGAGGTTTTCCTGCAAATTTCACTGATGAATTTGTAGTTGAAATTCCCTGGGTTCCCTGGAATACCTGGGCTATGATTTTATCCCCATCGACAGTTACTACCTTGCCCGTCCTTTTTGTTTTTTCATCTATGGTTATTTCAAGTATTTCGCCATATGCCACGCCTTGAACGCCCTCTAATACTATAAGGTCTCCTTTTACTCTTTCAAGTTTTAAATATTCTCTTTGAGCCATTAGATCACGTCCCTTCTGCTTGAATATTTTTCAATAATTGAATCATAGTAACTGTTTATCTCAAAATGCAGATCATCTATTTTCGACAGATCATCATTTGGAACAGTGTACTTCATTTTGATTACATCTTCAAATAATTTTGGATTTCTTATTTCTGACAGCGGTATTGCTTTTTTGTGTGCGTCAAGTGCCCTGTCATTAAGGTGTTTCATGACTTTGAGCATTTCATACTGTTTTTTAAGCGGAACGAAAGTATCGTCCTTGTGCATGGCATTTTGCTGAAGGAAGCCTCTTTTTATTACTTTTGCAATTTCAATAGTTATTCTCTGGTCATCTGGGAGTACATCTTCACCTACCAGCTGTACTATAGAATTCAATTTTTCTTCTTCGCTCAAAATCGACATCATTTCTTCTCTTATCGGCAGCAGGTCTTCTGCAACTTCCTGTGCATAGTAGTCTTCCAGCGATTTCACATACCCGCTGTAACTCGTCAGATAACCTACTGCAGGGTAATGCCTTGCATATGCCAGTTTTTTGTCCAGTGCCAGAAATGCGTTTACGAAGCGCTTTGTATTTTCTGTAACCGGCTCTGAGAAGTCCCCGCCAGGAGGCGATACCGCTCCGATTATTGTCACTGAGCCTTCCTGATTATTCAGGGTTTCTACGTAACCTGCTCTTTCGTAAAACTGAGCCAGTCTTGATGGCAGATAGGCTGGGTAGCCTTCTTCTGCAGGCATTTCTTCGAGTCGTCCTGAGATTTCTCTAAGTGCCTCGGCCCATCTCGATGTAGAGTCGGCCATTATGGCAACGTGATACCCCATGTCTCTGTAGTACTCTGCAATGGTTACTCCGGTATATATGCTGGCCTCTCTGGCTGCAACCGGCATATTTGAAGTGTTGGCTATCAGGATAGTTCTGTCCATAAGCGGTTTATTACTCTTTGGGTCAATAAGCTTTGGAAAGTCTTCCAAAACCTCAGTCATTTCATTTCCTCTTTCACCGCATCCTATATAAACGATGATATCTGCATCTGACCATTTTGCCAATTGATGCTGGGTCATGGTCTTTCCTGTTCCAAATCCGCCCGGAAGCGCCGCAGTTCCGCCTTTTGCTATCGGGAAAAATATGTCCAGTACTCTTTGACCGGTTATAAGAAGTTTTGATATCGGTTTTCTTTCAGTAACTGGCCTTGCTATTCTTACCGGCCATTTCTGGTAAAGCTTAAGTTCTATGTCGCTACCCTTTGTCTGGATTGTCGCCATAGTACGGTCTATATTATATCGTCCAGATGGGAGTACATTCCTGGCTTCGCCGCTTACACCCGTGGGCACCATTATTTTATGAAGAATAAGCTCTGATTCCTGCACCTGAGCATATACTTTTCCAGGGGACAGATAGTCGCCCTCTTCAATAAGCACCTCTACATCCCAGATTTTTTCCATATCTATACTTATAAGGCCTATTCCTTCGGCTATGAAGTCACCAGATATTTTTTCTATTTCTTTAAGCGGTCTTTGGATTCCGTCAAATATGTTTCCAATCATTCCAGGGCCCAGCGTAAGTGAAAGGGGGCTGCCTGTTGGATATATTTTTTCGCCAACTTTAAGCCCTTCGGTCTCTTCATATACCTGGATTGTGCCGATTGCATTTTCAAGCGATATAACTTCTCCAAGGAGTTTCTTCTCCCCTACCATTACCATCTCTCTTACCTGAAAATCTGCCATATTCTGTGCTTTTACTACCGGCCCGTTTATTGAGAGGGTTACTGCTAATTCCTTATTCATTAGTTAGCGCCTCCATCTCTCACATAATTTTGCATAAACTGTCCTATATCATCACGTTTGTTGCTTATTGCATTTTCCAGAGTTTTTGTCACTCTCAGGTTCATCTGCGGAACTTCAATTACAAAACCTCCCAGATAATTGACGTCCCCTTCTGATATTTCATAAGCTGCATAACCCTGCGCTATTAGAGTCTCTTCCATCACTTTTTTCGTTTCATTGAAATTGGCTGATGCAAGCCTTATCTTAATA
>JBATTG010000014.1:0-8066 GCA_049670425.1 Proteocatella sp.
TATCTGATGATATCCTAGATGTGGTTGGGGACAGCAATTTGCTTGGTAAGAATACCGGAAGCGACAAATCCAATAAAAAATCGACATATGTTTCACTTTTTGGAATCGAAAGGGCAAAGGAACTTGCAGAAGAATGCTTGACTAATGCTTTGAATTCTTTAGAAATATTCGATGTAGACAAAAGAAAGTTTCTTGAAGAATTGGCACGTTTTATTATTAGTAGAGAGAATTAGTCAAGGAGGTAAGCAAGTTTGGAAATTTCAATTTTTTTTGGAAATAAGGTATTAGGTGTTACTTTTTGGGGATGGTTTGTTGCGCAATTCTTAAAGGTAATATTCACATTAATATCTACAAAGAGTCTCGACCTTTCAAGATTCGTAGGTTCGGGAGGAATGCCAAGTTCACATTCATCACTGGTTACAAGTTTGACTACGGCTATAGGCCTTACGGAGGGTTTCAGTTCTCCTATATTTGCCCTGGCATTTGGTTTTGCTTGTATAACTATGTATGATGCAGCTGGAGTAAGATATGCAGTTGGAGAACAGGCGAAAATATTAAATCAGATAGTCAGTGACATACAAAACAATGCTTTCAGGGAAGAAAAGTTAAAAGAACTGGTAGGACATACGCCAAAGGAAGTCATAGCAGGCGCAATACTTGGAATCGCAATTGCTGTTATTATGATATAACATGAGAGGAAAACAATGAAAGAAAGAATAGATAAAGTTTTAGTAGACAAAGGATTTTTTGATTCAAGAGAACGCGCTAAAAAGAACATAATGGCTGGAACGGTACTTGTAAACAATATGGTAGTCGACAAAGCGGGTTTTCTGATAGATACAGAGGCTGAAATAAGAATAAAAAAAGATGCTATTCCCTATGTTTCAAGAGGTGGACTTAAACTCGAAAAAGCAATGCAGTCATGGGAAATAGATTTAAATGACAAGGTATGTATGGACATCGGCTCATCGACTGGCGGATTTACTGACTGCATGCTTCAAAAAGGTGCAAAGAAAGTGTATGCAGTGGATGTAGGTTACGGTCAGCTTGACTGGAAACTTCGAAATGATGACAGAGTCAAGGTCATGGAGAGAACAAACATAAGACATACGACGCCGGATGATTTAGAGGAAAGAGTGCAGTTTTTCAGCATAGACGTGTCGTTCATATCCTTGAAATTGGTGCTTCCTAAGCTACTTGAGCTTGGCGATGAGGATTTTGAGTGCGTGGCACTTATCAAACCACAGTTTGAAGTTGGCAAGAATGAAGTTGGCAAAAATGGAGTAGTAAGAGAACCTCAAAAACATATGGACGCTATCAACTACTGCATGGAATATGCGACAAAGATAGGGCTACAGATAAGAGGACTCGATTTTTCGCCTATAAAGGGACCTAAGGGAAACATAGAATTCCTGATGCTTGTTGGAAATAAGGTTAAAGAGATAGCTAATAGTGAAGAAATAACTGCAGAAAATGTTGTAAACAGGGCACATTCAAATTTGGATAAGTAAGCTTAGAGGTTAATTTATGCTACAGGAAATATATATAAAAAATTTCGCATTAATTGATGAAGTAAGAATAAAATTTGGAAACGGATTGAACATAATTACGGGAGAAACCGGATCAGGAAAATCAATTTTGATAGATGCGTTGTCAATGGCTCTTGGCAAAAAGGGCGAAAGATCCTTCGTCAGGAACGGCAAAACCAAAGCTGTTGTTGAGGCTGTTTTTACCTGCAAAAATCCGGGGTTGATACAGACTCTGTATGAGATGGGAATAGAAGATGCTGAAGAAGAAATAATTATTACCAGGGAAATAAGTGCTGAGAGTAAATCCATAAGCAGGATAAACAACAGGAGTGTAAGCAAATCCATATTAAAAGAAATATCGGCGCAGCTTATAACTATCCATGGCCAAAATGAATACGAACAGCTTATGACTCCGCAAAACCAGCTTAATCTTCTTGATCTTTTCGGAGGAGTGGAGATAAGCAAACAGCTTGGTGATTACAAAGAAAACTATTCTAAATTATTGGAATTGAGAAAAGAAATTTCAAAATTGAATAACTACGAAGATCCAAGTCAAATTCAGCGAGAAATAGACCTTATAAAATATGAAATAGAAGAAATTGATAATTCTAAAATCAAAAAAGATGAAAAAGAAGATTTGATGAAGGAATTAAGGCGTGTAGAAAACACTGAAAAAATTCAAAGCATTTTAGAAACCAGCTATGAGTCTCTTTATGGAGGCAGCGCTTCGGTTTTAGATTCGCTTGCAAATTGTTTCAATAAATATGACCAGATAGAAGAGTTTGATGAAGATATAAAGCTTTGGAATGATGTAATCAAAGATTGCTACTACAGACTAGATGATGTTGCTAATGAAATAAGAACCAAAAAAGGAAGCTTTGAATTTGATGAAAAATTGATAGATGAGCTTAATTTCAGGATAGATAAGATAAACACTATGTACCGTAAATATGGCAACAGCTATGAGAAAGTAATGGAATTCAAAGAGAAATCCTTGAAGCGCCTCAATGAAATCACGCTAAGAGATGAACTCATAGAGCAGTACAATAAAGAAGCTCGTGAAGTAGAAGAGTTGCTTTCAGTCAAGGCTAGGGTGCTTTCTTCCAAGCGTAAAGAAATCAGCAAAAAATTAGTAGCTAAAATCATTCGGGAGCTTACATCTCTAAAAATGGGAAATACTCAATTTGATATAGCTTTTTCAGAAATAGGATTTTCCTCTTTTGGAACAGACAGTATAGATTTTGTTGTAAATTTCAATAAAGGGGATCAGCTTAAGTCACTTAATAAAATTGCATCGGGTGGAGAAATTTCAAGATTCATGCTTGCATTTAAAAATGTAATATCTGAGACCGACAATATTGACACGCTTATATTCGATGAGATCGATACAGGGGTAAGCGGTATAGCGGCGCAGACAATCGGAGAAAAACTCAAGGAAATAAGTAATTTCAGACAAGTATTGTGTATCACCCACCTTCCTCAGATTGCCAGTTATGCTGATAATCATTATCTGGTTGAAAAGCATGATACCGAAACAGCTACAGAAACTATTGTATCCAAACTGGGCAAGGAAAAAAGAATAAACGAGCTTGCGAAAATGATTGGAGGATTGCATATAACCAAAACTACAATCGAAAGTGCAAGGGAATTAATCGAAAAAAACAATGGGAGCATATTATAATGACAAAAGAAAAAACAATAAGCAGCACACAAATTTATAACGGTAAAGTTGTTTCGTTGAAAGTAGATGTGGTTCAAATTAATGAAACCCAAACCGCTATAAGGGAGATTGTAACCCATTGTGGAGCTGTTTGTGGCGTTGGGATTACAAAAGAGAAAAAAATAGTTTTAGTAAGGCAGTACAGGAAATCTATCGAAAAAGACATTATAGAGATTCCAGCGGGCAAGCTCGATTTAGGTGAAGAGCCTGATGATGCCATAATAAGAGAATTCAAAGAAGAAACCGGGTATGATGTTGAAAATGTCACTTATATGACTTATTTCTATACTACGCCTGGATTCTCTGATGAAATTGGTCACCTTTATTTTTTGGACGCTACTGAGAAGGGTGACACAAATTTTGATGATGACGAGGATATCGAAATTCTTGAATATTCGCTTGCTGATGTAAAAGCTATGATATACAATAAGGAAATTGTGGATTCGAAAACCATACTTGGTATAATGATGTACAGTGATTATATTGAAAGGGAGAAGCAGTAATGAAAAAGAATATTTTTGCAGTGATTATTTTGTCTTTTATGTTTGTTTTTACTGGCTGTTCGGGTGCAGACAAGCTTGCTGCCATTGATTCTACAGATAATACAGAAATAGTATACGAACTGGAATCTGGAAGCAGTGTAACTAGCATTTCAAAGGAACTTGAGGATCTGGGTTATATAAGGAGTTCAAAGGAATTTAGAAAGTATGCAACCGAAAATGACATGGTTGATATAAAGGCTGGAACTTACATCATAATGAAATCAATGCCTGCAACAGATATTTTGAAAAAATTTGTTGACGGAGATGACTACAAGGGAATTAAGCTTCTAGTGCCTGAGGGATTTGAGGCTGTTCAAATAGCACAGAAAATCGAAGAATCAGGACTGGGTTCAAAAGAAAAGTTTATGGAAATTGTAAGAAATCCTGGAATGTTCTCTGAGAAATATGACTTTTTAAATGATGAGAAAATACAGTCCTTGGAAGGCTATCTTTTTCCGCTGACTTATCATTTTAAAGAAGGCATCGGCGAAGAGGAAATAGCAGACCAGATGCTGCATCAATTCGATATCGTGTATGAAAAGAGCATTAAGCCTAATATGGGTAATACGAATTTAAGCCTCAATGATGTGGTTGTTTTGGCATCAGTTGTTGAAAGAGAGGCTGCAATTGAAGAAGAAATGCCTCTTGTAGCGTCAGTGTTTCTCAACAGGATAGATATAGACATGTCCCTTCAATCATGCGCTACGGTGCAATATATACTCGGAGAGAGAAAGCCTATACTGTCATCAGAGGATATAAGCATAGATTCTCCGTATAACACCTATAAATATAAAGGCCTTCCTGTTACGGCTATCGCTTCTCCAGGGGAAAAGGCTATAATGTCGGTTCTTGAGCCGGCGGACACAAAGTATATATACTTCCTTTCAAAAAATGACGGGAGTGGAGAACAGGTATACAGCGAAACTTATGAAGAACATTTGAAAAATAAAGAGAAATATCTTGGAAATTAGTTAAAATGAAAGGTTTACAATGGGCAATATTACTAATAATCTGGTTTCACAATATATAAATGACAGGACCTATCCAGTATCTGAGCTTCAGAGTGAAATGGAGATTTATGCAAAGGATAATGTGGTTCCAATAGTAACAAGGGATACCCTGGCGCTTTTAAAGAGCATCATAGAAATAAAAAAACCGGGTAAAATCCTTGAATTTGGAACGGCAATAGGTTATTCTTCCATAATGATATGTGATACTCTTGAGGGTGAGTGCAAGCTTACATCAATAGAGCGCAATGAAAAACGATACAACAAAGCCCTTGAGAATATCGAAAAGTCAGGATTTCAAAAACAAATCCAGGTAATACATGCAGATGCCCTGGAATCCAAAGAGGCAGTGCAAGCGCAGACTTATGATTTTGTATTTATAGATGCGGCAAAGGGGCAGTATCAGCTGTTCTTTGATATGGTCTATGACAATGTTGAATCTGGCGGGATAATAGTATCTGACAACATATTCCACAAAGCCATGGTATGTGAAACTGACATATCGAGAGTGGAAAGAAGGCAGAGAACCATATATCGAAGGATGAACGATTATCTTGATTTTTTAACAAAAAACAATGAAGAATTCCATACAAGCCTTGTTCCAATAGGAGATGGGCTTGCAATAACATACAAGCGATAACTTGAATGAAGGCAGTTAAGACAGGCAACAGAAAGAATGTATATAACAGAAAGGGTTTATAATGAAAAAAATTGAATTACTGGCTCCAGCGGGCGATTTAGAGAAACTAAAGATGGCAATACTTTATGGGGCTGATGCCGTGTATATTGCAGGTGAAAACTTTGGGTTAAGAACAGCATCAAAGAACTTCACTGGCGAGCAGATGAAGGAAGCGGTAGAATTTGTAAAAAATAATAACAAAAAAATATATGTTACATGCAACATAATTCCTCATAATGAAGATTTCGCAGGTCTTGAAGAATATTTAAGATACCTGGAGGAAGTTGGAGTGGATGCTATCATTGTCGCAGATCCAGGTGTACTGATGGTAGCTAGAGAAGTGGTTCCAAACATGGAAATCCACTGGAGCACTCAGGCAAATAACACGAACTATAACAGTGCGAAATTCTGGTATAAGCAGGGCGTTCAAAGGGTTGTTACTGCCAGAGAATTATCTTTTGAAGAAATAAGCAAAATCAGAAAAGAAATCCCCGAGGACATGGATATCGAGTCTTTTGTTCATGGAGCGATGTGTATATCATATTCAGGAAGGTGCCTGATAAGCAATTACATGACAGGAAGAGATGCCAACAGAGGATCTTGCGCACATCCTTGCAGATGGAAGTATGCTCTTGTGGAAGAAAAACGTCCTGGAGAATATTTCCCTATTGAGGAAGATGACAGGGGAACTTATTTCTTCAATTCGAAAGATCTTTGCATGATTGAACATGTAAAAGAACTTATCGAAGCTGGCGTAAGCAGCTTTAAGATAGAAGGAAGAGTTAAAACGCCATATTATGTAGCGACTGTAGTAAGAGCGTACAGAATGGCCATAGATGAATACTATAAAGACCCTGAAAACTACAGCTTTAAACCTGAGTGGATGAGTGAACTCAAAAAGGCTAGCTACAGAGGATTCACCAACGGATTCTATCTGGACAAGCCGGAATCGGAATCACAAAACTATGGTACAAGCTCATATATAAGAAACTATGATTTTATGGGACTGGTACTTGGATACGACAACGATAAAAAAATGGCGCAGATAGATGTAAGAAACAGGATATTTGTAGGCGATACGGTTGAAATAATAGGCCCTGACTGTGAGACTATATTCACGACAGTAAAAGCCATGTACAATGAAAAAATGGAGTCGATGGAAGTTGCCCCAAGACCAAAGGAAGTAATTTGGATTGACTTTGGTTATGAATTAAAAGAAAACTATATTATAAGAAAAGAAAACACAGATAAATAAGGAGATTATAAAAATGGTAATTGGTATAATAGGAGCAATGGCTGAAGAAGTAGAGAGCCTTAAAAATGTAATGACAATAGAAGAAAAAATGACAAAAGCAAGCATGGACTTTTATGAAGGCAATCTTTGGGGACATGATGTGGTAGTTGTTGTAAGTGGAATTGGCAAGGTAAATGCAGCCATATGCGCACAGATCTTAGTTGATATTTTTGATGTTGATAAAATAATCAATGTTGGAGTAGCCGGCGGTGTGAGTCTTGATGCAAATCCGGGAGATATAGTTATCGCCAGTTCATTAGTCCAACATGACATGGATTGCTCGGCATTTGGGGACAAACCGGGTCAGATTCCAAGAATGGATGTCTTTGACTTCAAATGTGACGAAAATCTTGTCGATATAGCTAGAAATATTAAACTTTCAAATGCGGATCATAAATCCATGGTAGGTATAATTGCTACAGGAGACCAGTTTGTGGCAGACAATGTAAAAGTAAAATGGATACAAGACACTTTCAATGCAGCTGCCGTAGAGATGGAAGGCGGAAGTATTGCTCAGGTTGCTCACCAGAACAAGGTTCCGTTTATAGTAATAAGATCTATCTCAGATAATGCAAACACCGGAGCTCATGTTGATTTTGCAAAATTTGTTCCAGTAGCCGTAGAAAATTCAATGGTTTTCATAAAGGGCCTGCTTGAAAATCTAAAATAATAACATAAAAATTGCAATTTTAAACCCCCTGTCAATGTTAATTCAAAATAACATCGACAGGGGGTTTATATTTTACAAACAAACTTAAAATAACTTCTTTTTAAACATGAATAGTGTAAATATTACGGTTATGATTATGGTTACCAGAATTACCATAACAAAGCCATAGGGATTTGAAGCCAAAGGAACCGACACGTTCATTCCCATAAAACTTGCTACAATAGTCGGGATGGCCAGAATTATTGTCAATGATGTCAAAAGTTTCATAACTATATTCAGGTTGTTTGAAATTATCGATCCGACTACACCCATGGTTCCATTTAATATATTGCTGTAGGTTTGAGACATGTCTATCGCCTGCTTATTCTCGATAATTACATCTTCAAGTAATTCTTTATCATCAGAATACTGTTTAATTACATCGAGTCTCATCATTTTTTCAAATACAACTTCATTTGATTTTAGCGATGTCGTGAAGTATACAAGCGATTTCTCCAAAGACAGCAATTGAAGAAGTTCTTCATTTTTCATAGACAGGTGAAGTTCTTTTTGTATAGACTCACTTATCCTGTCTATCTGTGTAAGATAAAACAGATAGTAGGTCGCATTTTTATACATAATCTGA
>JBATTG010000015.1:0-5116 GCA_049670425.1 Proteocatella sp.
TTAGGATAGAAGCTGAAAAATAAAAATTTCTTATTAAATATATTATACAAGGAGGAATAATTTGAGATTTATTTCATGGAATATTGATTCATTAAATGCGGCATTAACAAGTGATTCGACCAGGGCGGTTCTTACAAGGAAAGTCCTTGACACAATTATCGAGAATGACCCGGATGTAATTGCTTTGCAAGAAACTAAATTATCGGCCAAGGGGCCAAGTAATAAGCATATGGAGCTTTTGGCTGAGGGTTTTAAAGGATACACCTATGTGTGGAGAAGTTCCCAGGAACCAGCCAGAAAAAGTTATGCGGGGACTATGTTTTTGTACAAAGATAAGTACTCTCCAGACGTTTTTTATCCTGATATTCAGGCTCCAGATACTATGGATATAGAAGGCAGAATTATTACTTTAGATTTTGGAGAATTTTATCTTACTCAAGTATATACTCCTAATGCAGGAGATGGTCTAAAAAGATTAAAAGACAGGCAAATCTGGGATGAAAAGTACACCCAATACCTTCATTGCCTGGATAAAGAGAAGCCAGTTCTGGCAACAGGAGACTACAATGTAGCCCATAAAGAGATAGACCTGGCAAATCCACAAAATAATCACATGTCAGCAGGTTTTACAGATGAAGAGCGACAAGGTTTTACAAACCTCTTAAACAAAGGATTTATAGATACTTTCAGATATATACATGGCGATGTCGCAGGCGCCTATACCTGGTGGGGCCAAAGGGTAAAAACAAGTAAAATCAACAACTCGGGGTGGAGAATTGATTATTGGTTAGTTAGTGACAGGTTAGCTGATAAGGTTGTTAAATCTGAGATGATAGACTCTGGAGTAAGGCAAGATCATGCCCCAATTATTTTGGAAATAGGTTTATAAGAATTATAGATCAGCTAGTAATTATCAATGATTTCTACTTCTTTAAAATGGGAACGTGGACATGGAGGAAATAAGAAAAAGATTGCTTTCTTCCCATGTTATGAAAATGCTGCACTGAAAATACTTAGAAAAGGGTTAGAAGAACTAAAATTAATGGAAACATATCGGGGAGGATATACATTGAAGAGAAAATTAATGCTTATTTTAGCAGGAATTATGATGTTTGGATCGGTTTCGCACGCAGCAAGCGTAGGTATTATTCCAGTGAATGCTGGTGTTTCGGACGAGGTCGAATTATTCATAAATGAAGAGAAAATAATGTTCTCGGATTACGCTGCAAAACCATATGAAAAGGATGGAGTTAAAATGCTACCTCTTCGTGCTGTTTCTGAGAACCTAGGTTTTGATGTAGTGTGGAATGGGATTGATAAAAGCATAGGAATAAGTAAAGATAATGTGTACATCAAAGTCTTTATCGGAAAAGATGAATATATATTGGATGAGACTTCTGCTACATCACTGGGTATACCCCCTGAAATAGCAGAATCAAGAATATTCGTACCACATACTTTCTTTGAAAAGATTCTCAAAACAGATGTATCTATTGATAATAATAAAATTTCGTTGGATGGTTATGTTGATTATGTTTTTGACTTGGAAGAAGACACGGATTTTACTGATATAGTTGCAGATGTTCCGACTGATTACATGGAAGAGGATTTCTATGAATATAATTTTAAAATAACACCTTCTCCTGTAGCAAAAATGGGAAGTGCAATTAGAATCGATGGATCAAACCATTCAGATGACATGTTTATGGCTTTTTACAAGAAAATTGGGGGATTCAAGCCAAATGAAACTTATATCTACAAGCTTAGTTTCGATATAGGAACCAATGTACCAAAAGGAATGAGCGGAATTGGAGGTTCTCCAGGATCATCTGTATGGGTTAAAGCGGGCATCGTACCAGCAGTTCCACTTATGGAAGTTGATAATATCAACCATTACAGAATAACAAATCTAGATAAGAGTAATCAGAATCAGAGTGGCGCCGACCTAAAAGTTGTATCCAACATGGAAAAAGAATCAGATGATTACTCTGAGGATTTTGAGTACAAAACCATCGTGAAATACTTCATTGCCACAACTAATGAAAACGGCGAAGTATATGTTGTTATTGGAACTGATTCCGGTTTTGAGGGTCTGACTACTGTTTACTATGACAATATAAAATTATCAGTTAAGGAAGCTACTGAGTACAACAAATCAATTGTACAGGATGTTGATTAGGAATTAATAGCCAGTCCTTTTCTTGTCGGGGATTAATTTCGGTGCCAAATTTCGGTGCCAGGCACTAACTTACTATAGCTATTGTCGGTGGAGGCGCAGTTCTGGGATTGGGTGTCGGTGCTGGGGTTGGTGGTGCTGTCGGTTCTGCTGGCTTGCTTGGAAAGCAAAACACCATTCTACAATCTGCAAAGCTCCTTGTTTCAGTCAGAGAAATATTCCTTAATGACGAACGCGATACTGTTTATTCAAACAGTGTATATGAGAAGTATGTGCAGAACATTATGGATATTGAAAAAGGTATAGTCGAATTAAAACTTCAAGCAGACGTGGCGAGCAGCAAAGAAAAGAAGGAACTTCAAAGCAAGATAAAGAAAGCCGAAGAATCCGTTGAAGCTATGAAAATAGCAAGAAAGAATTTGAATAAATTTATGAGTTCTTTCGAAGAAGGATTAGACCAGGAATAGAGTGGCATGAAAAGTTTGGTGCTAGGCGCCAACTTATCGAAAAAATCACAGTGAAAATTGCAAATACATTGATAGTAGTGTAGTCAGTATACAATCTAAGGGGGTATTAGAATGAAAGTAAACAATAATTTAAAGAATGATATTGAACTTTTATTTCAACAATATGAAGAAGAAGTTCACGAAGCAGAGAAGAATGGTTATTTGAAGCCGAACACTACAAAGACTTATCTTTTACATGCGGGTAACTTTGTTAAATAGTGTGATGGCAATTTTGAACCGGGAGGAAGGCATAAATAATTTTTGAGGATAAGCCACCGTCTCTAAAGTATCACGGTGCCAGGTACCAACTTATCTAGCCGATGCCAGTTGGAGTAGATTTAAGTCAATGCTTGAATATAAAGCGAAATGGGACGGCAGGACAGTAGTTTCTGTACCACGAAATTTTGCAAGCTCACAGATATGTTCAGGTTGTGGCTATAAAAATTTGCTTGTCAAAGACCTAAAAATCAGAGAATGGGCTTGTCCAATCTGCAGAGCAAATCATCAACGTGATAAAAATGGAGCTGTGAATATTTTGAATAAAGGACTGCAGCATTTGCTAACTTAGTAATCTGCTTAGTTGTCATATAAAACAACCGCAGGAACTGTGGAGATAGCTTGGTAAATTAGCGAACATTGGTTTGTCCTACCCAAGAATCACCCACCTCTATAGGTGGCGGGAGTGTTAAAAATTTAGAATATGCTTATATGCTTATTACCACAGAGTTTAAATTATATACATATCTGCACTCAAAAAAAGTAACCCGAATTGCCATAAAGCAGTCGCAGGTTACTCTTTTTTAAAATTTCATTGAATGTAATGATGCTAATTCAAATTGTCCAACGGCATTACCGTTTTCGTCTCTGACCAGGACGCTATTCAGACCATTTTCCAGGCACAGTCTGATTCCGACAATCAATTTATCTTCACTGTTTACATGAACCTGACCTTCCTGTTGTTTATAATTTTCATCAAAAGGTGAAATATAGTTTTTAACTTCAGTTAAGTTAAGATATGACAAAAATCCTTTATTTCCTATAAAATCATTTACAAATTCATTTTTATTATGAAATACAGTTTCATCCCGTCCTCCGGATGTCATGATTTCACCTTCCTTCAGAACAACTATCTTGCTGCCTAGCTTGATGGCTTCTTCTATATCATGTGTAACCAGTATTATGGTTTTATTGAGTTTTTTGTATATTTGTAGAATCTCATCTTGCAAAAGCTGTTGTGCCAGGCACCAACTTACAAATCCTGATAATATAGTGATTGGAAACAGGGCTTTTGGAAACGACCCAGAGCTTGTGGCAGATATGGTAAGTGCCGGGGTTGAAGGCCTACACAGCAGCGGAATAATGAGCTGCATAAAGCATTTTCCAGGACACGGAGATACAAAAGACGACACCCACAATGGATTTGTATCCGTAGAAAAAACGTGGGAAGAGCTTAAAGCATGTGAGTTGATACCTTTTAAAGCAGGCATTGATGCGAAAACGGACATGATAATGATTTCTCATATAACAGCTGAGAATATAACAAGTGATAAGCTTCCAAGTTCACTTTCTTATGAGATGATAGAAGGAAAACTTAGAAAAGAGATGAATTATGATGGAATAATAATATCTGACTCGATGTCTATGGGAGCAATTGCAAATCAATATTCATCCGGTGAAGCGGCAGTCCTTGCAATTACAGCTGGGACAGATATTGTACTGATGCCTCAAAATTATACGCAAGCATTCGAAAGCATTTATGAGGCGGTAAACAGCGGAGAAATAAGTGAGTCACGAATTGATGAGAGTGTCTTAAGGATACTTTCTTTGAAAGAAAAATACGAAATTATAAAGTATTAGATGGAATAATGGGTTTGTGCGTTGCGGATGCATTAGGTGTACCAGTTGAATTTGTGAGCAGAGAAAAGCTTAAAAGAATTTGATATAATGAATAAACATAAAGAGTATTCAGGTTTGTGTTCTGAGACATTAGGAAAGAACAAAGACAGACAATGGAGAACAGCTCAGGAGCAGATTTATCAAGCAGGTGGGTAGCAAGCTCCAGGAAGACAACCTTAGAGAAAAAAATAGCTACAGTTAAAGAAGCCAATATTTCCAATTTTAAAAACAACCTCACCTCATTTAACAGCATGGAGGATTATTTTCAAAAGGAAATTTTAAGATTGACCAATGACAAAGGTAAGGCAGAAGAGCTAATGAAACAGTAAACAGACACTCTCAGTAAACACATTTGTAATAATGATGATTATGAGTTTTAAAAAGAAATATATTGGAAATGAAAAACCATCAACAGATATCTGATCTGGGTTTTGGTTGTATGCTCTATACCAACATTTCTTAGTTTATTATGCAAAAAAAGAACCTTTAGTGATAGGGACTTTTTCAAGTGTCTATACTATAGGTTCCATTTTACTGC
>JBATTG010000016.1:0-1959 GCA_049670425.1 Proteocatella sp.
TGCAAATACTAACTGTAACTTTCTTTTAATTTTAAGATTTTTAAACATTATTTTTGCTCCTTTAATTCTGTTATGTTTGTAATCATTTCGAAATCTTCATTTCCAAAAATCTTATTCAAATCCATAAGCAAGACCAATTTTTGAGGTAGCTTTGCAACCCCTGTAATATAGTCATTGCCATTTTCCAAATGCTGTGGTAGTTGTGAAATAACATCATATTTAATATCTGCAACCTCATCCACGCTATCTACAATGATACCCATATGGAAGTCGTTAATGTTAGTTACTATTATGCAAGTTCGTTCGTTATACTCTGCTTTCAGTTTACTTAAACGTAATCGCATATCGATTACTGGAATAATGGCCCCCCGTAGATTGATAATTCCTTTTGAGTAATAGGGAGCTTCTGGGATCACTGTGATTTTCTGCATTCCCACAATCTGTACTACATGCGCAATTGGCACACCGAATAGCTGTTTGTCAGTATAGAAAGTAAGATATTTATCGTCCTTTTCAATTGAAGATAAAAGCATTTCTTTGCAATTTTTTTGTTTTGAATTCAAAATTTAAATTTCCTTTCTTTTCATAATTTTTTAATATACATCGTTTTAACTGATTAATCTTTAATGAGTTAAAACTTTAAGTATTATTATTGTACCACAAGTTCGTTTATTGTCAATATGGTTTTATACATTTTACTTAATTATTTGGGTATCTAAAAAATCTGTCCAATGAATTATAGCTCATTCTCCTCATATCCACCTAAATATCTCTCAAACACGAAAAAAACCATCTTCCAGAAGATGGTTTTCAATTCTATAACTATTGACTTTCAATTTTTTTAATCTATTTATCCCTTCCAGGTTATGTTTTTACTAATTTAAATAGCCCCTTTCTAATGAATTAATATATCCTCTACTAAATGTCTTGGCGCTGGCCTGCTTCTTGAAGTGTCAGAACCTAATTCCTGCAATCCGATAATCAGCATTACCGTTTCTGTATCCCCATATTCTGATTGAAATGCTTGATTGACATCTTTCATATCATCAAAGGTCTCAAGGACTTGAACTGCTGGCCTTATAATATAACCTCCAACATTCTGGCTCAAGATTTGATATAGTCTTCCTACATATATATAGTCTTTCGGATTTGTAGCCGAAGATTTAATGAGTAAATATCCCTTTTCGCTTTCCAATCGCGTCTTGAAAGCATCAATTCCCTGTTCTCCAAAGACTTGCCAGGTCGAAGGAAATACCTTCATAATAGGTTGAATAAGTGGCTGCATAATCGGAGACATATTATTAAGTGCCAGTCCATATCGGAATTTATTCTTATCCCTCTCTGTCCACCTGAAAATTTTAAGTAGCTCCTCGGTTGCTGCTTGATTTCTCGATTCAATTTCAGTGCCCATCAACAGGATAGCCTTGAAGCTTTCTAAGTCGTTTTCTGATACAAGGTCATAATCAAGTGATGGATACAGAGCCAAGGATTTCTCAACTTCTTCCTTTACACTGTCCAATCCCTTCTCGCTGGCTTTTGGATTAACACTGCTACTTGATACTGCATCTGCATTTGATATTTCGTACTTTTTATCGAGTTTCAAGGTAGCTACAAGTGGTTGCGCTGTGCTAAAATCCATATTTTCCAAGTTCACATCAACTTGATATCCATAATTAATTGCTGTTTGAGAAAAAGCCTCAATAAATGATCCCTGGCTGATTAACATTTGTTTATGATCCGAATCAATTACAGCTAAATCCTTTGACATATCTGCATAAAGTTCATAAGTCATACTGTCAATTTTTTTGACTATCCAAGGCTGCATATTATGACTGCTAGAAGCTTTTATTGCCCCTGCAATAATTTTTTCGCCGTCCGACTCCAACGATTCAATATACTCTTTATTCCAAATCTGAGAATATTTTCGTTTACTAAAACTTCCGTCAATTATCAGCAATG
>JBATTG010000017.1:0-1817 GCA_049670425.1 Proteocatella sp.
ATACTGCCTCCCTAGATTAAAATATGATTGTCAACTTTAAGTTTATTTTATCAGGAATATTGTATAAAAACAAATTATGATATATTATATTACTATAAATTTTAATTATAGCACTGGAGGAAATATGCTTGATCACAGGATAGATACATTCTTGAAATTATGCGAAATAAGAAATTACACCAGAACTGCTGAGATTCTCAGTGTCACACAACCCGCGGTAACCCAGCACATAAAGTTTTTAGAACAATATTATGGAGGAAAGCTGTTTTTTTATACAGGGAAAAATCTCGAGCTCACAGACAAAGGTGAAATACTGAGAAAAAATGCAATGACCATGAAGGTCAATTCAGAGAAATTGAAATACATGATATCACAGGAAAAATCTAACAAGAAAGAAATTAAATTCGGAGCAACTCTCACGATAGGCGAGTATTATATGCCAAAAGTACTTTCGAAGCTGATAAATGCCCATCCGGAATATCAAATGAAAATGTATGTGGAAAACACTCATAACCTTTTGAATAAACTGCAACATGGTGAAATAGACTTCGCGCTTTTAGAAGGAATTTTTGACAAGCATAAGTACGAAACAAGGCTTGTATCAAATGAAGAATTTATTTGTGTTGCCTCACCTAGTTTTAATAAACAATCCAAACAGCCTTATGAATTGAAGCAACTTTTTGAAAAAAGACTGATACTAAGGGAAAAGGGGTCGGGGACAAGGGAAATACTGGAACAGCTGCTTCTTGAAAAAAATACTACCATAGAGGATTTTGCAGATATACTGGAACTTGGCAACATGAACGTGATAAAAGCCCTTACTGAAGAAGATATCGGAATAACATTTCTTTACAGGATTGCGGCTGAAAAGGACATCTCAGACGGAAAATTAGTACAGCTTGAAATAAAGGATTTTGCACCTAAAAGAGAATTTAATTTTGTGTTTTTAAAAAACAGTTTATTCAAACAAAGCTACAACGACATATATGAAAAAATAATAACTTAATGACTAAATGTCAATCAGTGTTAAATAATAAAGTGGTTAAATATCTAACATTGTTGATAAAACGGATATTTATATGATATACTTTTGTTGAGTAAATTTGAAGGAGGAAGTCGATGGAATTTAAAACATTTGATGAACTAATTAAACATGTTCAAAGCAATAGCAAGAAAAAAAGAGTTGCAGTAGCGGCGGCACATGATTCGCATGCTCTGGAGGCTGTAATTTTAGCTGACAAAGACAATATCGCGACGCCAGTACTTGTAGGTGATAAAAAGGTGATACAGGAAATACTTGTTGAGCTTGGAGTAGATGCAGATAAATATGAAATCTACGAGACTCACAGCGACAAAGAGGCAGCTGAAAAGACGATTGAACTTATAAAAGAAGGCAAAGCTGATTTTATAATGAAGGGGAAGCTTCAGACGGCAGATTTATTAAGAGCAGTAGTTAATAAGGAAAAAGGACTTTCAAAAGGCAAAGTAATGTCTCACATTGCAATGCATGAAGTTCCAGCTTATCACAAACTTCTGGCTGTAACTGATGGCGGCATGATGATGTATCCGAATTTGGAAGAAAAGAAACAAATAATAGAAAATGCCGTAGAGGTATTTAACAATATTGGATACCCATGCCCCAAAGTAGCTGTTCTCGCAGCTGTGGAAAACGTTAACCCGAAAATGCCGGAAACGGTAGATGCGGATCTTCTTAAGAAGATGAACCAGGCCGGAGAAATAAAAAACTGCATAATAGAAGGGCCTATGTCATATGACCTTGCCTGGAGCAAAGAATCTGCAGAAATCAAGGGGTATAA
>JBATTG010000018.1:0-1730 GCA_049670425.1 Proteocatella sp.
GAGTAATCCCAGTAGATGTACTTAGAGACCTTGAAAAAGAAGGTGTAATAGGAAAACTACATGATTATTTCTATACAACTGTAGGAAACGGAACATCAGTTGCAAGCTCTAAAAAATTCGCAGCGGAAATAGCGGAAGATCTTCTTGCAGCAAAAGTAGATGCAGTAATACTTACATCTACGTGAGGTACTTGTACTCGTTGCGGCGCAACGATGGTAAAAGAAATAGAGAGAGCTGGAATACCAGTAGTTCATATGTGTACAGTAGTACCTATATCTCTGACAGTTGGAGCAAACAGAATAATCCCAACAATAGCAATACCTCATCCACTTGGAAATCCAGCATTGGATCACAATGAAGAAAAAGCACTTAGAAGAAAATTAGTTATAAAAGCACTTAAAGCACTTGAAACAGAAGTTCATGTTCAAACAGTGTTCGAAGACTAGATTAAATCAAAATTAATTAGATGGGCATAACTGCCCATCTAATTTTTAATAATTAGAAAAAGCATAATGGAGGATTAAAAAATGTCTAAAGCCGTACTTAAAAATGCAAGTTATATACTTATTCATACACCGGATATGATAGTAAATAACGGAACCACGTGTCAAATGGAGATGAAAACAAACCCAGACTCAGAATTTTTAAAAGTAGTAAAAAGTCACATAAGAAGCTATGAGGATGTGGTTTCATATCCACCAAACCAGTCATATATTGGAAACATGATGCCTGAAGGATTGAATGACTACTCACAGCCATGGTTTAATCATAAGGTTGAAAATGCATCAAGATATGGCAAGTTTGGTGAAATTCAGCCACAGGCAGAATTCATAGCTATGATGAAAATTTCTGATGCATTTGATTTGATCAAACTTACAAAAGAATTCACAGCAATGGTAGTAGAAAAAATCAAGGCAGACCCAATATTTACAGAACAGGATCTAGCTTGTTTCAAAACTGGTGAAGAGCTTGAAATGGTACAAAATCTTGTGAATAATGAGCACTCAGAACCTTTGGAGCATGAAGGTAAACTTGTTGGATGCATTAAAAGAGCTCACGATATAGACCTGAATCTTACATCTCACGTTATGTTTGAGAACCTTGTAGTAAAAGCATCGGGAGTACTTGCAGGAAGACATCTGATTAAAAATGCAGGAATACTGCCAACTGACATAGAATATGTAATAGAATGTTCAGAGGAAGCTTGCGGCGACATGAACCAAAGAGGCGGCGGAAACTTTGCAAAAGCTATAGCAGAGTGCTGTGGATTCATGAATGCAACAGGTTCGGACATGAGAGGATTCTGTGCGGGACCAACTCATTCAGTTATTGCAGCGGCAGCACTTGTAAAAGCTGGCGTATACAAAAATGTAGTGGTAGTAGGCGGAGGCGCGACGGCTAAACTTGGAATGAATGCAAAAGACCATGTTAAAAAAGATGCACCGGTACTTGAAGATGTACTAGGCGGATTTGCAATACTTGTTTCCGAAGATGACGGAATATCACCATTCCTTAATACTGACCTTGTTGGAAGACATACTGTAGGAACTGGATCATCTCCACAGGCAGTAATAACATCGCTTATTACAATGCCGCTTGATAAAGGAAATATGAAGATAACAGATATAGACAAATATTCAGTAGAAATGCAAAATCCAGATATAACAAAGCTTGCAGGAGCAGGAGATGTTCCTGAAGCAAACTACAAAATGATAGCAGCACTAGGTGTA
>JBATTG010000019.1:0-5868 GCA_049670425.1 Proteocatella sp.
ATGCTTGAAAAAAACCGCCATATTAAGAAACTCCTGTTTTCAGACGATGGCAAAAGCAGCCTGATGATACTTATGATAACGAGGATGGTGCCTATATTCCCCTACAATCTTCAAAATTTCGCCTACGGAATAACCAACATAGGTTTCTGGGAATATACAATATATACCTTCATTTTCATGTTGCCAGGCGTATCCTTCTTCACAATAGGAGCCGCCGGACTTGCCGCCGGTGAAGACAAATGGAAGTATTTCCTTGTTGCCGGCATCCTCGCTGTGATTGTTACATCTGCAGGAATTCTCATCAGGAAAAAATTCCTTCCAGGTGATGACCTGGCTACCCGGCTCGACACTGAAAACTCAGAGCTTTAGTGCAGCTGGTCATAGACGCAAAAAAAGCAGTTCGGATTTCCGGCTGCTTTTTTTGCTTTCATAGCTATTTTAATTTAAAATCATATATCTAAGTAAATAATGATGCTCCAAAATCCAGGACTATTGCAAGAATAGAGAAGTCATTTCCTCCAAAAGCCCTAAGAAAATCAGGAACCGTACTCGAGAGCATAACTATAGAAAGTCCTGCAAAACTGATAAGCAGCACTCCGCAGACTGCGGATGCTATCACCGTTCCTCTTATCCCTCCCGTAGCATTTGCAAATACCGCTGCAGGCCCTATATCAAAGAAACATGCAACCGTAAGCGGAAGTATCGCCACCGAAAACACCCTGAATCTTGCAAACAGGGCGATAGTTATTATCGAAGAAATCATAGAAACAATAAAGCCTATTATGACCGCATTCGGTGCATAGGGAAAAATCATCGGACAGTCCAGCGCCGGCACAGCATCTGGAATAAGTTTTTCCGCGATGCCGTGAAAAGCCGGCATAAGCTCACTCATCATCACCCTTACGCCGGTGAGCATTACCATTACTCCTGCCCCAAAGGTGAAGCCCTGCATTACAGAAAAAACCATGCTTGCTGAAAGCGTAGAATTTGCCGCGCCATATGCCGCTTCTCTTATATCTGCGCCTACTAATATACTTGCCGCCATATATATGAGCATCATCACGAGCCCTGTTATTACGACATTATCTCTCAAAAATCCAAGCGATTCAGGGATTGCAAGATCCTCTGTCGATTTGGCCTTATTTCCAAACCATTTACCTAAATATGATGCAATCAGACTCATACCCACAGTAGTATGCCCTATGGTAAATGAATCATCACCCGTGACCTGCTTTACAAAAGGTCTTATCATCCAAGGCGTCACAATTATATACAGCGATGTAAATACAGTTCCAAAAATCACAAGAGCCTGGCTTTCAAGTCCTGATTCAACTCCTACTGCAATTACCATAAAGGCAATCCAAAAGAATATATGGCCCGTAAGGAATACACTCTTGAATCTGGTGAATCTTGCAAAAACAAGATTTGTGGCAAAAGACAGGACCATTACAAGCCCGATTGCCGAACCATACTGCGTAATAAAGCCCGTCATCCCAAGAGGCTCAGTTACCAATGCACCCTCTATAGCATACAAGGCTGAAAATGCATCCGCCAGCGGCGCCATAGCCCCTGCGATGACATCTACACCCTTCATAAGCACAATGACCCCAATTACCGTCTTGACCGTCCCGCTTATAACATCACCTGCCGACCTTCGCTGCACCAAAAGTCCAAGAAGTGCTATGAGTCCCAGAAAAAGCGGCGGTTGCCTGAAAATACTGTTCACAATAAAATTTACCATATATCCAATCTCCGACTCTTTATTTTTTAATTTTCCAGTCCGTCAATATCATCCAAAGCCTCTAATACTATCTCCTCGATTTCCTGCCTGTTTAAAAAATTCTTTATAGAAAATACAGGAATACTGGTTTTGTCTGAAATAAGCTTTTCATATTCCTTCGCCGTAAATATCACATCCACATCAAAGCCCGAAGCCGACGATACATCAGCTGCCGAAACATCAGCCTTAATCTGTTTTTCTCTCAATATTTTCTCAATATTTATTTTTAAAAATATACTGCTTCCAACTCCAAAGCCGCACACCGTAAGAATCTGCAATTTTTTACCCATAATTTTATCCTTTCTAATCTAAGATTTTATGTGCTTCATAAAACCTTTGCCCTGCCGTAAATAATATCCCTGTTCCAAATAAAACGCTTATATTTTTTGCATATTGTGGCAGAAATACCATAACTGTAAATATTATGAAAGTTTCAGTTCTTTCCATAAGTCCAGCCTGATAATAAAACGACTTCTCGCTGCTTTTACCTGAAAGCGCACCCACCGTAAGAAAAATCGTCATAGAAATAATTATAGTTGAAAGCAGAAACATAAATGCAAATCCACCATCTTCAGATTTGAGTGCACATACATGAATAAATACAATCTCCACAATCCTGTCAAATAAAATATCCATGAGCGCCCCAATGTCGCTGCTCTGATTGAGTTTTCTTGCCATCTGTCCATCTACTGCATCCAAAAGCCCCGAAATCCAGAGCAGGATGATTGCAGACAAGCTGCAGTCAAAGTAAAGCATCAACGATGCTCCAATGCCAGACATAAGCGCGAGCACAGTCACTACGTTGGGTGTAAATCTAAATTTTATAAAAACATCTGCCATTTTTTCAAAAATTCCAGATGCATATTTCCTGCAATGCGTATCTATCATCTTTACCTCAAATTTATCTAAAAGTGATTTTTCACAAATTTAATCCGGTTTCCCCAAGATGGTCTGCTTTTTTTATCCAGCATAAGCTCCGATATATATATGCCCTGTTTTTCTGCCATGCCAAAGGAATGCACGCAGGAAGCACAGTAACTCGCGACCTTATGAGTCTTGCACTCAGCCACTCTTTTTTTGAGAATAGAAATTCCCTTTTCCTGGTTGAGAGCCATCGTCATGTTTATCTTACCACAACACAGCGTTTTTTTTCTGTTATTTTCAAACTCAACAACCTTGATTCCAAGTTTGTGCATTATGCTCCTGACTGCTTCATGATCCTTTTCATTGTTCCTGGCTGTGCAAGGGTCGTGAAGCATCATCTCCTGCCCATATAACATGCCAAGCTTTTCCTTGGGAAAAAATTCATCAATTACAGGCCATATGGATTTCACATCCATTCCTGCATCGCCCATGGTCTTGTAGCAGTTTGGGCACGCTGTATATATCTCCTGGCTATGATTTTTCTTTATAAAATCCATGCGTTTTGAAAATTTCAAGCCTCCCCTTATGTGCTTTGACGGTTTGCCGCAGCAAAAACCCGAAAGCCCCATGTCAGGATGCTTTTTCAAAAGAATTTCATATAGTTCAAAAACAGTATCCTCGCCCAGGCTCATAAGGGAGCACCCTGGAAAAAATACTGCTGTTTTTTGATTCGAATTATTTTCACATTCCTTCTTTTTCGCAAAAAAACTGCTGAAGCTGAGGAGCTGATGGTTTTCAACAATCATTTCATTTTTTAAACTTAAAAGCTTTTTTATCAAATCAAATCTCCGTTCCTGTTTGGAAATACCTTCCCAGCATTCATATATCTATACATTGTAATTCTTTTACACCTGTTTTACAATCTCATTTTCAATAAAAATATTCTATGACTTTTATAATTCTTTTCTATTTAGAAAAAAACCTTCCCTGGTTGATGTTCATGTAACTTATCGCCAGAGAAGGATTTTTACAACACTTTTTTTGATTGTAAGCTTGTTTTTTACTTTTATTTTTTTTTGTTTTTTTCAAATCTATTCAGTTTGAATTTATTTCTGTAAGAAGTAAGCAAAACCGTGGCCGCATAATCATAAACTGTCATGATTATTACAAACATCGGAAAAATAATCATAATGCTGTAGCTAAAAAGCAGCCGATTGGCTGCAATGCTTGCAATAAGCCCAACCACCGTAAAATAAAGTGCTTTTACAACATTTTCCTTTTTAAAATTATCTATTTTTTCAATATAATACTTCACTATGGTATAGGTTCCAAGTATAAATACATAGCCCAGGGCATTGAGCTTGTTTGGCATTATAATAAGCGCCATCATAGCCGAGGATATGAAAAATACAATCCCGTTCTTTATCCCTTTTTCAATTACTACAATACCTATCAGAAGGCTTGCCAGAGCTAAAAAGAAAGTTTCATTAAAAGAAGTCATTCCGCCAAAATAAAGCAGTATCTGATTTATGGCAAGCATGATTCCCATGAATGCCAGATCTGCAGATTTTGTATTCCTGTCTTTTCTTATAAACACGAGATTAGATCACATCCCACACATTCACAGCAGCTGTCCATACACCAAAGCTGGCAGCAAAGATTTCCAAGGCTTCCGCCTGAATTATACTGTCTGTAGTTGTTTTGATATCTTTGTCCCTGGTTTTGCACCGAGTAGAACGCATTTACATACTCTGTATTGCCTGGATCCATCTCTACTGCAGTTCCCAAATCCTTAAGAGCCAGAGCCGAATTTCCAAATCTCCCATAAACCACTCCGGAAAGGAAATACCACTCCGCTGTTTTAAGCGCTATTGAATCAAGAGACTTCCTGGCATTTCTGATGTCGTTTCTTGCAATAAGAGTCCTTATATTAGTATAGTTGTAGCCTCCGCTGCTTCCTGATCCGCCCTGAGCATTTCCCGAGTTTCTGTTGTTGAATCCTGCCTTGGATTCTTCCTGATTCATAATCATATCATAGGCAGACTGCACTTCCTTGAATTTTTCCTCGGCCAGATCTGCCAGTGGATTGTTGGAATGAACGTCCGGGTGATACTTCTTTGCCAGTTCTCTATATGCCTTCTTTACTTCATCCTTCGTCGCTGTCCTTGGTACTCCAAGCACCTCATGTGGGTCTCTTATTTCCATTCTATAATTTCCTCCTCATTACAAGTTTCTTTCAACACTTTATTTAATCTTTGCACTATTCCCGAAAATAATATATTGTCTATTATACCCTTATTTCTTATAAGTGGCAATCTGTCAATTTCCTCGCTTGCACACGACAGCAAAAAGAAAAGCTGCTGCTTCATCTCCGACTTGAATTCATCACTGTATATGGCTTGTGCATCTTTCAAATCATCTACTGCCCGTCCATCTTTTTGAAGGTCGTGCTTTATTCTATCCGTAAACGGATTATATTTTTTATTCCTGATGTCTTCTTCCAGGTCCTCAAATGCATCAACCGTATATATATACTTACCTATATAAAATCCTGCCTGATACATATTTTTACTGAACACATCTTCTTTGTAATTGAACATTTCCGCCATTATATAGCCAAAAGCATTGGCTATTGCTTCTATATCCTGGCTCTTTTGTTTTTCAAGTTCAAAAAGTTCTTCCAGGTATCTTCTTACCGCCGCTTCCTTTTCAGGATACTCGCTTTTAGCTTTTTCAAAAGCACCCTGTATGAGCAAAAGCAGCATTTTTGCTTTTAGGGAATTGTCATCTTCAACATCATCTCTCAGCTTGTAATAAGTCAGGATTATGTTCATTGCGCTGCAGTATTTTGAAATTTCATTTGTAATTACAGCCTCTTTTTTATGCGGATGCGAAATGCAACGCAGCATCTGGCCGCTGTCATGAGGCTCATACAGAGATGTCAGCATTATCTGCAAAAAAGTAGTATCATAATTCAATGACAACCTGCTCAAATTTCCATACTCTTTTTTAAGTGTCATGCAGATGCCACAGTAATACCCCTTATATGCCAGTATTTCCCTGTGTTTGAGTTCCATCTTGTTTGTCCTTACATAGCCAAACATATTTCTCCTATCTGTTTCTAATTGCAGAAAAAGACAGATTTCTCTGCCTTTCCCCTTTTTTTAATATTAATATTTCTTTTTGTATGAATTCTGACTCATATATTTCAGTGAATTAAGAGC
>JBATTG010000020.1:0-8504 GCA_049670425.1 Proteocatella sp.
TGTTTTTGGTCGTGATAGCTGGAGACTAAAACATTCACTGATGAATCAAAACAACAATTAAATAATGGAATTTGGGGTGTTACACTTTTGCATTGCATTTTGTTACAGAAAACTGTTGCAAAATACACTTTGGAGGAACTTTACATCAAATATGGAGAGGATAAATTTGTCGTGCTGGGTTTTCCATGCGACCAGTTCATGCATCAGGAACCAGGGACGAATGAGGAAATAAGGAGTTTTTGCGAATTAAACTATGGGGTTACTTTTCCGCTGTTTGATAAAGTGAATGTTAAAGGCAAGAATGCCCATCCTCTGTTCACTTATCTTTGCAACCAGAAATCTGATATGATTTCGGGGACTATAAAATGGAATTTCACGAAGTTTCTTATTGATTCAAAGGGAAATGTAGTAGGACGTTTTGCACCCAAGGTTGATCCGACAGAGCTTACTTCTGAAATAGAAAGACTGATAAGTGAAATGTAGCCTATCAGCCTTTGAGCTTTAGAATGAAACTGTGTTATAAAACTGAAGATACACGAGCGTAAGAAAAAAGAAGCATACAATGGTAATTATGATATTATTAAAAGACAGGTCGAAAGACCTGATTTTTTTTACCCATTTGCTTTTTTTGACGATGAAGTGGAAAACTGCAATCGCAAACAGATATGTAAGTATATAATATAGAAGTTTTGAAAGCTGAGAAAGCGGGGAAAGTGGGCTGTAGCTTAACTTTCGTGCAATTACATGCTCCATGACCAGGTTTCCGCCGCAGCCGAGCACAAGGCAGGCTGAGGACATAAGTACTAAAACTCCAAGCTCATTTGGAAAAAGTCTGAGCGGGATAGCCGGATGGCTGGATTTTTTGAAAATAAGTGTAAAGAATCTTATAAACGAGGCCATCGTGCCTGCATTCATAATCCAAAACAGCACGGATAAAAGCGTTGATGAATAGCCGCTTGAAATGAAATACTTTGAATAGCCGCCACTGAATAAAGGTGCGCCGGTAATGCTCAGTATTGCAAATATAAGGGTTATCGAAAGCGTCTTGCTAGAGTGCCACAGGTCATGCATCTTATTTATGTTTCTTGTATTATAATGGTGAACGAGAATTCCGCCAATCAGAAAGAGCAGGGATTTAAACACGGCGTGTGCGAGGATATGATAAACCCCGCCCGATGGATTATAGGTATAGGGGCCACTTATGCCAATAAGTATAAGACCTATCTGAGAAATCGTGGAATAGGCCAGAATAAGCTTTATGTCGTTTTGACTCATAGCGAAGATGAAACCTGTGATAGCGGTGAGAAAGCCCAGAAACATCAGCGGGGTATTCATGTCGATGGCGGATGAAAAAATTCCCTGCATGCGAATCAGAAGGTAGATGCCCACCTTTACAAAAATACCTGACAGAATTGCAGATACAACGGACGGGGCGCTGGTTGTGGCATGTGCTCTTGGAAGCCAGCTGTAAAGGGGCATGATCGCCGATTTAAGGCAGATGCCCGTAAACAGAAAGGCAAAGGGAAGATACAGGCTCTTGGGATTGTCCAGCTGCTCTATGCCAAGTCTTATGTGTTCGAAATCCAGCACGCCGAAAAGCTTATAGAGATAGCCTATCCCGAACAGAAAGAAGCTCATTCCAACTATGTTGACCAGCAGATAGATCAGGCCATCGTACATGGACTGGCTGTCACGTTTGAACATTATAAGTATGGCGACGGTTATTGTGGCTACTTCAATCAGGATATAGACATTGAACAGGTCTGTAGAGAGGAAAATGCCGTTTATAAACCCTTCGAGGCTTAAAAATAAGAAGATGAACAGCCGGGTCATATATTCTTTTCTGAAAGCGAATATTATGGTGCACATGAACAGGAAGTTATTTATCATCAGCATCAGGATGCTGAGCCTGTCGAGTCTGAGCGCCATGCCATAAGGCAGGGGTACATCTATAAGCGGAACCAGAAGCTCCGTATTACCGGGCTGCATTACATAAAAAAATGATAGCATAAAAAGATAGGTAGGAACGAGGACTGCAAAAAAAACAGGCAGCCAGCGTTTGGAAACGTAGAGCACAAGCCCCGACAATATAGGCAGCATGACAAACATTATAAGATGGGTCAATCTATTTCACCTCGCTTCTTTTTGACGCGGGTCCAGTTTGTGGAACCATATTTGTGATAAAGGGAAACGAACATCGTGAGGCTTATGGCGGTAACTGAAATTCCGATTACTACGGCCGTTATCATAAGAGCCTGTGGCAGAGGGTCGGCAACGCCATGAGCCTTTGAAAGCGCGGTGCCAATCGGCGGAATCCGCTCAGTTCCGGAATTTATGGATAAAAAGAACAGAATCTCGGCAGCTTGCATTATGGCGAGACTTATTATGGTTTTAATTATGTTGCGCCTTGAGCACAGCCCGTAAAGGCCGATAAAAAAAAGTGCGATGCTTACATTTTCGCTGTTTATTACCTTGGAAATCATAAGCTACCTGCTTTCATAAAATATAAATCGGTAAAATATAACGCTCATGCCACAGGCGACTTTGAGGCCTATCAGCACATTCATGATATAGAAGTAAGTGGTGCTTGATACCAGGTTGTATCTGTTGAAACCTGTAAGAAGGAAGGCGAGCGCCAGCAGTATGATAAATATAAGCGCTATTTTTTCTATATACTGGATGATTCCGAGTCTTATTTCATTGACTGGATCAATCAGATACTTGCAGATGAAGACTGAGGCAAACAGTGCTCCGCCTTGAAAACCACCGCCTGGGGAGATATGGCCATTTGTAATGATATAGATGCCTGTGATTATAAGAAAGGGGTACAAAAGCCCGAGAGTCCTCGAAACGAGCCTGGAGTGATCATTTATCATGGCCGGAATCCTCCTCGTGAACTGACATATAGATAACGCCTATGATGCTCATCATAAGCATTAGCGCTTCAAAAAGGGTATCATAATAGCGGTAGAAAAGGTAAATCGAGGTTACGGCATTGGGCGCACCCGTATCCATGTAAGCCCTGGAAATGTAAAAATCAGACACGATAAATGTATCTGACGGTACTATGGCGCCAGATAGAAACATTATGTAAAGAAAAAGCAAGCTTATTCCAAGCGCTATGACTATACGTCGCATTCAAGCACCTCCTTGATAGGCTGTATCGTATATGGTTCATCGAAATTATCCTCATTATCCAAAAAAATATCGAGGCTGTCAAGCTGAAAGTTTTCGTGGTGGCCATAGATAATCAGGTGACCATCCTTGCTCTCTATAATTAGGGCGTACTGATGATGGCACAGTATGTCATTTAGGGAAAGTGATGAAAAAATAACCTGTGATTCGAGTTCTTGCTTGTTGCAGAATTTTTCGAGGGTCTTGAGCAGTTTAGTCTTATCCTTGTGATAATGCTGACCTGCGGTGTTTTCGTCATCCTGAAGAATAAAATAAATGGTGAAGATTTTATATTTTTGAAGTGCGACCAGATACAGAATCGTCGATATGGTGCTTCCAATAATTGCTTCGGCAATTGCAACGTCAGGAGCGGCAAGAAGCAGGTATACAAAGGAGATTGAAAGCGAAAAGACGCTCAGATAGATTACCGAATGTCGGAGATAATGCGTCTGCACGGCAGCGATGGAAAATACAATAAGCAGTATAAGGGCGAATTCCAGCATAAGTTATTCCTTTCCGATTTTGTAACCGCTTATATATGCCGAGCGGACAATGGCGTGAGATACGAGCGGGTTCACTATCAAAGTAATGACCAGAATGAAAAACACTTTCAAAGAAAATAAAGAAAGTCCCTGCTTTACAATTACACCCATCATAAGGGTTATATAGCCGACCGTGTCAACGTTGGCTGCCATAAGGGCTCTGGAGTAGAAGTTTTTAAATCTGTATATACCGGCGACTCCGATGAAGACAAACATGATTCCACTGAAAATTATTAAGTTGCCTATAAGATCTCTCATCAAAAACCTCCATTTCTAATAGCGTCCTTTTTTTTGTACATAGTGGGCTATGAAAATAATTCCAATAAAGCTTGAAAGAGCATATACAAGGCCTATATCGAGAAGATAGTCCTGATTTTTAACCATGGCGACTATAATCATCATCATTATCATTTTTGATGTGACCAGATTGAGTCCTAGAAGCCTGTCCCAGAGCGAAGGCCCGGAAAGAATCCGGAGGGCACTTACAAAAGACAGGACGGTCAGGGCTATAAGTACGATATTCATGATTTATCCTCCTTAAGCCGTTTTTCAAATTTACCCTTTATCATCTTGCCGGCAAGTTGACTATTTTTGGTTTTAGGGTTCAGCCAGAGGACAACAAGGCTTTTATCGATAGTATCCAGAGTTATAGTACCAGGAGTCAGCGTAACTGAGTTTGCAAGGATGGCGATGTTCATGTTTTTTTTAAGTTTGGTAGGTATCGACACAATCCCAGGGTGGGATTTCCCTGAAATGATGACAGGAATAAGAGCAAAGCTGGCCTTATAAATCTCAAATAGCAGAATAAGGCAGTAGGGTATTATCTTGAATATATTGAAATAGTAAAGCTCGAAGTAAGAAGCTTTAAGAAGGAATTTTTCGGAAATGAAAATTGAAAAGAGCGCCAGCGCAGGAGCCAAAACGATAACAGCCGAAGTCATCCGTTCGTAGAGGGCAATCACGAATACGGTAAATATGGCAGTGAGCTGAAGATAGTAAAGCAGCTTTTTGATAAAATCATCTCCTTTCAGTAAATTCATAAAAAAAAATTAAAATCGTTGCATATGATTATTCATATTTTATACCCAAATAAAAGTTGGATGTAAACATTAGAATATGTAATAACAAGCAATACTTCGATAAAAGGATTATTTTTAGGTACAAAAATTTTTATAAGGAGATTATCGTGTTATCAGCTTTACTTGTATGTTTTCCAATGATATAATATATCAGATAGTTTAGTTGAGTGAGTATTTTTTTATTATTATAAATGACTGGCAGGGAAGGAATTTAATGGCAATTATAAATAGATTTAAAATAAAGAATAAATTATATGCAGCTATGACGGGAGCGGTTTTAGCTATTGTTGCGATTACAGTGTATTCTGTTGTTACAACAAATGCAGTAGGGAATATAGTAGACACAATTAACGCTCATCCGTTTGTGGTGTCCAATGCCGCAACAGATTCACAAAATTTAGTGCTTAACATATCTTCGACATATAAAGCGGCTTTTATCGAAAAAGACATCTCAAAGAGAAAGTATTTTGAAAAGGAAATCGAGGGATATCAGGGTAAACTTGACAAAAATCTGGAGACGATTCAAGAACTTATCCTCGGGGATGAGGGCCAAAAACTTGCAAAAGAAACCAGGATGATCATTGAAAAAGCTCGAATAAACAACTATGGATTAATGGATAAGATTTATGATATGGACAACAGGGAAGTGGCCGAAGCCTACTTGTCTACAACCGAAAATGAAGCTGCTGAAAAAATTCAAACGCAGCTGAATGATATACAAAATTACGCAGAGAAAAAGTCTGAATATCTTACTATGCAGGCGGAAGAGATTCAAAGAAAAGCAAAAGTGGCTATGATCGCCATCGGGAGCATGATAGTAATGTTATTTTTAGCATTTACATTTCTAATAATAAAGAGCATATCGGGTTCCTTGAAAAATCTTAAAAACACTATGCAAGAGAGCATAGAGAAAGAAAAATTCCTCAAAGCCGACATTGCAGGTAATGACGAGATTGTAGATGTTGCAAATCACTATAATAATCTGATTGAAAAACTGGAGATCCAGTTTAATAACCGTAATGGACTTAACCAATTATCTAACGCCATTTCAGGGAATTTAGAAATGAAAGATTTTTCAAACAAAACTATTTCATTTCTTTGTGAGTATACTAATTCTGGCAATGGTGTGTTCTATTCCTTTGTTGAGGAGAGCGAGACTCTTGACTTGATTGCATCCTATGCTTTTACAGAAAGACAGAAGCTTATGAATCATATAGCTTTAGGGGAAAGCCTGGTAGGCCAGGTTGCAGTTGAAAAAAAACCTATACTTTTAAAGAATGTAAAAAAAGGTGAGGGTGAAATAAATTCGGGTATTATCAGCGAAGCGCCGCTTAATATCGTTGGGATTCCATTGATTCATGAGAATCATCTGTGCGGAGTAATTGAGCTTTCGTCTTTTGAAGTGTTTGATGTTAGAAAAATGGAATATCTGAATGCGGCAGCGGAAATAATAGCCGTGAGCATATACTCAGCCATACAAAATGACAAAATCCATAAGTTGCTGGATGAAACCCAAAATGCAAATCATCTGCTGGAAGTAAAGCAACAGGAGGTTGTTAAAAAAGCTGAAGAACTGGCAAGCAATAACAAGAAGCTCAATGAACTTTTTGAAACGAGCAAGCGCCAGGCTGAGGAACTTCAGGTTCAACAGGAGGAACTTCGCCAGAACAATGAGGAACTTGAAGAGCAGACGAGGGCATTGAAAGAATCGGAAAGCAAACTTCAACATCAGCAGGAGGAACTCAGAGTAACCAATGAGGAATTGGAGACTCATTCAAAAGAGCTGGAAGAGCAAAAACATGTACTGAATGAAAAAAACAATACATTGGCAATAACTCAGACTGAAATGGTCAAAAAAGCTGAAGCCTTAGAACAGGCGAACAAGTACAAGTCGGAATTTTTAGCAAATATGTCTCATGAACTGAGGACTCCACTTAACAGTATTCTGGTATTGTCTCAGCTTTTAGCGAGCAAGGAACTGGGTAAACCCTTGACTAAGAAAGAAAATGAATTTGCGAGCACAATTCACTCTTCGGGCAAGGATTTATTAACACTGATAAACGGAGTATTGGATTTGTCCAAGGTCGAATCGGGGAAACTGCAGGCTCACAATGAAAAAGTTTATTTAAAAGAGGTTGTAGCTGAAAATAGAAGCCTGTTTGAGCATATGGCTGATATGAAAAAACTGGAACTTAAGTTTTCGATAGAGGAAGATATGCCGCAATATATTGAAACTGACTATTTACGTCTTAATCAAATTATAAAGAACTTAATTTCCAACTCGATTAAATTTACGCACGAGGGTCAGGTTAGCGTTAATTTCAGGAAGCTGAAGGAAAACGAAGCCTCGGCGCTGGAAATTTTGGGAAGCGATTATATTGGAATAGAAGTAAAGGATAGCGGTATCGGCATACCGAAAAATAAAATGAATGAAATTTTTGAAGCGTTTAAGCAGTCAGATGGTACAACTAGCAGGCAATACGGCGGTACGGGTCTTGGACTGACGATTTCGCTTAAGTTGGCAACGCTTCTGGGAGGGAATATTCTTCATGACAGCGAGGTCAATAAAGGAAGTGAATTTTTACTGATAATACCAAAAATTCCTGTTGAAGAAAAAAAACAGCTGGGTATTTTGAGTGCTATTGATATGATGGACAATTATGACGCTTCAGTTAAGAATGAAGATAAAAATGTGGAAAAAGCTACAGAGGTTGAAGAAATTAAACTTCCGCGTGAAAACGAGAAAAGAGTGCTGATTATTGAAGATGATCCGACTTTTGCTCAAATTCTGTCTGACCTTGCTGAGGAAAAGGGATATATTGTAACAAAGTCATTTACAGGGAAAGATGGTATTAGAAAAGCTAAATCAGAGCATCCTACTGGAATTATTCTGGATATTGGACTGCCAGATATGGACGGCATGATTTTAGCACAGATGCTTTCAGAAGATGAGGATACTAAAAATATACCAATCCATGTAATATCGGGCTCGGAAGAAATCAGTGAGGGTGCAGGTATTGAAAGTATGCCAAAGAGTATTATTGGATTTTTAAAGAAACCCGTAGATATAAAGTCAATATATAAAACTTTATCAAAAATTGAAAGTGTTGATGCAAAGGGGCCGAAACAAATACTGGTCGTTGGAAACTGCGGAAATGAAGATTTCAGCAAATTCACTCAACTGGGACAGGTTAAAATTAAGAAAGTACTGACGGCAAAGGATGCTTTTGCAGAGCTTGAAATACAGATATATGGGTGCATAATATTAGATATTAAGCTTGCAGACACGAGCGGTGTCGATTTTATGATGAAGTTGAGGAAGGAATTAGACGTTCAAACACCAATAATAATATATACTGATGAGGAGATTGATTCATCAGAGATTGATGATATTAATAAGTATGCTGAAACGATTATACTGAAAAGTCAAAAATCCAAAGACAGATTGGTAGATGAAGCATCCTTGTTTTTGCATGATATCCATAGAAATTTTTCTAATAAAATGCCAGTAAAGAATATCATTGAAGATGATAAAAATTCACTGCTTGGAGTCAGGGTTTTATTGGCTGATGATGACAATAGAAATGTATTTGCATTGATACACTTGCTGGAAAGCAGGGGGATGAAGGTCTTGGTGGCAAAAGATGGCCATGAAGCGGTTAAAAAGTTTGAAGAGAATGAGATTGATTTGATACTGACTGATATAATG
>JBATTG010000021.1:0-35766 GCA_049670425.1 Proteocatella sp.
AAATATGGCTATTATAGAGTAGGAGATACACCTGTTCCCATTCCGAACACAGAAGTTAAGCCCTACATCGCTGATGATACTTGGAGGGCAGCCTCCTGGGAAAGTAGGTCGTAGCCAATTTAAAAAAGCACTCAGGATTAAACCTGAAGTGCTTTTTTTTTATGAAAAAATTAAAGATATCAGATGTTTTTCCCAAGCTTAAGTATGGCTTCAAGGACTCCGCCGCTTATACTTCTGGCTTTATCAGAGATGCTGAAACAGTGTTTTTTTTCTGATCTGGGGTCAATATCTCCAATTTTCATATTATAATGTACCTTCAGACCATTCATCAATATGCCTCTGAGGATACCATCTATAGTTGCAAAAACAGGGTTCTGGTCAACATAGGCTACGATATCGCCCTTGTTCACATAATCGCCAATACTGAGCTTTGAATGGAAGACTCCGGCTGAGGGCGCTTTTAAGAGTCGTTCAAGCGAATATCCGCCAATATTTCCCGGAACTCCTGTATTAGCTTCAGCTGAACCATAATAAAGACATTTGCCAAGATAATGGCCTCTTTGTGATTCGATTACACAATGGCAGTCTTTTTGTGCGAAAAACCCAGGACCGACACCAATTGTAATGGGAGCGTCAGAAATGGACAGGCCGAGGTTTTTTTTGGCTAATATTGCATCTACGATTACATCTGGTTTCCATAAATCTTTTACAGAAGCATTTTTGTCGACAATCAGCGCAATATTGCCGCGTTTAAGGGCTGTTTCACATTCTAGAATATCTGAGCACAAAACAGCATTAATCCCCTCTACATAGGCAGAATCTGAATAAACTGCTTCGGAAAAAGCAACAGTTCTTCGTATTGATGTAGGGTTTTCAATTTCTGTCATAAGAACTGAAAATCCACTTTCAAAAAGACGGCAGGCTATTCCCGTAGCGAGGTCACCGGCTCCTTTTATTAAAACCTTATAGTTTTGTTTTAGCATAGCTACCTCTTATTTAAATAGTATCAAAGAAAATGTCAATATTTCCACCACACCACATTCCAAGACTTGCAGCTTCTTCATTATTTAAAATATAATGTTTGATTGAAGAGGCAGGAGCTTCCTGATTGAGTATGTTAAGAGCTTCGTTAATAGCGGAGAATTCAATCATGCCGCCACCTATAGTATCTATGATGGAAGCGTCTTTTTTTATAATCATCTGGCTGCCGATTCCTCTTGGAGAAGAACCGCTTTTACTTATTATTTTGGCAATGACCATATTGTCGTTTTCGGACATCAGTGCATTCTTTAAAATGTCGCTGAAATAAGAGCGAGATGTAAGGTTGATATGCTGAATTATTTCGGCGATAATGCTTACAGCAATTTCTTCAGGGGTCTGACCGCCAATGGGAAGGCCAATTGGAGTCTTTATTAAATTAAACTGCTCCTGCGAAAAACCTTTTGAAATCATGAGCTCCTTTGTCTTTGCGATTTTTCTTTTGCTGCCTATCATTCCGGCATAACAAAAATCCAGCTCCATAATGTTTTCCAGGCATACGGAATCGCACAGATGCCCTCTGGTGGCTATCACAAAACATGAGTTTTTATCGAAACTGTTATTTTTAAATATACTTTCAAAGGAATCGACAATTATGCGTCTTGCATTCGGGAATTTTTGATGGTTGCCAAATTCCTGGCGATCTTCCAACACAGTAAGTTCGTAGCCCATAAAATCGCAAAGTCTTGATAATGCAAGGCTGACATGGCCACCGCCACATACGACAACCTGCACTTTGGGATTGAGACTCTCAACAAAAATTCCCATGGTAGATTCGAGATAGGGTGCTTTTTCCAGTTGTACAATGGAAAGCACATCCTGCCAATAGGGCTTTAGCGAGGAGTCCTCATACGTGATGTCAAAATCCGTGATTCCGTTGCTGCCTTGACGGATAAAAAGCTTGCTTCCTATATTTTTGCCATCAGTAATAGTAAGGATATAGGCTTGAGAGGAGTCATCATGTTCAATCTCTTTTAAGATTCTTTGATAAAAATTAGATTTCATTGTAAAGGTCCTTCCTGTAATTGGAAATCAATCTGGATTTTTTTGTCACTGAAAGCGACTATTTTAAAGGGTCTGTTTTTTATATTTTTTTTATAGCCTGAGGGGCTGCATACTATTTTTTTGACATCAGTGCAGGTGACTATGTGATCAGAATCTACAGGCCTTTTATATTCTGAAGCTAAAAAATCGCAGGCAAGCTCATATCTGTGGCATACTTCCTTTATGGGTCTGCCTATGCACCAAAGTCCGACTACGGCAATTATCATATCACTGTCATCTGGAATAACAGGCTCATTGAGGTTTGGAAACTTAAGAGGCATGTGTTTTGAACCGTCGGCTTCTATAAGGACATAGTCTGCGACTTCGAGAAATTGGCTTGCAGTTATCCCGGAGGCTTGGAAGGAGCACAGTTTTTGACGTTCATCTTCCATATGAGGTTCGCATAAAATACCGGTTACACATATGGCATTTGCTTCAAGGCTATGACTTAAGTCAAGCAAAAAACGCTCTTTGTCGGCGGGACTTGATTCAGTGTGATTCTGCAGCAGAATCACAGGGTAAGCTGGCGGAAAAAAAATTTTCGTACTCGTAGTAATGATGACCTTTTTTCCATTTTGGGAAAGCTCTTGAGCGAGAGAGTACATAAGCGTTGTCTTTCCGCCACTTCCGACTATTGAGATTATTTTATATGGCAAGATATCATCAATCATTTTGAAATCTCCTTTTAAATGGAGTTTATCATATTTGACATCAAAATGATACTACGGTATACTCGATTTATCGAAAAAATTAAAATTAATCTAAAAATAGATCATAAAAAAAATGGAGGAATTTATGTACAAGGTAAGGACGCAAGACAGCGTGGGAAAGATACTTATCCACGATGTTACCAAGATAGTCGCCGATGGAGAAATTTTGGAAAAATATCCTGTGTTCAGGAAGAATCATGTAATACGGGAAGAGGATATAGAAGTATTGCTTTCAATAGGCAAGGAATATATATATGCGGGAGATATTGACCCAGGCATGGTCCATGAGAATGATGCGGCTCTTATGATGGGAAAAATGTGCGAAAATGACTATCTGGAGCATACAGGCGTATCAGAAGGAAGAGTCGATATAGTAGCCCAAAAAGCAGGGCTTTTAAAGATAAATACAGATAAGCTCTACGAAATCAACAGTGTGGAAAACTTCATAATATCGACTCTTCGCAATAACTCAACCGTAGTTTCAGGACAAAAAATAGCTGGCATGAAAATAATACCATTAATGATAGAAGCTGAAAAGGTGGAGTATGTAAAGAATATACAAAGAGGAGCTCCTCTAATGACCTTGAAGCCATATGTAAAAACAAAAGCAGGGCTTGTAATTACTGGAAGTGAAATTTATCATGGAAGAAGAAAAGATGCATTCACCCCGATAATAGAATCAAAACTTGAAGAATTTGATGCTGACTTGATAGGGACGAGAATAGCAGATGATGATGAGGATATGATAGCGGAATATATAGAGTTGTTTCTGGAAGAAGGAGCTGAAATAGTTTTCTGTACAGGTGGGATGAGTGTTGATCCAGATGACAAGACGCCGCTTGCAATAAGGAAGGTTGCAGATGCAGTTGTCAGCCAGGGAGCGCCTGTAGTTCCGGGAGCCATGTGGATGCTGGCATACAAAGGAGAGATACCTATAATGGGAGTACCAGGAGGTGCGATTTTCAGTAAACGTACAACTGTAGACATCATACTTCCAAGATTGATGGCAAATGACAGGGTAACAAGAAGAGATATAGTAGAATTATCCCATGGCGGATATTGTTTAAAATGCAAAGTATGTCATTTTCCAAATTGCAGGTTTGGAAATTAAGCAATAAGAAGGGTGAAAAATGAAAAGAATGAAAAAAGTGCTGGTTTTAGCAGCAATAGCAGTCCTTATTTTTTCTGGATGCAGCAAGGTTCAGGGCGGACAGGCAGCATCGCAGCCTGAGAAAAAAACGATAAATATTTCGGCGGCTGCAAGCCTGAAGAATGTAATGGCAGAGATTGAAGAAAAATATGAAAATGAATTTGCGCAAACTGACATAGTATTTAATTTTGGGGGCTCAGGAGCCTTACAGACCCAGATCGAAGAAGGCGCGCCCGTAGATATATTCTTTTCGGCAGGCTCAAAACAAATAAAGGAGCTGGACGAAAAAGCGCTTATAAAGAAAGGCAGTATAAGGACTTTTTTAGGGAATCAGATAGTAGCAATAAAGCCCAGAGGCAGTGAAATTAAAATAAAGAGTATCGAGGATTTAGAGCGTGAAGATATAGCGAAAATAGGTTATTCAGACCCCAAATTAGCACCTGCAGGTCAATATGCAAGTGAAGCCATAACCTATTATCATATGGAGGAAAAACTTTCATCAAAAACCATACTTTCATCAGATGTAAAGACTACATTATCATGGGCAGAGATGGGAGAAATAGATCTGGGTTTCGTATATTCGACTGACGCCATGGACAATGAAAAAGTAGAGACCGCCTTCATTGTGGATGAAGCATCTCACTCTAAAATAGAATATCCAGTAGCAATAATTGACAGCAGCCAAAACTTCAAGGAAGCAGAAGCGTTTATTGAATATATGGAAACATCAGGTACGCTGGATATATTTGAAAAATACGGATTCAGCGTAAAGCGCAAGGAGTAAAAATGGATTATTCGCCACTTCTTATTTCAATAAAGACATCATTGCTGGCAACTGCGATAGCTGTCATTCTGGGGATATTTGCAGCATACAGAGTTATAAAAATGAAGAAATTCAAAAATTTAATTGATGGTATTTTTACACTCCCACTGGTATTGCCACCGACAGTAATTGGTTTTTTTCTGCTGATTACCTTAGGTAAAAATGGGTTTATAGGGAAGATACTTTCACAATTTGGGACATCGGTCATATTTACATGGACGGCTACGGTCATAGCATCTTCTGTTGTTGCATTCCCGCTTGTTTACAGGGCGGCAAAGGCATCATTTGAGCAGATGGATACAAACCTCATATATGCGGCCCAGACTTTGGGAATTGAGCAAAGAAAAATATTCTTCAGGATTATCATGCCAAACTGCAGGGCTGGAATATTATCGGGAACAATACTGGCATTTTCAAGAGCAATGGGAGAATTCGGAGCCACGATAATAATAGCAGGAAATATACAGGGAAAGACACAGACCATGGCTCTTGCCGTATACACGGCTATTCAATCGGGGGACAGGGTTCTTGCATACAAATGGGTGTTTCTTATATCATCAATATCTCTTCTGGCAGTGATATTGATGAACGCAGTATCTCAAAAAGGAGATTCAAGATGAGGCTATATGCTGATTTTAGAAAAAAACTGGGAAATATGATACTTGATGTGAAGATGGACACAAATTGCCAGCGAATTGGTTTTTTGGGACCGTCCGGTTCAGGAAAGAGCATGGCTCTAAAATGCATATCAGGAATAGAAATCCCCGATGAAGGAAGAATAATGATTGGAAATGAAGTGCTTTACGATTCATATGATGGAATTTGCCTGAAACCTCAGCAGCGAAAAATAGGATATCTGTTTCAAAACTATGCGCTTTTTCCAAACATGAACGTAGAAAAAAACATAAAAATCGCAATCAGGAATGAAACTGAAAAGGAAAAAGAAGCTATCTTTCGAAGCAGTGTTAAGAGATTCGCGCTGGAAGGCATGGAAGATAAATATCCAAGGCAGTTGAGCGGAGGACAGCAACAAAGAGTCGCACTGGCAAGGATAATTGCCTCAAAACCGCATCTGCTTCTTCTGGACGAACCCCTGAGCGCTTTAGATGAAGAACTAAGAGCAAATATAGAAAAAGAAATAGATGAAGTCATGAGCCAGGGAATTGGAACTATATTTGTATCCCATGATAAAAAAGAAGTATTCAGGCTCTGTGATGAAATAGCATTTGTAAAAAACGGTAAAATTTTTGGGACTGAAAATAAGCAGGATTTAGTTGGAAAAATGGTGACCTCGGATAAACTAAAAATAATAGAGCAAAAAGAAGTGAATGAAGAGATGACCGTGTTGATTGAACTGACGGTAGATGACAATCTGACAAGGACACTCTATGAACTGATTACAAAATAGAAAAAAACAGCACAGTCGTCAAATGACATCTGTGCTGTTTAATATATACAAATTTTTTGAATTATGCTTTTGTGTTTATAACAAACTTCTGTCCTGCTTTACGCATTTTACCAAATTCTGCTGTTGCTGTGAATAGAACGTCAGTTGATGAGTTAAGAGCTGTCTCAAATGAATCTTGAAGAACTCCAACTACGAAACCAACTCCAACAACTTGCATAGCAACGTCATTTGGGATTCCGAACAAGCTACAAGCAAGTGGAATAAGAAGTAATGATCCACCAGCTACTCCTGATGCTCCACAAGCACTTACTGCTGAAAGAATACTAAGAATTAAAGCTGTAGCCATATCTACTTCGATACCGATAGTATGAACAGCTGCAAGCGTTAGAACTGATATAGTAACTGCAGCTCCTGCCATGTTTATAGTAGCTCCAAGAGGTATTGATACTGAGTAAGTATCTTTATCAAGGCCTAATTTATCACATAGAGTCATGTTAACTGGAATGTTAGCCGCTGAACTACGTGTAAAGAATGCTGTAATACCACTTTCTCTTATACACTTGAATACAAGTGGGTATGGATTCTGACGGATGTAAACGTAAGTGATGATTGGGTTTACAACAAGTGCAACGAAAAGCATGCAGCCGATCAGTACGACAAGAAGGTTTCCGTAGCTTAAAAGTGATTCAAGTCCGCTTGTAGCGATTGAATCAAATACAAGACCCATGATTCCAAGTGGTGCAAAGTTTATTACCCATCTTACCATTTGAGCAAGGGCATCTGCAAAGTTTCCAACCATTGTTTTTGTAGTATCTGGAACATTTCTTATTGCAAGACCAAGAACTATAGCCCATGCAAGAATTCCGATATAGTTTGCATTGAACAGTGCTTTAACTGGGTTATCTACAACATTCATAAGTAGAGTCTTAAGGACTTCAACAACTCCGCCTGGAGGCGTGATGCTGTCTACTCCTGCACCCAATGTAAGTGTTACAGGGAACATGAAACTAGCAACAACCGCAACCAGACCAGCTAGGAAAGTTCCAAGTAGGTAAAGTATGACAATTGATGACATGTTTGTTTCTTGTCCGTGCTTGTGCTGAGATATTGCTGACATAACTAAGAAAAATACCAGTATCGGTGCAATACCTTTCAAAGCACCTACGAATAAAGATCCGAAAATAACAATTCCGCCTGCTTGTGTTGGAACGGTAATCGCAAGGATTATACCTATGATTAAGCCGATAAAAATTCTTTTTACCAGGCTTAACCCATTCCACTTCTTCATTAAATCTTTCATAATTTATTCCTCCTATAAGATGTAAATAGAACAATATACACCAAAGCTAACTAAATGTTAGCCAGGATTTTATGATGCCGTATGTGATGCTAAAAATGTATATGTACTATGTATTATCAATAATACCATAAATTGTATTATAACGGAAGACAAAATTTGAAATGTATTGAAAATTCTTGGAATAGTTGCCTTGAGCGAGGGACAACAATTTCCTGTAATTAAGCGGAAAACGTTATTAATACTTACAAATTCAAGTCAAGGTTAATTAAGTAGTAAAAATTATTTTTTTACAGTAAAATAATTCAAAGCATGATGAATTTTAGAAGATTAGTAAAATAGAGGTATATAAGGTAAATTAAGGTAAGCCGAAAGTGAATTTGTATAATTTTAAATATTGGCGGGAAATCGATAAGCATTAGAATTCATGATGTAAATTATGGAAATTTTGTGGTATATTAGAAAATAAATAAAACAACTTAAAAGCATTCTTGAATATTGATTTGAGAAAAAAATTATGGTATTATAGAAACATTGATTATTTTGACATTAAAAAAGGTAGTATAATAGATATAAGTTAATTAACATTAGTTCAGGTGAAAATTCTTTTGCCTGAACTAATGTTATGCTATGAAACGAGACATTGGCAAGCTTTTTAGAGGATTAAACATATAGAAATAGGAGGAATTATGAAAATTGGATTCGACCATGTTAGGTATTTGGAGGAACAGTCTAAGTATATTTTAGAAAGAGTAAACAATTATGACAAACTTTATTTGGAGTTTGGCGGCAAGCTCATGTATGATATGCATGCAAAGAGGGTTTTGCCAGGATTTGATGAAAATGCAAAAATAAAGCTTCTTCACAAGCTTAAGGAAAAGGTGGAAGTTGTAATCTGTGTGTTTGCAGGAGATATAGAGCGAAACAAAATAAGAGGTGACTTCGGAATAACCTATGACATGGATGTGTTCAGACTTATAGACGACCTTAGAAGCAATGAGCTGGAGGTTAACAGCGTAGTTATAACAAGATACAACGACCAGCCATCGGTGACCATGTTCATGAATAAGCTTAAGCGCAGAGGCATAAAGGTATACAAGCATAGAGCAACTAAGGGTTATCCTACAGAGGTAGAGACTATAGTGAGCGAGGAAGGCTATGGCCAGAATCCATATATAGAAACTACAAAGCCTATCGTAGTAGTTACAGCACCAGGACCAGGAAGCGGAAAACTGGCAACGTGCCTAAGCCAGCTGTACCATGAGAACAAGCGAGGAAAGGAAGCCGGCTATTCGAAATTCGAGACCTTCCCAGTTTGGAACGTTCCTCTTAAACATCCTCTGAACATAGCCTATGAATCGGCAACGGTAGACCTGAAAGATGTGAATATGATAGACTCATTCCACCTGGATGCATATGGAGAAAAAGCCGTAAACTATAACCGGGATATAGAAGCATTTCCAGTTCTTAAAAGAATAATAGAAAAAATCACGGGAGAAGAATCGGTATACAAATCTCCGACAGATATGGGAGTCAACCGTATTTCCTGTGGAATAATAGATGACGATGTTATAAGAGAAGCATCATGCCAGGAGATAATAAGAAGATATTTCAAGACTGCATGCGAATATAAAAAGGGCTATGTCGACAAGGACACTGCAGACAGAGCCAAGCTTATAATGGAAGAATTAAATCTTAAAGAATCAGACCGAAAATGCGTAGCACCGGCAAGAGCCAAGTCAGAAAGCTGCAAGCGCCAGGATGTCAATGTGTATCCAGCAGTGGCACTCGAGCTTAAAGACGGTACTATAGTTACCGGAAGAAAGACAGAAATAATGGATGCGGCAGCTGCCGTGCTTCTCAATGCAATCAAGTACTTTGCAAATCTTGACGATTCAATCCATCTGATAGCGCCAGAGATTCTTGCGCCAATCATGAACCTTAAGAGCGAAATTCTTTCCAACAAGACTCCTCTTCTTTCCTGCGAAGAGGTTCTGATAGCACTTACAATAAGTGCAACGACGAACCCTGTAGCAAAAGCAGCACTTACTAAACTAGGAGAGCTTAATGGAACTCAGGCTCATTCAACGACAATACTGAGCAAGAATGACGACCAGACTTATGGAAAACTTGGAATCGATGTAACAGCAGATCCGCATTTCCCTACAGAAAATCTATACTATATATAGGAAGTAATATATTTTAACCAGATAAGACTTTGATTGAAAGGAGCAGTATTTCCTTTCAATCAAAGTCTTATTTTTTAATTGGAGATATATATAAATACCCAGGCTTCAAAGTTTGGGTATTGTATTTTGCCAGGGTATAAACTATAATTATTAGAAAATAATGTTAATATATAATCATACATGACTATGGGGGAGAATATAAAATGAGAGAAGCTATTGAAAGATTACTGGATGAAAAAGTAAGACCGTTATTTTCAAACCATGGCGGAGGAATAGAAATTGCAGGCATAGAGGGAGGAACTTTAAAGGTGAAAATGCTGGGACAATGCAGCAGCTGCATGTCAGCCTCATCGGATGTAGAGGACATTGTTACAAAAGAGGTAAAAGCAAAATTCCCGCAGATAAAGGAAGTAGTCCTGGTTACAGGCGTTAGCGAAGACCTTATTGCCATGGCGAGGGAATTGCTCAATGGGAGATAATGAAATAACACTCGATGCTGTACTGGAAAATTCGTTTGACGGAATATTCATAACCGACGGGGAAGCTAATACTATAAAAGTCAACAAAGCCTATGAAACAATAACCGGCTTGAAAAGCGAAGAAATTCTGAATAAAAATATGAAGGATTTAGTATCAAGCAATATAATTTCCAAATCGGGTTCCATAATGGCAATAAATCAGAGGCGGACAGTAACACTGCATCAGGAATTTAAAACAGGTAAAAAAGCCCTTATAAGCAGCACCCCGGTATTTGACAAAGACGGAAGCATAATAATGGTGATTACTAACGTAAGAGACCTTACTGAAATGTATCAGCTTAAGGAGGAAATAGAAAAGAAAGAAAAGCACACCTCCAGACTGAGTGCAGAACTCGAAATAATAAAAAACAAGATGGCCAGCAGTGATGATATAGTTGCAGTCGACGAGAATACGCTTAACGTGCTACATCTGGCAAACAAAGTAGCATCGCTCAATACTACAGTAATTCTCTTTGGAGAGACTGGGGTAGGAAAAGAGGTCTTTGCACAATACATATACAAGAACAGCAGCCGAAGTCAGGAGCGATTTATAAAAGTAAACTGCGCTGCAATTCCCCATAATCTCATAGAAAGTGAACTGTTTGGATATGAAGGAGGCTCATTTACAGGAGCCGACAAAAATGGCAAGATGGGACTGTTTGAAGTAGCAGACAAGGGAACTATATTTTTAGATGAAATAGGGGAACTGCCCCTGGATATGCAGGTCAAGATACTCAGGGTATTGCAGGAGAATGAAATTAAAAGAGTTGGAAGCACCAAATCAGTAAAGGTAGATGTCAGGATAATATCTGCAACTAACAGAGACCTAAAAAGCATGGTCAGAGAAAAACTTTTCAGAGAAGATTTATATTACAGACTGGTAATTTTTCCGATACGTATACCACCGCTGAGAGAGCGAACAGAGGATATAGAGCCTCTTGTAAAAATATTCACGGAAAAAGCCAATAAAAAATACAGATTTAACAAGAGCTTTACTCAAAAAGCGATAGAACTGCTTGAAACCTATGAGTGGCCGGGGAATATAAGGGAGCTTATAAATGTAGTAGAAAGAGCGCTTATAGTAAGCAATAAGGACCAGATATACTCGACAGAACTTCCCATAGCTGAAAAGAGCAGTATTCTGCCAGGGACGAATCACACGCATAATCTCAAGGAAATAACCGAACGCATAGAACTTGAATATATCTCTGCGGCATATGATGAATATGGAAATGTAAGAGACGCGGCGAGGAGCTTGGGCATGGATGCCTCTACCTTTGTAAGAAAAAGAAAAAAGTATTCAGTAAAAGAAGGATAAGCTGTTGCATTTGTGCAACTGTGTTGCATTTATGCAATGCGAAATATTGTTAAAATAATGTCCTTTGTTGCATTTACGCAACGAAGGCATTTTTTTTTAATATAAAGTCAGGAAAATAGAGAAAAGGTTATTCTATGTTGTAAAAAAATTAATAAGTTTATAAAAAACTTGAATATGAGTTCCTGCAAGCGTTTTAAAAATTCTGAAATATCTAATTATAACTGAAGTTGTTAAAAATGTAACTTTAACTCAATGTTGGCATATGAATTGCTTTATAAAGGGTGTAAAGAATTTTAAACAATTATAATTTTTATGAGAGAAAGGATAAATAATCATGGCACTAATGACTGGAGAACAGTATATTGAAAGTATGAGAAAAATGGACATGAAAGTTTACATGTTCGGAAAACAAATCGAGAATCCCGTAGATGATCCTATCCTGAGACCATCGCTGAATTCAGTAAGAGCAACATATGATTTGGCACAAATGCCGGAATATAAAGATCTAATGGTAGCGACATCGCCATATACAGGAGAAACTGTAAACAGATTTACACACATACATCAAGATACGCAGGACCTTGTAAAAAAAGTTAAAATGCAAAGACTTCTAGGACAAAAAACAGGATCATGTTTCCAAAGATGCGTAGGCATGGATGCCTTCAATGCCGTATACAGCACAACTTTTGAAACTGACAAAAAATATGCAACACCTTATCATCAGAACTTTTTGAACTTTTTAAAATATTGTCAGGAAAATGACTTAACAGTGGACGGAGCCATGACAGACCCTAAGGGAGACAGATCGCTTCCACCTCACAAGCAGGCAGATCCAGACCTTTTCCTTAGAGTAGTAGAGCGAAGAGAAGATGGCATAGTGGTAAGAGGGGCAAAGGCTCATCAGACAGGAGCCATAAACTCACATGAAATAATAATAATGCCTACAATAGCAATGTCGCCAGAAGACAGAGATTATGCAGTATCATTTGCAGTGCCAATGGACAGTGAAGGCATATTCATGATAGTCGGACGCCAGTCATGCGATACACGTAAATTGGAAGGGACTCAAATAGATGTAGGAAACAGTGAATATGGCGGAATGGAAGCACTTGTTATATTCGACAACGTATTTGTGCCAAACGAAAGAATATTCCAAAATGGAGAAACTGAATTTGCAGGAATGCTGGTAGAGCGATTTGCAGGCTATCACAGACAAAGTTACGGCGGATGCAAGGTAGGCGTTGGTGACGTACTTATTGGAGCTGCGGCAACAGCTGCAGATTACAACGGAGCATCAAAAGCATCACATGTAAAAGATAAATTAATAGAAATGACCCACCTTAATGAAACCTTGTACTGCTGTGGAATAGCATGTTCGGCAGAGGGAACAAAGACAGAATCAGGAAACTATATGATAGACTTGCTGCTTGCTAATGTATGCAAACAAAACGTAACAAGATTCCCATATGAAATAGTTAGGCTGGCAGAGGATATAGCCGGAGGACTTATGGTAACGGCTCCATCAGAAGTAGACCTGAAAGATCCAAAGCTGGGACCATATATTGACAAATATCTAAGAGGAGTTCATAGCGTAAGTACCGAAAATCGCTTCAGAATCCTGAGACTGATTGAGAATATGTCTCTTGGAGCAGCAGCAGTAGGTTACAGAACCGAATCCCTTCATGGAGCAGGGTCGCCACAGGCACAAAGAGTCATGATAGCTCGCCAGGGAAATATAGAAATGAAAAAAGGCTTAGCAAAAGCAATTGCAAAAATAGAGGAATAAGAGGTGGATATGAGCTGGAAAGAAATATATAAAAGCAGATTAACTACCGCAGACAAAGCTCTGGATATAATCAAGTCAAACGACAGAGTCGTACTGGGACATGCAGCTGGAGAACCAAGACATCTGGTAGATGTCCTGGTATCCAAAAAAGAGCAGTATCAAAATGTTGAGATAGCGCATATGGTATCACTTGGAAAATCCGAATATGCCAAGGCAGGAATGGAGCCGCATTTTAGACATAACGCCCTGTTTGTAGGCGGCGGCACAAGAAAAGCCGTAGAAGAAGGAAGAGCCGATTTCACACCATGCTTTTTTCATGAGGCCCCAAAGTTCTTCGCAAATGGCACTTTGCCGGTGGACGTGGCTCTGATTCAGGTGACTCCTCCAGATGAGGATGGCTATGTAAGCCTTGGCGTATCAGTGGATTACACAATAGGAGCGGCAAGGAATGCAAAAACAGTAATAGCTCAGGTAAACCAGGGAATGCCTTGGACGGGCGGAGAAAGCAGGCTGCATATATCGGAAATAACATACCTTGTAGAGCATGACGAACCGATATTTGAGCTTCAGCCTCCAACTATCGGAGATGTGGAAAGGGCTATAGGCGAAAATTGCGCAAAGCTGATAAATGACGGCGACACACTCCAGCTAGGCATAGGCGCAATCCCCGATGCAGTGCTTCTTTTCCTGAAAGACAAAAAAAATCTGGGAATACATTCGGAAATGATATCAGATGGAGTACTGGAACTCGTTGAGGCAGGCGTAATCACCAACAGCAGAAAAACATTTAAACCTGGGAAGATGGTCGTGACCTTCCTGATGGGAACCCAAAAGCTGTATGATTACATAAACCACAACGAAGACGTGGAGATGTATCCGGTTGACTATGTGAACAATCCTGTGATAATAATGCAAAATGACAATCTGGCGGCTATAAACTCATGTGTTCAGGTAGACCTTATGGGACAGGTAGCTTCAGAGTCAGTAGGCTTGAGGCAGATAAGCGGGACAGGAGGGCAGGTGGACTTTGTACGTGGAGCATCGATGGCCAGTAACGGAAAATCAATAATGGCCATGCCATCTACAGCGGCAAAGGGGACTGTATCAAAAATAGTTCCAGTTCTGGATGAAGGTGCGGCGGTAACGACACTTCGTACGGATGTAGATTATGTAGTAACGGAGTACGGAATTGCAGCGCTCAAAGGCAGAACCCTAAGAGAAAGAGCCAGAGCGCTTATAAATATAACGCATCCGGATTTCAGGGCAGGTCTTACGGCGGTATACGAAGAACGATTCAAAAGCAAGTTTTAAATGAACGCCCCCCAGTTAAATGAAAATCGTTTGATAAGCATCAGGTTTTAGTTTGAAGTTATAGCACTCCGAGTAGACATATTTAATCGGGGATATAAACTGGCAAAAGTCATGTAACCACTTTATATCCCCTAATTCTAAAATACTATAAAGAAAGAAGGCGAATTATGAATACTGCGAAAAAAGTTGTAAACGCACAGATACATAGTGGAAAAGAGCAGCCTTATATACCGGCGGGTCCATTTAAAGTAAGATTGCCATTTATTCATTACAGATTTGAAATAGCCGATTATATTCAGGGGCTGATCATGTGCGCGGTATGTCTTGGAGCTATACCTATATTGACTGACAATCTGGGAATGCCATTTGAAGTAGCGCTTGCGATAGTAACGCTGAACGGAATGCTTTATTGTATGCATACCTTGCTTGGCGACCCGGTTATTCCAGGCTGGATTACACCAGCCATACCACTTCTGATTGCCTACTGCCTGACTTTTCCAGAGGGAGCAGAAAGAATGCAGGCGCTGGTAGCTTTTGAAGTTACGCTTGGGCTGTTTGCAATACTGCTGGGAGCTACAGGCCTGGCATCAAAGATGGTATCAATCGTTCCAAATGCGATAAAATCAGGGGTAATCCTGGGAGCAGGATTCTCAGCAATATACATGATATTTAAAGAAGGCGGAAAATTCCAGGCAGCGCCAATAACTACTGCCATCTGCCTTATTGTGGCCTTCTATCTGCTGTTTTCAAATGGATTTAAGAGGCTTTCAATAAAGAATAAGTTCTGGAAAACCATAGCTAACGTAGGGATACTGCCAGCCGTTCTTATAGCGGTAATAATAGGGCCGCTTTCAGGCGAGACAGCGATGCCTGTTATTCAGTGGGGATTCAGCGCACCGGCATATAAGGAATTATTCACAAACTGGGTTCCATGGGGAGCAATAGGCTGGCCATCATTTTCAAAGTATATGGCAGCAATACCAACGGTAATAGCCATATATATAGTATTGTTCGGAGACGTTGTTCAGAGTAAGGCGCTTGTACATGATGCAGATATGGCTAGAACAGATGAAATTATTGATTATAATCCTAATCGTGCACACCTTATATTCGGAATAAGAAACATGATAATGGGAGTAATGGGACCAGACCTTACAATGTGCGGACCTCTATGGGCAGCGATGCAGGTAGTTGTGTGCGAACGTTATAAAAAAGGGAAAGAAAGCATGCAATCGCTGTTTGGTGGAGCGGCAAGTTTCCGTTTTGGAACGCTTACAGGATATTTCATGCTTCCGATAGTAACTCTTGTTACACCGATACTTCCGATTGCTCTGGCGCTTACCATGATAGTTCAGGGCTTTGTAAGTGTAAGAATAGGCGCCTTGCAGGCTAAGAGCTTCACGGATCTTGGAATTGCTGGTATCATAGGCGGCGTGCTTCTTGCAAAAGGTTCGGCATATGCTCTGGCAATAGGTATCGTGTGCTGCCTGCTTGCTTATGGCAAGGATTTTGTAAAAGGAGATACAACTTTTGGACATCTTTGGTCACCAGAAGTAGAGGCGTTGACGGTAGAAGACACACTTTAAGCTTAAAATGATTATAAAAAAAATACTTACCTGCTTCGCAACGGCGACGGCAGGTAAGTATTTTTAGTTTCTCGCATCATTTCTGGTATCTATATCAAAAAGTTCTTTTTCTTCGAGGGCGCAGACTCTGTTTAAAACAAAGGCTGTGCCCTTATTCATGTGCTTTTTCATGATCGACTTTCCTCCTGTGTCACCTTCAAGCGCCAGCAGATCTTTTGAAAAATCGCTTGTGAAAATAACTGGATTGCCCGAAGTCTCGCCGTAGCAAAGGGCAGATATGACAGATGTTTCCGCTGATGAAGAGCTGGGCCCTGACTTAGCTGGAGCCAGAGGGCTGATGGAGCTCAAGGACAGGATCTGGTGAGACTCCATAAGCTTTTTTATGGACTGGGTTTTAAGATAGGGCTGGTCAGATACCATAAACATCATCGAAAACCTGGTTCTTGAAGTTTCGCCTATATCCAGCGTAAATTCATTTTCCATGTCGATGGCAGCCTGGGTTCCCAGCCGTATGGAGCTTGCAATTCCCTCTTCAGGGGATGGATTGTGTATAACTTTGATATAATTTCTTGAAAGTTCATGGCCTTGGGGCTGATTTTGTGAATAACTTTTGCAAATCATGCTGTCTTTATGAGCGCCAGCAAGTTTATGACTGTCATTTATTTTTGCAACATAGGCTTCAATCTCCGGATATTGTGTCACAACGATTATTTCAAGACCGGTTTCAGCTTTGAGCTCGAGCGCCTTATCCAGAACATAGGAAAAAAGCGGCCTGCCGTTGAAGGCGGTGAGGAGCTTGTTGCCCCCAAACCTCCTGCTGTTTCCGGATGCCAGGATTATTGCGTACACAGCAGAGCCATCATAATTTTCTCGCTTGTCATAGGAAGCTCTCTGAGCCTTACTCCTGTGGCATTTGCGATTGCGTTGGCAAGGGCAGGGCAGGGCGTGTTTATAACCAGTTCGCCTACAGATTTTGCGCCAAACGGGCCTGTGGGTTCATAGGTTGGTTCCAGATATATTCGTACATTTCTTATATCCAGCCTGCTTGGAATCTTGTAGCTCATGAAACTGTCGTTAAGCAGCTTCCCTTTTGCGTTAAACTGCACATCTTCCCAGAGCGCCATTCCGATTCCCTGTGCTATTCCGCCTTCGGCCTGTATTCTTACAAGGTTTGGATTTATAGGAGTTCCGCAGTCCAGGACGCCTACATAGTCTATTATATCTACTTTTCCGGTAGTCTTGTCGATTTCAATTTCTACTGCGCCTACCATGAACGGTGGAGGTGAATACTCTGAAAAGTGCGATTCGCTGGCAGAAATCATATCAACAGAGCCGGAACCTGTCTGGGCTGCAAGGTCAAAGAGGCTGAGCTCCTTATATTCGCTGTCAGCACCTTTTATCGTGAATATTTTTTTACCGTCAAATTCCAGGATGTCTTTTGACACACCAAGCATTCTGGCAGACTGGGTAAGAATCTGGTCTGTTATTTTTTCGCAGGTTTTCACAACTGCCATTCCCGTGATGTAGGTTGTGCTCGAAGCATAGGCGCCGGCATCATATGGAGAAACGTCGGTATCCACACCGCTTACTACAATATCGTCCATGGTGCATCCGAGGGATTCGCAGGCAATCTGAGAGAGTATGGTGTCGCTTCCGGTTCCGATGTCCGCAGCACCTACGTTCATGTGATAAAAACCGTGGTCGCTCAGCCTTATTTCAACTCCGGCAACGTCTATGTTTGCAATTCCAGAGCCCTGCATCGCCATTGCAAGTCCAACGGACCTTACTTTGGCGTTGCCCATGTCTTTGCGGGGATACTTGCTGTCCCAGCCGATAAGATCCTTGGCTTTGGCAATACATTTGTCCAGATTACATGTATTTACAGGTTTGTTTTCATACATGAATACGGCCTCGCCTGGTGTAAGCAGGTTCAATTCTCTAAGCTTTACAGGGTCAAACTTCATTTCACTGGCAAGCTCATCTATTATCGATTCTATGGCGAAAACTCCCTGCGTGGCACCAAAACCTCTGTAGGCACCGCTTGGAACCTTATTTGTGTATACCACGTCAAATGAGAATTTCTGCGCAGGAATCCTTCCATAGAGCGAAAGTGATTTTGTCGCCGTAAGACCTACTGTAGTCGAACCGTGCTCGTTGTAGGCTCCTGTATTTGAAAGCGTATGAAGCTCCATGGCTCTTATTTTTCCATCTTTAGTAGATCCTATCTTTACGGTCATCTCCATCTCATGTCTCGGGCTTCCAACGCTGAAGCATTCGGTCCTTGAGTAGAATATTTTGGAAGGTTTTCCTGTTTTGAGGGTGACTATTGCAGGATACATTTCGCTTACAGAGCTTTGTTTTGCCCCGAATCCGCCGCCTATCCTGGGCTTGACGACTCTTACCTGAGATTTGGGTATGTCAAGAGCATTTGCTATGATTCTTCTTACGTGAAAAGGCGTCTGGGTAGAGCTTACTATGGTTATTCGTCCATAAGGGTCCAGGTTTGCAAACGTAGTGAAAGGTTCCATAGGGGTCTGGTTGTTTTGAACGGTATGGTAGGTTCTTTCAAGAACGTAGTCGCAGTTTGAAAATTCTTCATTTACATCACCATACTCAGTTTCCCCGTAAAATACTATGTTTCGTTTAATCTGTTCGGGAAAGAAGGGGTTGGTTTTTATGCCGTCCTCCGGGTGGACAAGGATTTCATTGTCCTTGGATTTCCTGAAATCCAGGACAGCATCCAAAACCTCATATTTGACCTTGATAAGTTTGAGCGCCTTGTCCACAGCTTTTTCATCTTCCCCGGCGACTATTGCCACGGGGTCGCCTACAAAACGTACTCTCCGGTCAAGAATGAGGCGGTCGTAATTGCTCGGTTCAGGGTAGGCCTGGCAGGCTATTGTAAACCTCTTGTCAGGCACATCCTTGTAGGTAAGGGCGCATTCTATTCCAGGCACCATAAGGGCGCGGCTCACATCTATGTCTTCGATAAGGGCATGGGCATGAGGGCTGTGAAGCAGCTTTACAATCAGGGCATCTTTGGATGCGATATCATCGGTGTAGACAGGCTTGCCGCTGGTAAGGGCTAGAGCATCCTTTTTTCGAAAACTGTTGTTTACAGCCTTGAACTTGCTTATATCAACTTTTGGTTCTTCAATGTAATTAGCCATACTATTTCACCTTTCCTGTATAATCATCGGTATATTCGAGCTTTGGGGTTATTTCTATACCCTGGGATGCAAAGTATTTTTTCAGCGCTCTCAGGTGGCCCATGTAGCCGGTGCATCTGCACAGATTGCCTGAAAGATATGAGAGGATTTCATGTTCGCTCGCCGAAGTCTTGTTTTCGCTCTTCCACTCATTTTCCATCGCGATGATATTCATGATGAAGCCGGGACTGCAGTAGCCACATTGTTCAGCGCCTTCATCGGCAATGAAGCCTCCGATTTCTTTTGCTTTTTCCTGCATGCCCTCAAGCGTTGTGACATTGTGACCATCGGCTCTGAGTGCAAGCGTCGAGCAAGAAAGCACCGGAATTCCGTTGAGGTGGACTGTGCATAAACCGCAGTTTGAAGTCTCGCAGCCACGTTTTACGCTGGTATAGCCGTTGTTTCTGAGAAAATCAATAAGCATTAAATCAGGAGAAATTTCACGTTTTAAAGGTCTTCCATTTACTGTTATTTTTACTTCCATGAGTCTGCTCCTTTTTCTGCAATCTGAAATAAGGCTTTTGTTGCAAGGGCTTTAGCCAGAATTCTTCGATATTCGCTTCCTGCTTTAAGATTATTTCCATAAACTAAATTGTTCAAATCTTCAATCAAATATTTTTCTACCAGGGCATTAAGGTTGCTAAGGGAATTGTTATTCACATCCTGTGTATAACTTGTGTATAATTCTGATGTGTTAAAATTTTCAATTATTAGAAGGCTGGCTACGTTGGGTCTTGCACCGACGGCGAGGGACAGGGTTTTGCTATCATTTGGACCCTCAGATTTAAGTGAGGCGGAAACTGTAAGAACAGGAAAGTCGGTAGCTACTATTCTCATAGATTCATAAGCGCTTATGCAGGACGTTTTCTTCAGGATAAGCCTTACCAGTATGCTGTTGTCTTTTTTTTGTGAAACATAATCAGCAAGAGGAATCTGAATTTCCTGTCCCTTGTAGATTACGACTGAAGCATCTAAGGCCAGCAGGGAGGTTATCACGTCAGAAAAGCCGTAACGTCCAAAGACGCTTCCTCCTACAGTGGCTCCATTTCTGAATTGCACTCCGACAATGCCTTTGAGAGCTTCTTTAAAATAATCTCCAAAAGAGCCTGCAATAATTTCGCTTTTTTCAAGCTGGCGAAGCGAGGCCATGGCACCGATTTCTATATTCGATTCATTTTCGGTAATCTTGTCAAGATTAAGGCCGGAAAGATCTATGAGGGTGTTTATGTTTTTTTTACTTTGCTTCAGCCACATGAGACCACCCATTACGGCGTTATTGCGGACTTTATTGAGTTCAAAGGCCTCTTCGAGGCTTTTGACTTTGACATAATTTTTTGCTGTGAACAAGTTGTTTCTCCTTTCAATAAGGCAAGCTAAAAATATTCAATATCAACTATTTTTCCAAAAGATTCAAGTTCAAGTTTCATTTCCTTTATAAGATTAAGTTTCAGCCCCAAGGATATGGGCATTTCCGGGTTCTGGTGGGCAGGGTTTATGGCGCGGCCGACAAGGAATTTAACCTCTGTAGATTCCTCCAGAAGCATCTTTACAAGAAGGGATGCTCCGTCTTTTTTGGAAAGGGCAATCACCTTTTCAGACCTGTCCATAAGAGGAAATTTCTTTATGAGATCGAGGGCCTTGCCCATGGTAAGTACACCTTCGGTTACAAGGTCGATTCCTTTGATAGCCGCGGTGGGGGGGATGCTGGGATTTTCATAATTGAGTCTTACTTCAAGAGTGCGTCCTGTAACGGCGCTTACTATCTGGGAGGTGGTTCCGCCACAGACAACTTTTATACCCTTGCTCGAAATCAGTTTTTCAACGACCATGGCGTCCGTATCAGAGTTGATGGGCGGGCCAATCATTATGGTAACCGGGTTGCTGTTTTTGAACCTGATGGCGCATACTGTGGAATCGTCACCAATTTCACCCATGTAAAGGGCATCGACAGCATTGAGCAATTTGCTGCACATCTCAACCGGGGAAAGATTGACGCTTATATTATCGCTTATGAATTTTACGATATTTTCATACTGCCACCCGAGGTCAAGAAGCTTGCCGACCCCGGCGTGGACTACCCCGTCGCTGAAACCCACAAGCATGTCGCCATGCTGAGCCTTGAAAACCGACTGGTAAACTGTTTTTTCATCCACAATCAGGGGATGCTTGTCCAGTTCAAGGAGCTCGTTGTTTCGAAACAGCGTGACAAAGGGATTGTCAAATTCCGCAATGCTGCATATGCCATCGGGCATTACCCTGATTATAGTGAAGGTTGAATAGGCGATGGCTCTTTCGCTGCATACAGGCAGGGTGCTTGCGATGGTTTCTATGGCATCGGTAAGCTTGGCACCTCCGCATAGCATGGTGGCAATGATTTTGCTGGTAAGTGTCGAAAGAATATTGGCCTTAACCCCGCTGCCGAGGCCGTCAGCAAGGACGGCAACGAAGGTATTTTCCTGTCTTATAAATTCTACCTTGTCGCCGCAAAGCTCCTCGCCGTGATGATTGAGGCTTTCAAAGGCGGCATCTACATAAATATCCATATAACCTCCTAATCACTTACAATAGTTTCTTTAAGGTTGTTAAGGGCAAGCTTGGTCTCGGCTGCGGTTTCTCCAAGGAGGCTGGCAATTTCCTGGACTACCCTCATCTGTTTTTCGATGACATTTTGAGTTACATCCGCGGTGTGGATTCTCATCTTAAGAATCTGTTCTTTGTGAAGCTCCTCGGCTGAAGTATCCTTTATAAAGGCTACAAAAGTATCGTGCTCGGCGATGTACACCATAGTTTTTTCTATATAAATTTCCATATCCAGAATCTGCAGTTTCAGATTCTCCATCACAGGAATATCGAAATTTCGGGCATTGTCAAAGGATTCGTCGTCATAAAGCTCAGGGATGATGCCTCCAACTATCTCTATGGGGTCTACTCTGTATATTTCGGCGGCCCTTGGATTTATGTCGACTACAAAATGATCCTTATCAAGGGCGACTATTCCATTTGGAGAATGTTCTATTATTACGTTGGAAAAATTCTCGGCTTTCTTTTTGAAAAATGGCAGGCACATCCTGACGTCGGCCTTGCCATAAAATACGGCTTCAGCCTTGCTGCGACATGTCGGGTAGCCGCAGGTACCGCAGTTAAGCTCATCCTCATGGCGGTGCTTGCCCATCTGGGTCAAGATGTTTATTATGTCATCCTCTGAAGGGTGTTCTACCACTTTTTCACGGTTGAGATAGTGCCTGTCAAGAGATATTTTGGCAAGGGTGGCAGTCCTTGAAGGCGACAGGTCGTGAGGCTCGGCCTTTTTAGACAGCTTATGACTTGCAAATACGGTACGCTTCTTGGCAATCTTAAAAAGCGGGCCATTCACGCATGAACCCTTGCAGATATTTGCTTCAATGAAGAGCATGTCTTTTGGCATGCTGCCGCTGCTTATGCATTCTTCAAGATAGGCAAACATGTCCATACAATCCTTGGAGCCGTCGATTGCAACTGGAAGATAACCTTCGAAGGGAGCTATAGTCGACATCGAATCGATGACACCGTTTGAACGGGGATAAATCCTTGTGGTAGTATCATACAGTCCCATAGCCTCATGTTTTGCAGCATCTGAAGGCGCTATGCTTTCTGAAACCTTGTCCTTGCAAGCGCTGCGGGAGCTTAATTTATGATTTACGGCAGCAGTATTCATCCATTTTTCGACCTCGTCGAAAGTAAGCACATTATCTATATAGTCGTTTGAAAATATGTCTGAAGGTTCATATTTCTTGCTTATGCATGGACCTATGAAAATCACATGTGCGTCAGGCTCAAGTTCTTTTATCAGCTTGGCATGAGCCATCATGGGCGAGAGGGTAGGGGTAAGAAACGGTATTATTTTAGGATAATGACGCTCGATTAGCATCACCACAGAAGGACAGGCGCTGGTTATCATCACGGGCATGTTCCCCTGCTTCATGAGCCTCAGATAATCGTGGTTTACTATGCTGGCTCCAATGGCAGTTTCTTCCGAATTAAAGAATCCGAGTGAATGAAGTTTTGCGCTCAGCTGCTGAAAATCATCATCAAACCATGCTTTGTAAGATGGGGCTACGGAAGCAATAACTTTTTTTCCAGAGGCAATGAGCATCTGGACCTCATGAAGCTCGCTTTGAATGAATTTGGCATTTTGAGGACATACTTCGATGCATTTTCCGCAAAGCACACATTCGCTTTCTATTATGGTAGCCTTGTCGTCCTTGAATTGAATAGATTTTACAGGGCACTCTCTTATGCACCGGTAGCATGCCTGGCAGCTGCCGGGATTGAGGTTTATATAAGACATGAATCTCCTTTCAAAGCTTAACTTGCAATAGCCTTTGGAAGTATGAACTCCAAAAACTTGTCGGAAGCATTGGCTATATTTATTCCGGATATAAGTTCATCGTCGACGCTGGTTGAAATGCCATCGACGCAATTTTTCATGCAAAAGGATGCCTTTATATGGACCTTTTCGGATACTCCATGTTCGATGGCCATCTCCTTAAAGGTCTGGACAACCCTGTAAGAACCCTTCATATGACATGAACTGCCTACGCATATTACCACTTCTACCATATTTTCCTCCAAATCTAAAAAATCAGATTTTCTATTATCAACAACAAATGTTTTTAACGATATAATACAATTATATCAATAACCTTGAATTCAAACAAGAAAATTAAATCTGGGGCAGGAAATCTATTGTTACAGGGGCACTATAGAAGGAAGAAAAAAAATCGGTGATTCGGTGATAAGGAAGACTGCGCAAAATACAGGGGCAGCTGATTGCAGAATATATTTATTAAGCAGCCGACTTTTGGGGTAAGTATATAATAATATTTTAAAATTGCAAAGGGGGCCGTATGTTAAACAAAAAGAAAATATCACTGTTTTTAGTTCTTATTCTTACAGGGAACCTGTTACTGGGATGTTCACCAGGAGGCAGCGAGGGCAAGGTTATGAAGCTTAAAGTCACCGAAGAGAATCCTGTTGCAGAGGCCGATGGGATAAGCATCGAATTTTCACCGTATGATATAAACGGGGATACGGAAATCACGGTTCAAAAAATAAAGCCAGCTGACCTGTTCTCAGAAGATATTCTCGAGGATGAAGTGAAAGTAAATACTTATGATATAAAGGCTCCTGAAATCGGAGAGTTTACAGACCTCATAGAGATAAGCCTTCCCTATGATGACAGCTTTATCGAAGTCGGGACGCCAGATAAAAACGTAGGTGTGATGTACTACGATGAAGAACTGATGGAGTGGACGCCTGCATCATTTGTAATTGACGAAAAAAACAAGCAGGTAATAATTACTACAAGGCATCTTTCAATCTATTCAGCATTTACGATAAAAAATGCAAACAGCAGAACGGCGAGGATTATAAGCGTGAATTCATTCCCGATGCTGCCGCCAGGAAGTCTGGATGATTTTGAGGAAGTCATAGAGGAAGCCATGGGCAGCCAGATGCAGCCAGGGCAGAAAGCCACAGAGCTTGGTCTTGGGATTGCAGGAGACTGGATGGGTATAAGCGGTTCGGCCCTTACGACAATAACTCAGACTATGTATGCCTCGGAATTTGCGCAGGGCCTCGGGAATGCCTTTGCCAATGTGGGACTTGCAGCAGCCTTCGTTCAGGCAGGCCATGATTTCAGCAAGGGAGATGATACGGCGCTGTTTACGAATCTTACAAAAAACCTTTCCTACTATTCGGTCAGCAAATGGGGAAGCAATGCCCTTCAGCTCAGTTTTGTAGGAGTCTACGCAATAGATTATTCCCTGAATAAATTTGCAACCGCGGCCTGGGATGGAAGAAAAGAAATCTGGTATGAGGCCTACAAGACTTATTACATGGAGGAAAATAAACGAAGCTACAGAGAATGGTACACCAAGCTGTACTGGATATGGCAGGACAATAAGGGCAGCAAAGACCCCAACGTATTAAGAGACAAGACAAACGAGGCCATAGATTCATACACCAGGGCTTTTTGGAACTTGCCTGAAGAAGACCAGGCATTCTGGCAGTCAGAGGTTCAAAAAACCGGCTTCTCCGGTGGAGGTGGCCTAAGTGAAGCTCTTAAGAATGAAATTTCTGCAGCGGCAAAGGCAGAACTTGTCAAGACGCTTCAGGAGACTGTATTTAACAGACTGGAACGTACGGTAAGAGCCGATCTGACCGAGTCTTACAGAAAAGAGCTTATAGCTCTTAAAAATTATCTGAACAAGGTTACCAATGTCCTTATAACAGAAAACCTCAAGGAAAATGAAAAATCAGAATATGAGGGTTACACTGTAAGATTTGCACCGCTTAATGACGATGCCAAGAAGGCGAACTGGACAGGTAAAATCAAAGAAGATGGCACGGTGAAAACCGTGTTTACGGCGCTGGGACATATCCAGTCTGGAGCTCCGGACACTTTGCTGCTTTTTGAGCCAGGCTCCAACCCGGACACAGATGAACCTGTAAAAACCATACCATTTAAAGTTTCATTCCCTGAAACCCGAATAAATCTAAAAGAAATGATTCCAACAATGGATGAAATTGCGGGTGACTGGTCGCAGGTATATATGAAGTTCCTGAATATAGAAATGCCTGAGCCGTCAGCAGACAGCGATGAAGAATGCGAACTTACGGATGTAATTCTAAGTACGCTCAAGGCGGCAAGGCTCAGCTGCAAGTTTGAAATTGTAAAGATAGACGAAGAAAATGCTGATGTTATTTTTGGAATAACCAGCGCAGTGAATGAGGAAACTGGAGAGAGTCTTGATATAGACCCAGACCCACCAGTAAGAGCCAGTGCAGCCTACAAGGATGGCATATTGGCATTAACAGCAGTCATAGATGAGGGTTCTGTGATGTCAATCAGCCTCACAATGAAGAAAAACGATGAGGGTGATATCGTTTTTGATAACAACGGCAGACTCGACATCGACAATGGGGATGGAAACTCTGGAAAACTCGAGTTTAACTTAAAGGGAAAAAAATAGAGCAAGGAGGATTTATGCTGCCAGTAATAAATTTCAAACTTGGAAACATCGTATTTAATGCAGATACCTATCCAATATTTATTTTTATAAGCATGGCGGCGGGCTTCGTTATGAGCCTGATACAGCTAAAAAAAATCGGATTGTCCTTAAAAATTATAGTATTTATATATGTATCCATCTGCACCAGCTTTTTAGCTGGTGCAAGATTTTTTAATTTTATGCTGAGGTGGGATGATTACAAAAGAGCCGGTATATCCCTGTTCACCTTGAAATTCAGCTACTTTTCGCTGTATGGGGGAATAATGCTGTCAGTTTTGGTGCTCTGGCTTATTCTGGACAGGTTTAAAATAAATAAATTGCTTTTTTTTGATAAATTGACGATACCCTTTCTTACAAGCCTTATAATCATGAAAATCGGCTGCTTTTTAAATGGCTGCTGTTATGGAAAACATACAATATCTTTTTTTTCGGTGCCCCTTCCTGTAAGAGAGGCTGAAAAGCTCGCCTCAAGCAGGCTGATAAATTTTCTGTTTAATACTGCTGACATCCGGGTTTATCCAACTCAGCTCATGGAAGCTTTTTCTTCTGCGGTTATAATCCTGATGCTGGTAATTTACAGAAAAAAGCTTTTTGAAGGAGCTTCTTTTTTCTGCGCAGCAATACTGCTCAGCATGGCAAGGCTTTTAATATTAAACTACAGAAGCACATCCTACTCGGAATTTGTATTAAACCTAGCATATCCTTTGTTTTACACAGGGATAATTGCATCCGGGGTATGGTTTTTTGTAATTCACAGGAAAAATAACTTTAAAAAAAGAGAAGCTGAAGCGTAGACTGAAAAAAGCAAATCTTCAAAAAACTATTGACAATCTCATTAAATAAACATATAATTTTGAAAATAAGAATCGACTCATATATGGAGGCGATATTTTTTTATAACCGTAAAGGGGGGGCAACAGTTAAAAAAACATTATAAAAGTTCATAAAACTATATTGAATTTATGTAATGTTTGTAGTATGATTAATTCAAAGAGGTGATATAAATGAAGTATTATTCTATCGGAGAGTTTTCAAAATTAATAGGAAAAACTTCTCAAACATTAAGAGATTGGGACAAAAAAGATGAATTAAAACCCCATCATGTAGCACCAAGTGGCTATAGGTATTATTCTCAAGAGCAACTTAATTATTTTTTAGGGATTAAAGGCATTGAAACTAAAACTAAAAAAGTAATTGGGTACTGTAGAGTTAGTTCGCAGAAACAAAAAGATGACCTTGAAAGACAAATTGATAATGTGAAAACTTACATGATTGCCAAAGGCTACTCGTTTGATATTATTACTGATATAGGGAGTGGAATTAACTACAATAAAAAAGGATTAAATCAACTAATAGATATGATAACTAATTCAGAAGTTGAGAGGATAGTAATTCTGTACAAAGATAGATTGTTACGATTTGGTTTTGAAATCATAGAAAATTTATGTGCTAAATACGGGACTGTTATTGAGATTATAGACAACACCAAAAAGACTGAAGAACAAGAGTTAGTTGAGGATATGATACAAATAATTACTGTGTTTAGTTGTAAATTGCAAGGCAAGAGAGCAAATAAAGCTAAAAAAATGATAAAGGAGTTGATGGAAAATGATACTAGCGAAGAAAGTTAGATTATATCCAAATCAACTCCAAGAACAGAAATTATGGCAATCAGTTGGCACTGCAAGATATATATATAATTGGACACTTGCGAGACAGGAAGAAAATTATAAACGGGGCGGCAAGTTTATATCAGACAATGACTGTAGAAAAGAGATAACGCAATTAAAGAAAACAGAACTTGTCTGGCTTAATGAAGTATCCAACAATGTAGCAAAACAAGCTGTAAAAGATGGCTGCGAAGCCTATAAGCGATTTTTCAAAGGATTAGCAGATAGACCACGATTTAAGAGCCGAAGAAAATCCAAACCGTCATTTTATAATGACAATATCAAATTAAAAGTTAAAGAAAACAAATCAGTTAATATTGAAAAAGTTGGTTGGATAAAAACTAATGAACAACTTCCATTAGATGTTAAATATTCAAACCCTCGAATAAGCTTTGATGGTAAGTATTGGTATCTGGCGGTAGGTATAGAAAAAGAAGAGCCGACAGTAAAATTAACGAATGAGAGCATTGGAATAGATGTTGGAATAAAAGACTTAGCTATATGCTCCAATGGAATGATTTTTAAAAATATTAACAAGACTAAAGAAGTTAAAAGATTAAAAAAAGTTTTAAAAAGAAAACAAAGACAATGTTCAAATAAATACAATAAAAATAAAAACGGAAAGGAGTTTGTCAAAACTAAGAACATTGCAAAACTCGAAAAGCAGATAGGATTACTTCATAGAAAATTAGCAAATATAAGAAGTAATCATATTCATCAAACAACGAATATGATAGTGAAAACCAAGCCATCTAAAATCGTTATGGAAACACTCAACATTAAAGGTATGATGAAAAATCGTCATTTATCAAAAGCAATAGCCGAACAAGGATTATATGAATTTAAAAGACAGATGAAATACAAATCTGAATTTTATGGTATAGAATTTGTAGAAGCTGATAAATGGTATCCATCATCAAAAACCTGTAGCGAGTGTGGACATATAAAGGCGAAGTTATCCCTGTCAGAAAGAACTTATATTTGCCAAGCTTGTGGCTCTGTGATAAACAGAGACTTAAACGCAAGTATAAATCTTTCAAGATATGAATTAGCATAAATCACCTAAACGATTATGTTAATATGTACCATTCGTTGTATGGGAATTTAAGTCCTCGGAGTGTTATAGCAAACGAAAGTAGTATATTCCTCGGAATTACAAAATCGGACACGATGAACAGGAAATTAAACAAGCTTTATAAAGTTTTATAAGGTTTTGGCAACGGAAGAACAATGAAGAAGAACAAGCAAATTCTAAGCATCATATTGAGTCTGGTATTATCAATATCGACCGTATCAAGCTCTATGGCGCTTGCACCAAAAGTGGACAAGTACAATATGGAAATATCTTCAAACCTGATTGCAATGACTCAGGAGGAAGAAGTAAACCTGAGTTTTGAAACGCAGCTGAAAACTGCAGATGGCATAAGCTGGTATTACGGGGATAAGCAGATAGGCCAATATAAGACTTACAATGAAGCCAGCCAAGCATTTGACGGAAATTCGTATATAACCGTATCAAAGGCTCCTGAAATAACGCAAGGTGAACTGAAGGCAACTCTTAAATTCGGACTCCTGTTCAATAAGGAAGATACCGAGTCAAATCTGTACATGCCCTATATAGGAGAAAAATCAATAATTGCAAAAGATGCCAAGGGCAATGCAGTAGCAACGTCAGAGCCTGTTAAACTCAGTGTATTTGACAGCTACCAAACGACAGATGAGCTCCATGATGCAATAAAAGAAATTGAAAAAACTGCTTCAAAGGACAGATATGTAAAACTCGATTCATATGGAACGACAATCCTCGGCAAATCCATGGATTACATGGTAATCGCCAAAAGCAAGGAAGATGTGGAAGAATTTTTAAGCGAGACCAACAAGCAGATGCTTCAAAATCCGCAGGCTCTGCTGGAGGAAATCAAAACTGGAAAATCAGAGTACAAGATCCCACTGCTTTTCAGCTCAATTCATGCAAGCGAGCAGCCAAACTCGGACATAATTACCGAACTGGCCAGAGCTTTTGCAAAAGAAAAAGAAATCGACTTCAGCACATATATTAAGGAAAGAAATGCAAGCGCCGTACTCTCAGATGAGACTCCAGTGCAAAAGAAACTCGACGTAGCAGATGTTCTTGATAACTTCATACTGGTTTTCAGCTTTACCCAGAATCCAGACGGGGACAATACGGATGTAAGAGAAAATGCCTATGGCTTTGACCCGAACCGTGATAATGGCTATCAGGTTCATCCGGAAGGACAGGCTATGGCGGCGCTTATAAATAAGTATAACCCTCTGGTATTCCTGGACTTTCATGGATTTATAGAAGGGTTTCTCATAGAGCCATGCACTCCTCCGCATGATCCAAATACGGAAGTGGATCTTTTGATGCCGGGGCTTCTGAGCAGCGCTCACGCAATAGGAAAAGCGGGCGTGGCACAGTCTAAATACGACACCTATGAAATACCCCTGCTTGACTACAAAGAGGGCTGGGACGATGCAACTTCGGCATATACGGCGACTTATGCGCTCTATCATGGCGTAATCGGACATACCGTCGAAGTTCCGCAAAAGAATGAAGAGTCATTCAAAGCAGGACTCTACGGAGGCTTTGGCGCAATATCCAATGCGCTTGAAAACAAAGATGCGTTCATGGCAAACAAGCTTGAAGTTTACAAAAGAGGCATAGAAAAAACTGAAGCCAAGTCGGCGAGCGATGCTCTCACAGGAAAAGATGGAAACCCAGTAGGAAGAATCAAAGGGGAAAATCCAACCTTCTTCCCGGACTACTATATAATTCCAGCATCGGGAAGTCTTCAAAAAAATGCCGCTGAAGCCTACAATATCGTAGGATACCTTGAGCGAAATGGCGTAGATGTGCAGAAGCTTTCAAAATCAGCTATGGCAGCTTCGGTAAATTATCCTCAGGGAAGCTATGTGGTCAATATGGCTCAGGCAAAAAGAGGATATGCAAACCACGTGCTTTCTAAGGGAAGCGACGAATCAGCGTGGGGAGAAATGTATGCGGAGATTGTCATGAATTTCCCTGCAACAAGAGGCTTCGACTGCTATGAGATATACGACAATAAGCTTAAACTCGAAACAACGGAAATAGTAAAGGCCGAATTTGAAAAACCGTACCTGGAAAAAACGCCTTACCAGATGGTGAAAAATAATTCGTCCCAGGCTGTAGCTGCCGTAAACAAGGCTCTTTCACAAGGCGAAAAAGTATATATGATACAAGACGGAGCCGGCAAGGGAAATTTCGTATTTGAAACAAAGGACTTTGCCAAGCTTTATAAAACCTACAATCTTGAGGTAATGCCGTATGCAGAGCTTGAAAGCGAAAAACAGCTTAAGGCACTCAAGGTATACAATACGGGAGAATACCAGGCGCAGTATGTGCTTGAGAAGGTGCTGGGATTTGAAATGACGGACAATATCAAAACTGCCGATGTTATAATAGACGCTGGTGGAAATATCGAAGGTCTTGGACAGAAACCTTTCATATCAGTAGGTGGAGATTCCATAAAAGCGATAACCGACAGCAAGGTGCTCAAGGGCCTGGAGTCTACAACTACAAACCTGTATCACGAGGGGCTTATGAAGGCAGATATAGATACCAGCTCTATGCTTTCATCCTCATATGAATCAAAAGACAATATGTACAGTTCAAGCGGAACCTGGATAGAAAAGCTTCCGGAAGGATTCAGCAGTATTGCAAGCATAGAGGATTCCAAAGTCTTCTATATCTCAGGATGGTGGCCAGCTCATGAATATGCGCAGGGCAAGACAATGATAGCTCAGGGTAGCTTGAACAGTCAAAGTGTTGTACTGATAGCAGGAAATCCATTCAACAAGGCGAGAAATGCAGAGTTTACAAGATGGGTAAGCAACGCCATATATATGGCACAATGATAAGCATGGAAGTTTAAAAATAAAAGTAGCCAGGGCTTATAAGCCTTGGCTACTTTTATTGGAAAAATTAAGCTGCTTTGTTTTCGAAAGCAGAAGTGTTTTTTTCAACCTTGACTTCTTTTCTTAAAGCAATAAACAACAGAGCGCTTATTCCCATGAGAATAGGGTAGTAAAGATTTGGAATTATGTCAAATGGCGTTATTCCCACAAGCGATGCAGCCGTAAGAAGCTGCGCACCATAAGGTATCAGACCCTGAAATACAGATGTGAAGATATCCAAAATAGAAGCACTTCTCTTTGGATCGACTCCAAACTCATCACTGATTTCCTTGGCAATAGGACCCGCCATTACAATGGCAACCGTATTGTTGGCAGTACAGATGTCCACAGCAGAGGCAAGGAAGGCAATACCGAATTCGGCGCCTTTGGCGCTGTTTACCTTGGATTTAATGAGGTTAAGTATAGCGTTTATACCACCGTTTTCCTTTACAATTTCGACTGTTCCGCCGATTATAATAGAAAGTACAGTTATTTCAAACATGCCAGCCATTCCGTCGCCAACGATGTTGAATATCTCGCCAAAGGCAAATGTTCCCTGGAAGAGTCCGACTCCAAGCGAAATTACAGTTCCTGAAAGAAGAAGAGCAAATACGTTCATTCCAAACAGCGCTCCAGCAAGAACTACGATATAAGGCATAACTCTAAGAAGGCTGTAGTCCAGATTTTCAGCAACTGCAAACGAACCGCCGGAAGTTTTTACGAGAAATATTACCACGGTCAGAATTGCCGCCGGAAGCACGATAAAGAAGTTCTGCTTGAATTTGTCTTTCATCTGACAGCCCTGAGTCCTTACAGCTGCAATAGTTGTATCTGAAATCATCGAAAGGTTGTCTCCAAACATAGCCCCGCAGACAACAGAACCTATGCAAAGCTCTATTGGAAAACCAGTCTTTTCGCTTATTCCAACTGCTATGGGTGCCAGGGCGGCTATAGTTCCCATTGAAGTTCCCATGGAAACCGATATGAAGCATCCGATGAGGAAAAGTCCGACAACGGCAAAGTTTGAAGGAAGTATCGAAAGTCCGAGATTTACTGTACTTTCGATTCCGCCGGCAGCCTTAACTGAACCGGAAAATGCTCCGGCAAGCAGAAAGATGAGGCACATTATCATGATGTTTTCATGTCCGGCTCCGCGGCTCATTACCGAAAGTTTTTCATTAAAGCTCAGTTCCCTGTTTTGAATAAAAGCAACGAAGAGCGCTGCCAGAAATCCTACAATAGCAGGCATTTTGTAAAAATCGTTGAAAATGATTCCTGTTCCGAAGAAAAGCGCCAGAAATACGAAGATTGGCAGAAGTGCAAAAGCACTTGATTTTTGGTTTAAATTTGACTTGCTCATGATTTGTTTCCTCCTGAAATAATTAAAAATGTTTACCGGAGAAGATTTAGCGCAATAAAAAATGCCCTCTCCTAGAGAAGGCACAGAATATCAATTAAGATCTATATCTTCTCTTATTTATCAAATTTCAAAGACTATCAAACGATAATCATTGCGAATTTGATGGACTTGGCACCTTTTCACCGGAGTGAAGGTTGCCGAGACTTCATAGGGCCATATCCCTCCATCTCTCTTAATAAGAAAACTAGTATTAAATTGTTTTAAAATCTAGAAATCCCAAATTATATTATTGGGATTTTTAGATTTTATTGTTTAAAGTAAAAAAATCGAGTGGGGTAACTCGATTTTTTAAAAAAGGGGGTATTAATAAGGTTCAATAATTAGGGGGAGTGAACCCTTATCTATTCACTCTCAGTTTATTATAATCAAAAAACATGTATTTGTAAATAGTTTTTTGTGATTATTTTGAAATTTAAGGTTTTATTTCAATATTTACATCAGGAAAAATATCGGATAATTCTTCCATCAACGCATCGGTGTCAGGAACTTTCGAGGATTTTATACCAGAAAGTTCAGAGTATAAAATATATCTTGCCATGACTGTTTTTTTGAGAAGCTTGCTCAGAATTTTATTTACAGAATCTTTGGTATCTTGAGTCTCAAGCATGTTCTTGTGAAATATATTTTTTTCTTCAAAGCAGAAGAAAATATTGTTATCCACATATCTTTCGGGCTTGCCTTCCCTCAGGAGGGCCTGAAGCTGAACTTGCTTTATCGCCCTTAGTTCCTCAAAAAGCACGGGAATGGCATCGTTGACCTTATCAAGTTCCTGTTTTTCGGTTTCGCCAAGCTCAACTCTTTCAATTGAACTTACAGAAAGTTTTTTAGGATTCCTTTCAGCGGCTGACCCTGTGGATAAGTTTGCGCCTGAAGCGGAATTCTGCATCCGTGAAACACCTAGTGAGCCTTTGGTGTGTAAATTTTCCACATTGTTATCAACATTATCCACAAAATGCTGTGGACAACTTTTAAGCTCTGTAAGTTGATTTTGCAATTCGGATACAGTGGCTCTAAGTGCATTAATTTCAGTGTTTTGAATAGCAAATTCATTTTGGATGTGTTCGCTTACATGCCTTTCGCTGCCTATGCCTTCATAATTTGTATTCACAATTTTCACAATTTCTGCAAGCAGAAGGACTTGAGGCTGAGGAGAATAGCGCATCTGGCTATAAGCTGTGCATAAGTCTTCAATTATAGAAGCCGCCAGAGCATCGCTGCAGAGGGGAAGAGCCTTCTCTATGCTGATACTATTTTGTTTCACGCCGTTGACTTCTAAAATAAGCTGTTTCAGATAACTGACGAAATCCAGGGTGAAAACCTTGGAGTCCATGCCGGATGTTTCGATTCCGCCAAGCACTAATATGGCATCACGGGTATTTTTTTCGGAGATGGCTTTGAGCATTTTGTAGTAATTGTCGACATGGATTTCACCTAAAGCCACCAGGATATTCTCCATTGTGAGGACGCCATAGGAAAGTGCTTTGTCAAGAAGGCTTAGAGCATCTCTTAATCCGCCCTCGCTTTTTTGAGCAATAAACTCCAAGGCCTCATCTTCATAGGTTTTGCCCTCCTGAGAAAGTACATCTTTAAGTCTTTTTATAAGAACTTCGTTGGCTATCTTTCTGAAATCGAAGCGCTGACATCTCGAAAGAACGGTCTGAGGAATTTTTTGGGGTTCGGTAGTAGCGAGAATGAATATCACATGACTTGGAGGTTCTTCAAGCGTTTTCAGGAGCGCATTAAAAGCGGCCGTAGAAAGCATGTGAACCTCGTCGATTATATAAATCTTATATTTTCCAATAGTAGGTGCGAAGGCAAGGTTGTCTCTTATGTCTCTGACATTGTCGACAGAATTGTTGGATGCGGCATCCAGTTCTATGGTGTCGATGTCCGAGCTTCCATTTATGGCGCTGGCAAGTACCTTGGCAGTAGATGTTTTACCGGTGCCTCTCGGGCCGCAGAAAAGATAGGCATGGCTTAGCGTACCAGTGCTGAGCTGATTTTTAAGTATGGAAATTATCTGCTCCTGACCATATATTTCATCAAAGTTTTTTGGTCGGTATATTCGATATAGGGCTTGTTGCATATTTTTAGATGACTGAAAAAAACAGCCATATCTCCTCTCAATTTTATCATTCGCGCCGAGAATACCCCCACCTCTAAGTCTCCTTGCTCGCTTTAGCGAGAACGAAGGTGGTGGGATGAATCGGCTACAAGTGTTACAAGTATAGCTAATAGTGGTATAATATTACTATATTAACATTGAAGCGAGGTGAAAAAAAT
>JBATTG010000022.1:0-3331 GCA_049670425.1 Proteocatella sp.
GCTTTCAACCGTGTCTTTGATGACTATTCTGTCAACGATTACATCGATATCATGCTTCTTGTTCTTCTCCAGAGTTATTTCGTCCCCGATTTCATAATTTTCGCCGTTGACCCTTAGCCTTATGAAGCCTTCGTTCTTTATGGCCTCCATCACCTTCTCATGCCGTCCCTTTTTCCCTCTTACAACAGGGGCAATTATCTGAATTTTGCTCCCATTTTCAATTTCCATTATTTTATCTACAATCTCCTGGATTGTCATCTGCTGGATTGTTTTACCGCATTTTATACAGTGGGGTATCCCTATATTTGCATAAAGAAGTCTCAGATAATCATATATTTCCGTAACCGTTCCCACTGTCGAACGAGGGTTCTTCGATGTAGTTTTCTGGTCTATCGATATTGCCGGCGAAAGCCCTTCAATATACTCGACATTGGGTTTTTCCATCTGGCCCAGAAACTGCCTTGCATAAGAAGACAGACTCTCGACATATCGCCTCTGCCCCTCTGCATAGATTGTATCGAAGGCCAAAGAAGACTTCCCCGAACCTGAAAGTCCTGTAAATACAATGAACTTGTTTCTAGGCAGCGTCAAATCTACATTTTTCAGATTATGCTCGTTTGCACCACGTATAATTATTTTGTCATGCATCATATTTTCCTTTCTAAATCCTTTATCCTGTCCCTAATCCTTGCCGCATTTTCAAATTCAAGTTTTTCGGCAAGTTCGTACATTTTTTCTGTCAGCTCTATTATCTCTTTCTTTATCTTTTCAACCTCAATGGTCTCTTTTACCGAATATTTCTTTTCATCTGCGGCTACCATTGTAGAAATGTTTTGTCTTATATCCTTTTTAATGCTCTGAGGCGTCATATTGTGCTCTATATTATAATTTTCCTGAACCTTTCGTCTACGATTAGTTTCTGAAATCGCAAGCTCCATGGACCTTGTTATGCGGTCTGCATACATTATTACTCTTCCCGCCGAATTTCTCGCAGCTCTACCAACCGTTTGTATAAGCGAAGTTTCCGATCTTAAGAAACCCTCTTTGTCTGCGTCGAGTATAGTCACGAGTGAAACCTCCGGAATATCAAGCCCCTCCCTCAGGAGGTTTATTCCCACAAGGACATCAAATATCCCTAGTCTCAAATCTCTTATGATTTCAATTCTTTCAAGCGTTTTTATATCCGAATGCAGATAGCGGACCTTTATCCCTGTTTTTTCAAGGTAATCTGTCAGGCTCTCCGACATTTTTTTGGTCAAGGTGGTAACCAGGACTCTTTCATTTTTAGCTATAATAAGATTAATCTCATGTATCAGATTGTCTATCTGATTTGTTGTAGGCTTAACCTCAATTATAGGGTCCAAAAGACCTGTGGGTCTTATTATCTGTTCTGCCAGACATACCGAATTTTCAAGTTCGAATTTTGCAGGCGTTGCAGAAACAAAAAGTATCTGATTGGATACCTCCAGAAATTCCTCAAATTGAAGAGGCCTGTTGTCAATAGCCGATGGCAGCCTGAAGCCATATTCGACCAAAGATTTTTTCCGGGACTGGTCCCCGGCATACATCGCATGAAGCTGCGGAAGTGTCACATGGGATTCATCGATTATAATCAAATAATCATCGGGAAAGAAATCCATAAGTGTAAGTGCTCTTTCACCGGCACCTCTGCCCGTAAGATGCCTTGAATAATTCTCGATGCCCTTGCATGTACCCATTTCTCTAAGCATTTCAATATCATATTTAGTTTTTTGTTCAATCCTTTGAGCCTCGAGATACATGTCATTTTCCCTGTAATACAAAAGCCTCTCTTCAAGTTCTATTTCTATCCCTGCAATTGCCAGTTCCAGCTTTTCCTTGCTGGTAACATAGTGTGATGCCGGGAATATGGAGATGTGAGTCCTCGTTCCAAGAACTTCACCCGTAATATGATCTATTTCTACTATTCTTTCAATCTCATCTCCGAAAAATTCTATTCTGAGACCATGAGTATCCGTATTTGCAGGAAGTATTTCAAGTATGTCTCCCTTTACCCTGAACGTGCCTCTTACAAAACTCATATCATTTCTTTCATATTGAATTTCTATAAGGGATTTTATAACCTCGTCCCTGTCCATTTCCATGCCAGGCCTCAATGAGACTACCATGTGTTTGTATTCATCCGGGTCTCCCAGTCCATATATGCAAGATACAGAAGCTATTATTACGACATCCCTTCTTTCAAGTATCGAAGCTGTAGCGCTGTGCCTCAGTCTGTCAATCTCCTCGTTAATGGAAGAATCTTTCTCAATATATGTGTCTGTTGATATTACATATGCCTCAGGCTGATAGTAATCATAGTAGCTCACGAAGTATTCGACTCTGTTTTCAGGAAAAAACTCCTTGAATTCAGAGTAAAGCTGAGCTGCAAGCGTCTTATTGTGGGCAATGACCAATGTGGGCTTTTTGGTCTCCTTTATTATGTTTGCCATAGTAAAGGTTTTTCCCGAGCCGGTTACCCCTAGAAGCGTCTGATACTTGTTTCCTTCGTTTACCGAATTTACCAGATTTTCAATTGCTACCGGCTGGTCACCAGTCGGCTGATAGTCCGAAACAATTTTAAATTCCATTTTAGTCTTCCTTTTCTAATAACTCAATAGCCTTTTTAAGTTGCTTTTCAGTTTCCTTTACCTCAACATCAGGCGCAACTCCCAGGGTGTGTATTTTCCCCCCGTTTGGCGAGAAGTACTCATTCGTCGTAAGTTTATATCCCGAACCGTCAATACGTGAATAAGTAGTTTGAACAATTCCTTTTCCGAAAGTGTTAACACCAATTATCTGAGCTCTGGCGTAATCTTTCATTGCCGCGCTCATCGCTTCCGATGCGGATGCAGAATTTTCATTTACAAGCAAACACAATTTCCCGTCATATAATTTGGCATTAGGTGATACATAATCTTTCTTTTCGCCCGATTTATTTTCCGTATACAATATTTTTTGTTTTCCAACAAGATATCCGGAGACGTCAACAACCGATTCCAGAAGTCCTCCGGGATTATCTCTAAGGTCAATTATCACCTTGTCTATATTTTTGCTGTTCATCTCTTCCAGGGCTTCTTTGAGATAACCAGAAGTACCATAGATAAATCTTTCTATTTTGATATACCCTACATTATCCATAATTTCATATGAAAAAGCTTTATCTTTAATTTTTTCTCTATCTACCGTAAACTTCAGACGTTCTTCATTTCTTAACACTTCCATGTCTACCGTTTGATAGTCTCCAAAAACAATGTATTTCCGGTCATCTTTTCCAATAATGTTTATCGCATCAAATACATTGTCCATGTTC
>JBATTG010000023.1:0-11924 GCA_049670425.1 Proteocatella sp.
TTGCCAGAGTTCAGGAACTTTCTGAATATGCAAGAAAAGAAATAAACAACATAGGCGGATACTATGCCTTTTCAAAAGAAATTATAAATGGTGACAGTATTTTCGATTATGACATTACAAAACTTTCAATCCATACCAGAGAAATGGGTCTGGCAGGTGTTGAAGTATATGATATATTGAGAGATAACAACGGAATACAGATTGAATTAGGCGACGTGGGAAACATACTTGCCATAATTTCTGTAGGAGATAGGCTTCTTGACCTGGAAAGACTCATAGCAGCCCTTTCTGAAATAAAGAGACTTCACTCCAAAGACCCTGCCGGCATGTTTGACCATGAATATATCGAACCTGATGTAGTACTTTCTCCGCAAAAAGCCTTCTATTCGGCGAAACGTTCGGTTCCTATAGAAGAAAGTGAGAACCTTGTTTCAGGTGAATTTGTAATGTGTTATCCTCCGGGAATCCCTATACTTGCACCAGGCGAGCGAATCTCCCGAGATTCCCTTGACTATATTGCCTATGCAAAATCAAAGGGAAGCCTTCTTACAGGTACCGAGGATATGAAAATTGAAAATATAAATGTTTTGGAGGGAAAATAATATGGAATTATGGTACACAGAGCAACATACAGACGATGTCCGTTTTTCAATAAAAGTAGAAAATCAGCTTTACTCAGGTCAAAGTGATTTTCAAAGAATAGATGTTTTTGAATCAAAAGAGTTCGGAAAATTCTTCACGCTTGACGGACTTATGATGGTTACGGAAAAAGACGAATTTATCTATCACGATATGATCGTTCATATTCCAATGGCTACAAACCCTGAAATCAAAAAAGTTCTTGTTATCGGAGCCGGCGACGGTGGAACAGTAAGAGAGCTTACAAGATACAGCACTATAGAAAAAATCGATATGGTGGAGATAGACAAGCAGGTTGTAGATATATCTCTTGAATACTTCCCACTTACTTCTTCAAAGCTTAATGACCCAAGAGTAAACCTTTACTACGAAGACGGTCTTAAATTTGTAAGAAACAAAGTTAACGAGTATGACCTTATAATAGTTGACTCTACAGACCCGTTTGGTCCAGGAGAAGGCCTGTTTACAAAAGAATTCTACGGTAACTGCTTCAAGGCACTTAACGAAACAGGAATTCTTGTAAATCAGCACGAAAGCCCATACTACAGCAGCTATGCAGCTTCAATGCAAAGAGCTCACAAGAGAATCAAAGAGTTCTTCCCGCTTTGCAGCGTGTATCAGGCACATATTCCAACATATCCATCAGGCCACTGGCTGTTTGGATTTGCATCAAAGAAATTCAATCCAGTAACAGACCTTGATGCAGCAAAATGGAATGCCCTTGGACTTAAAACAAAATACTACAACACAGACCTTCATACAGGATGCTTTGCGCTTCCAAACTACGTGAAGGAGATGCTGGAGCAGGCTCATGAATAGAAATCTATCCCCATTCATAGGATGTGACAACGAATATAAAGAATCAGAAATAGTGCTTTTTGGAGCACCGTTTGACTGTACTACATCTTTCAGACCAGGAACACGCTTTGCAAGCACTGCAATAAGAAGCGAGTCTATAGGAATCGAGACCTACAGCCCTTACCAGGACATGGATCTTGAGGACATTCCCGTATTTGATGCGGGAGACCTTGAACTTACCTTTGGCAATGCAGCAGTAACCCTTGATACTATCACGGATTTTACGCAAAAAGTGCTTAGTGACTCCAAGACTCCCTTTATGATTGGTGGCGAGCATCTTGTGACTCTTGGGTCAGTGAGAGCCGTTGCCGCAAAATATCCCGACCTTCATGTAATCCACCTCGACGCTCATGCGGACCTGAGAGAAGACTACATGGGAGAAAAACTTTCTCATGCTACGGTAATGAGAAGAGTCTGGGATATAATAGGAGACGACAGGATATTTCAGTTTGGAATACGCTCAGGCGAAAGAACTGAATTTGAATGGGCAAAAGACCATGTACAGACAAGCAAATTCAACTTCATGAGATTTGATGAAACCATAGAGCTTCTTAAAGGAAAACCTGTGTATTTCACCCTGGACCTTGACGTTTTAGACCCGTCGATATTCCCAGGAACCGGAACTCCAGAAGCTGGCGGAGTAACTTTCAATGAACTTCTTGGCGCAATAATGAAGCTGACTCAGCTTAACATAGTTGGCCTTGATGTAAATGAGCTTTCCCCGGTCTACGACCAGAGCGGTGTTTCTACGGCTGTGGCCTGCAAGATTATCAGAGAGCTTTTAATGGCTATTTCAAAATAGAATTAAAACACAAATAGAGCCTGCAAACCGGTATTAACCGGGGTGCAGGCTCTTTATTGTGGCTGTGTAATCTTATTTAGATAAGTTTTCCTATTATTTCATCGAGTTTCTCAGGTTCAAATGTAGGTGCATATCTTGCTACAACTTTGCCTTCTCTGTCGACTAAAAATTTGGTAAAGTTCCATTTTATATCATCACCCGAAGTTGTAAAACCAAGACCTTCAAGTTTTGAATAAAATTCCTGTGACTTTTCATCAGCTTCAGCTACAGGAGCTTCTTTTTTGATGTATCTGTAAAGTTCATGAGCATCCTCACCATTTACATCTATCTTAGCAAAAGTCTTGAATTCTGTTCCAAAATTTATTTTACAGAAACTCGCAAGTTCCTTATTGTCTCCCGGGGCCTGATCAAAAAACTGGTTGCACGGAAAATCCAAAATTTCGAATCCCCTGTCTTTATATTTTGAATAGAGTTCTTCGAGACCATCGTACTGCGGTGTAAAACCACAGCCTGTAGCCGTATTTACAATAAGAAGTAGTTTTCCTTCATACTCTTTAAGCGATACTTCATTTCTATCAACATCCATTACTTTGTAATTATAAATCATGATTGTGCCTCCTGTTTTAATAAATAATATAGTTATATAGTTATATAGTTATATAATCGCTTTAAGAAACAATTATATGATATCTTTTCTTAATATATTCATATTAACTCATTTTCAATTAAAAATCAAGACTTATTAGGAATAATTATCATTAGACTTTCTAATACTTATTATAAGCCTCAATAAATTTTTTTATTTCCTTAATATCCTCTGGTATAACACTATACAGTACGTAATCAAAAATACCCATCTAAATACAGTCGCATATTTTGCACGTTTTAAATAATACGGATTTTCTTCAGCAACTCCTTTTGCCTTTGAATCTTTTGCTATCTTATCAGGTATTATTGAGCATAAAAGAAGTGCAATAGATGCCAACGATAAGTTCTTATTCCTTTTTTCGACTACATCCGAATCTTCATAGCTATATATTTCATACATGTTGATATCCCTATAAATATCATACATATGGGTCTCTTTTGTATCCGAGTCGATTATTCGGTAGCCATATTCTGAAATTTTCAATTCCACATCACTTTTCAGATCCACCCTTATCATTTTCACCTCTTCTGGCGAGAGCCTTTCTATATGCTCATATAAATTACCTATAGCATTCCCACCGCTGTACTCAATGAAACTCAAATATACATCCTCAAACTTTTCCTTCGATACATTTTTAACTTCCACTTCGAAGAGCTTCCCTGTACTGGTTTCGCTTATCTTTATATCTCCAATATCAAGTCTGTCAACCTCGTCAGTGACAGGTAACATGTCGATTTTTATATCTGTATCTACGATTACAGTCCGGCTTCCAGTTGCCTCATAAGAACCAGCTGCTGTCAGCGCGTTCCCTTCGATGTCATTGTAAGAGCATTCCGATACCTCAAGAGGAGCTTCTTCACTTACATTCTCATGCTGAGCGCTGAGCAATGCGGTTTCACCAGATCTAAGCATGCCTATTCTGTATGAGGGCCCTACATAATGCCCTTTTTCTTTGCTTTCCTGCATATGAAGATCTACTCCAATATTATATAAGCTTTCTTTGGAAATATTTTCCACCTCTACCTGGGAATATATTGAGGAGCTGTCTTCTTTTATAAGCGAGTCCTTGGTTTTTATTTCTTTAAAATCGACATAGTGAGGCTGCCCTATTTTAAGCTTTTCAGTCCTGTCTACATTTTCAATTTTATTATACAGTGAATCACTTTTTATGTATGTGCCGGTTGCAAAAAGACCTGTAATCAAGATCAGTACCAATATTGCTATGATAATTTTGTATTTTTCTAAAAATTTTTCCAAGATTTCACCTCTTTCAAAAAATCAAATCATGCTGCTCCAAATTTTTGTTTAATAATTTAATTTACCCTTGTTTGATAATCATATCACAAATTTTCTGATTTTTGCACAATAAAAAAAATCCCCTGCTAATTCTTCTGAATTTTGAATTAGTACACAAAAAAGAACATACTTGCATAATATAGCATGTCCTTTTGAATTTTTTTCAAACGATGGGTGCCTCATAATCACGATATTACAAATTTAATTACTATAAATTTCCATTTTGTCATTAATCTGTTCTTCACACGAACGCATCGCTAAAATTGTTTCTTCAAGCAATTTTTCCAATTCCCAGCCAAGCATTTCTGCACCCTGTTTTATTACGTCTCGCGAACATCCAGCTGCGAATTTCTTATCCTTAAATTTTTTCTTCAGGCTTGAGAGCTCCATATCCATGACACTCTTTGACGGACGCATCTTTGCAGCCGAACCAATCAATCCTGTAAGCTCATCGACTGCAAAAAGTACTTTTTCCATTTCATGTTCCGGTTTTGGCAAAGGTGTCCCGCACAGCCCATATCCATGGCTGGCAACGGCTCTTATCATTCTTTCATCTATACCATATTCTCTCATTATTTCCTGATTTTTGATGCAATGCTCTTCTGGATATATTTCAAAATCCAGGTCATGAATAAGTCCGACTGTCGACCAGAACTCAGCTTCATCGCCATATCCAAGTTTTTCTGCAAAATATTTCATGGTTGCTTCAAGCGTCAGCGCATGCTGTATGTGAAATGGCTCTTTATTGTACTTAGTAAGTAGTACCAGTGCTTCTTCTCTTGTTATCATAAGAATATCTCCTTTTGAAAATCATAAATGAAAAACAAATAATTACTAACTCCTATTTTTAAATTAATGTATTAATATTCAATCCATCTTCTTATTGTAAATATTTAATAAGTCTTATATAGGCCTTTTTCTCTTTTCATTTCTGAATTTTTACTTATATAAGATCCTTCTACTACGTTTTTATATCCTTTTTTTGCGACAATGCTTTTGATATAATCCACATGGGGGCATCTGTCATAATGGTGGTTGTCCGTTACCATGCAAGAAGACAGATGAATGACAACGTCATCTTTATCCACAGCATTCACTTTTCGAGATTTCCTGGCAAAATGCTCCAATTTGGCCGCTACCCCTTTTCCGCAGCATCCCCCGCAAGTAAATGAAATGTACCTGGTATCCTCGTCATAGTTTTCAAACATGCCTTCTTTCTTATAGAAAAAATCCGTGCAGGCAAAACCACTGCATCTGTTGTGCGCAATGTCGCACTGAATTATTACCACATATTTTGTGTCCATATTTTTCTCCTTAAGCTTCCTGAATTTGTTTTATTATATCATATTCATGGCAAAATAATTATTCTTTTAGTTCCTGTAAACAATATTGTTTGATATAACTTTTTTCTTAACAAGATAGCTTGATTAAAAAGCAAAATAAAAACATCCACCTTATATCAAAAAGTGGATGCTTATATTTGCAAATTCCTGTTCGAGAAAAAATACTATTGCATATTTAAATATGTAATCTGAGGATGAAAATTGAAAATTTTAAGATTCTTCCTCCGTTAATTTCAAGAGATCCTTTTCAATAAGGAATTCCATCAGCAGCTTTCCTGTATTTCCAGTTATCTTAAGGCAATTGGTTAGATGCTCTTTGGTTTCAAAAGGATGCGGGTTTAGAGCACGGCAGCATGTAGCTCCGTATTTTTCTGCAAATTTTTCATTAAACTCGTTCGCATACTTATAAGCCTCATTCCTGCTTTCTTTGTTTGTTGTTCTTCCCGTAATCATATTAAGTGAGACTATAGACCCAGTTAACGCCCCGCACATGCAGCCTGATTCTCCCACGCCGCTTCCAAATCCTGTTAAAAGCTTTACTGTATCCGGATCCATTTCTGGTGCCAGGATTTCCCTGAAAGCCAAAAATACCGCTTCCGCACAATTATATCCTTCTTTGAAATAGTTTCCCGCCTTGTTTCTCGCCTGAATTGCCAGTTCTGTATTCATATCCTTTTTCCCTCCTGTAAATATACACTTTAGTTTATTTGAGCCGATAAGTCATATACCCCTTATAGTTTAACATAACTACCTTGCTATCTGCTTTTATTTTATTGAAAATTTCACTGTTATCACTGCATCCTCTTAATTTCAAAAAGCCTTCAATTTCGAACTGATTCATAGGGTGGCGCTTAATAATGCTCAGGATAGCTTCATAATCATCTGCGATTTCACTGTAAAATCCTTCTGACTCCAGCAAATCGATCGAAATTCCCCCCAGAATATCGACTGCATGGTTCATTTTTTCATGACTTGCTGCCTTGACGCAGTCTTCCGAAGGCGGTCTTACCGGCGTGTTTATATAGAGCCTGTCATATTTGAGTTTCTTTAATGCCTCTGCGTATTTTGCCAGCGACTCATCATCATCATTTATGCCATCAATCAGCATGATTTCAAGCCACAACTGACCCTGATATTCCTTTGAAAAAATCTTCAGGCCCTCATTTACCATGTTAAAACTGATTTCACCATGAGGCCGGTTTATAGTCCTGAAAGAAGCTTCATCATAGGCATCCAAGGTCGGCAATACGATATCTGCATCATACAGTTCTGTTCTCAATTTTGAATCGTAAAAAAGCGCTCCGTTCGTTATGACGGCAACCGGCCTGTCAGTTCTTTTGTGAATCTCAAAAATAAGCTGACCCAGTCCCAGGTACAGCGTAGGTTCACCCTCTCCTACAATCGTTACGACATCAAACTCAACCTTATTTCGTAGAATTTCATCAAATTCCCTCATAATTTCTTCGACTGGAAAAAACATCTGCCTTGTGTTTGTCATGTGGTCTGTTCTTCCAAGCTGACAGTAGATGCAGGAATAATTACACGTTTTTTTGGGAATAGGGCTTATTCCCAGAGATATACCAAGTCTTCTGGATGGAACCGGACCGTATACATATTTCATTTGAACACCCCCTGATTCTTTTAGAAAAGTCTGTTCATGCAGCTTAGGGGAGCCATCGGCACCCCTGTTGCTTCTTAATTCAATTTTATACCTTATTTCCCACAGTCACCCTCGTGCTGATGATCATGGCATACAGATCCTGTAGACTCCAGCATCCCATGTATATATTGCTCTGCTGCAACTCTTGCATTTCCTGATGCCCCAATGATTACTTCTATACCTTTTTCATTGAATATATCGATGGCACCACCGCCCATGCCTCCTGAAATTATAGTATTCACTCCCATGTCATTCAAGAAATTTGGCAAGAAGCCAGGTTTATGTCCTGGGTTTGGTATGGACTGGCTGTTTACAATCTTTTTATCTTGCGCTTCATAAATATTAAAGTTTATACAATGTCCAAAGTGTCCTGTTACCATTTCATTTTCACTCGCTACTGCAATTCTCATTTTCTTTCCTCCATTTTTAATTATATTACGATTTATATCTACCCAAGCTTGTTAAACTTATCATCCCTTAAATAATATTTCTACAGTCTTATCAAATATATGTCTGACTGCCCTGCCCGATACACAATCTATATCTACAATGCTCTTTGAATTATTTATTGCTTTTACAGCATCCGAATCATAAGGTATCCTTCCAACAAAAGGAAGGCTGTGTTTTTGACAAAATGACTCGATTTTTTCTGTATTTTCAATGTTAGTATCATACTTATTGGTACATATGGCTATTTTAGTTTGAAATTTTTCAGCGGTTTCAATGATGCGCTCCATATCACTTATACCTGAAATTGAAGGCTCTGCGACTATTAATACCATGTCTACACCACTGAGCGATGCAATTACAGGACATCCTATGCCTGGTGATCCATCGATAATTGCAAGCTGCACATCTGTTGCCACTGACTTCATCTGTTTCTTTACTTCTGTAACCAGCAGACCAGATGTGCCACTTCCCATCTTAAGCTTGGCTGTTGAAAATACCGAATCATTCTCATAGAGCATCAACTCTCCTGCTACAGCTGCTTTTAACGAAACTGCTCCGGCGGGACAAACAATTTCGCAGACGCTACACCCTTCACAGGAAAAAGCATCTACCTCATAGTCTGCTCTCATTGATATTGCATCAAACCTGCAATTTTGTCTGCACTGGTCGCATTGAATGCACAATTGAGTGTCAATCTGCGCCTTTGGCAGGCCATAATAGTCCGTTCGCTCTGGTTCATTATAATGACTCATTACCAGATGCAGATTCGGCGCATCGACATCGCAATCTGCATAGGCTCTGGCATTTGACAGTTTGATGAAAGCGCCGGCGATAGTGGTTTTACCGGTACCGCCCTTACCGCTGAGGATTAATAGCTCTTTCATTGCACGCCTCCTTGGTCACAATTTCAAGCAGAGAAGAAAACAGTTCCCTGTATTTTTCATTTTCCCTGACTGCAATCAAAGCATTTGAATTCAGGGTTCCAAGCTCGCTATCAAAAGGAATCTCTCCAAGTACCTTTATACCTTTTTCAATGCAAAATTCTTCAGAAGGATTACCTCCATCCAGGCATTTGTTGAGCACCACGCCATGCGGCTTGTTAAACAGGCTCACCAGTTCATGGACCATGCCAAGATTATGAGCTCCAAACAGGGTCGGCTCTGCTACAAGTATGCAGTAATCCACATCCTTTATGCTTTCCATCACGATGCAGGCGCTCCCCGGCGGACAATCTATAAAAGTAAATTCCCTGGCTTCATCAATGTTATCCAGCAGTTTTTTTATGATAGGCACTCCTGAAGCTTCGCCGGTATTCAATATTCCCGTTACGACTTTAACTTGCTTGGATATCCCCTTTTGAACTGCTCCAATCACCTTGTCTTTTTCAGACAGAGCCTTCTGCGGACAGACCAGCATGCAGCCTCCACAGGAATGACATACATCTTCAAATATCATGACTTTATTTCCAATATATGCAAGGGCATTGAATTTGCAAAAATCCACGCATTTTCGGCAGCCATTACACAGCTCCTCATCCAGCACTGGAATCTTGATAGTTATTTTTTCCGATTCAAGGTTTTCTGGTTTGAAAAAAAGATGCCCGTTGGGCTCCTCCACATCGCAGTCGATATAAGCCGCCGAACTTGTTGCTGCAGCGAGATTAACTGAAACCAGAGTCTTTCCTGTGCCTCCCTTGCCGCTTAATACAGCTATCTTCATATTACTTGCCTCCATGACCATGAAATCCCGCATGTATTTCTTCCAGCAATGATAGTTTACCCTGGCTGAATTCGTAAACATTATCTTCTACCGAACCGCTTCCCGTCTTGTATATCTTGATATTGGCCGCCTTGATTACATCTGCGGCATTCTCGCCGCATCTTGGAGTAAGCAGAACTTCTACCTTTTGGTCTGCAACGAGTTGTGCCGCCTTTATTCCTGCGCCACCCTGGCTTGCTGCCGCGCTGTTATCTAAAAAAACACTCTCTTTTGTCTGCATATCATAAATAAGGAAATAAGGTGCGCGCCCGAAGGATATACATACCCCGCTTTCCAAGTTTTTATTATCTACCGGTATTGCTATTCTCATATAATTCTCCATTCTCTTATATATTTTCCAATTTAATTGTAAGCTTTCATTGTCATGTCTGTATCTTTAAATAATTCTGGTGCAAGTTCCTTCATACCTGATACCGTCCACAAATTATGATTCCTATTTTTTTCATAACTTTGCTCCTCATATTTTTTAGAAAAGACAATTTTTCCCCTTCAACCTCATCGCTTATACCATCCCTGCCGCATCTGTTTCTACGGCATCTTCCACAGCCATGAACTCTCTCTTTTACATCGTAAAGCTTGTAGTCCCCGCCTTCAATCCTGAGAACACTGCCATTAACCAGCGACTCTGCAAGCTTCTTTCGCGCATCATTATAAATCTTCTGAACAGTAGCACGCGCTACCTCCATCCTCTGCGCGCATTCTTCCTGCGTGAGTCCTTCAAGATCTATGAGCCTTATCGTTTCATACTCTTCAACTGTCATAATAATAATTTCATTTTCCCTGTCTGATTCATTCAGCGACCCATACAGATTGCTTCCCGGCAGACAGCAGACTTTTTTCCACTTTCTCGGTCTTGGCATATTCATCACATCCTTCTTTATAATTTATAGTTTGCAGTTTATAGCATATGCTATTTATAATTTTCATTATACGCCATTATCGGCATATGTCAATAACTTTTTTTCAGCTTATTATGATAATATTTAGACATGCCTAATGCTCCCTTGCTTATTCACACCGGGAGCATTGTAAATTTTTTATGTTCAGTTATTACAGCAGCTTTATGCCCTCGGATTTTAACAGCTGTGCTTTATCTGTCTTTTCCCATGGCAGATCAAGATCAGGCCTTCCGAAATGACCATAGCAGGCTACCTGCAGATATATCGGCCTCCTGAGGTCGAAATTTTTAATAATCGCTGACGGCCTCAGGTCGAAGTGTTCTCTAATTAATTCTTCAATTTTATGATTATCTATTTTCCCGGTTCCAAAGGTTTCGACCATTATAGAAAGCGGATGAGACACTCCAATGGCGTAGGATAGCTGAACCTCGCATTTATCCGCCAATCCGGCTGCGACTATATTCTTTGCAACATACCTGGCCGCATAGGTCGCAGAGCGGTCAACCTTTGTTGGATCTTTGCCTGAGAAAGAACCCCCTCCATGCCTGGCATATCCGCCATAAGTATCCACAATTATTTTTTTTCCAACCCATCCAGAATCTCCTTCAGGTCCGCCAACGACAAACCTTCCCGTTGAATTGACATAGTATTTTGTATTGTCATCAAGCATGGCTTCTGCTATGACTGTTTTTATGACCTTTTCAATCATGTCCTTCCTGAGCTGTTCATAGACCACCGATTCATCATGCTGGCATGCAATAACCACGGCTTCAATCCGCTTAGGCTGACTTCCTTGATATTCTACTGTAACCTGTGTTTTTCCGTCCGGTCTCAAGTATGGAAGATCTCCTGATTTACGCATGTCTGCCAGTTTTTTTGCCAGCTTGTGTGCCAATGTTATTGGAATAGGCATAAGTTCGGGCGTTTCATTGCAGGCAAATCCAAACATGAGCCCCTGATCTCCTGCGCCTAACAAGTCCATTTCATCTTGTGATCCCTGCCTGTATTCAAGGGAGGTATTTACCCCCGCAGCAATATCAGGTGACTGCCTGTCAATTCCAGTAAGAACTGAACACTTTCTCCCGTCAATGCCAAACTCAGCATCAGTATAGCCAATATATCGGACAATCTTTCTTACAATCGAAGGTATATCTACCATACATGACGTCGTAATTTGGCCGTAAACCATAATAAGCCCTGTGCTTGCCGAAACGTCACAGGCCACACGGCTCAAGGGATCTTTTTCTAAAATAGCATCCAAAATGCCATCCGCCACTTGATCACACATTTTATCCGGATGCCCTTCCATAACCGATTCAGAAGTAAAAAACCATTTTTCCATATTTTCCTCCTTCTAAAATTATGCTTTGATTCATTCATTTAAATTCTACAAATTTATCATTCGCGCCGAGAATACCCCTGCCTCTAAGTCTCCTTGCTCGCTTTAGCGAGAACGAAGGTGGTGGGATGAATCGGCTACAAGTGTTACAAGTATAGCTAATAGTGGTATAATATTACTATATTAACATTGAAGCGAGGTGAAAAAAAT
>JBATTG010000024.1:0-14503 GCA_049670425.1 Proteocatella sp.
TCCGCCTCACAAGCATTTTTATCAATATAAACACCTAAGCCTTTATCTGTAACTCCAAGCTGTTTAACTTCCATAGATGAAATGACAGGAGCTCCTATATTTTCTGGAGTTATTCCATAATGAGCAAGCAGTTCTTTTTGCCCTTCTGCAGTTGCCCCACCATGACTCCCCATTGCTGGGACAAGAAAAGGATAGGCTCCCTTGGATTTTACGAACTTAACTATTGTCCTTAATAGCGTAACATAATGGTCCAGTCCACGGCTTCCACAAGTAATTGCTATTCGATGACCTGATTGAATATGTATGTTCTTTGAATTAAGCTCTGTCATCAGTTCATCTTCAATATTTTCAACTATATCTTTATTGAAAAATTGCTTTACTTTTACAACCTGTGGTACCTGATATTCATCAAGTAGTTTGTTTATTTTATTCATGTTAAGATTCTCCTTTCTTTTAAATTTAAAAATATATAAATCCCTTCAATAAAGTCGCATCTATTTGAAACTTCTTTATATAAAGCAATTATATTCATCTTGGATAAAACGCTTAACACATTTTCATTTTTCGCTTGATTATGAATTGATTTTAAAATCAATTCATAATCAAGCTTTTTGTTCATTCCTGTTTAAGCCTTGTTAAATGTCTCGAAGTCCCTCATTGTTCTTGGTAATAGCATCTGATGGAATGCACATATCGACTGTGGATTCTGATATACTGAGTTGGCAAATGCAATTACATAGCTGCGCATTGCTGTCAAATCTACGATTTCATCTACAAATCCGTGCTCTGCACAGAACTTTGGTCTGGATTTCACAGTATATTCCTCTATCAATTTATTCATCTTATCTATAGTCGGCTGTAAGTCTTTTCCTGCCTGCTTATCTTTTGCCAATCTTCTTGAATACATTGCAGATGCAGCGGTTTCACCATTCATAACATAAATTTCAGTTGCTGCCGTTCCTATCGAAAATGCGTTTGTATTATTACCTTGTGGACCGCCCAGCACATAATGCGCCGCCGCACTTCCTTTACGTAAAGTAATTTCTATTTGAGGAACATTTGATTGCTCAATAGAATAAATGAGTGATTGTCCCAGTCCCAGCAGTTCTGCTTTTTCAGCATCATTCCCAACATCGATGCCGGTAGTATCCTGTATCCAAACAATTGGAAGCCTGTCCCTGCCACAAAGAGTAACAAATTCATTCATTTTTATAAGACCCTGTCTGTATAGCTTTCCACCGACACCTATTCCTTTTTCTTTATATTCAGGATATTTCATAATCAGTCCCTGAGCATTAGCTATAACTCCAACGAGCAGCCCATCTATTTTAGCTAATCCCGCTATAATTTCTGGTCCATATCCATTCTTATACTCGGTGAATTCACTGTTATCAAATATTCTTCCTATGACATTATACATATCATAGGTTCTTTTCGGATTCATAGGAACTGCAGAGTATAGACCCTGTTGGTCTAGTTGCGGCGGTTTCGGATCGTCTACCCTGAAGAAATTCACATCATAGGCCGGTATGGCATCTATGTATTTTTTTATTCCCTCAATTACTCCCTGCTCCTGTGCATATACTTCTCTGAAGAAACCGGTGTGATTAAAGTGAACATTTACAGCCCCTGGAGGATCTTGCTTCTCTGTATTTGCAACGGCGTCTGCCAGCTGATTAGCACTTTCCATATCTATATATCCTTTTGGATTCATACCGCCGAGTATCCCAGCCCCTCCAACAGCCATATTCGCCTGCTGATGAGCAATAAGAATAGTTGGACTAATGCTGTGGTATCCACCGCCTGCAGGGTTAGTTCCATAAATCCCAACTATTACCGGTACACCCAGCTTTTGAAGTTCTGCATTACGGAAGAAAGGGGTTCCTCCACCCCTACGGTTAGGGTATACTTTCTCTTGTTCGTCAAATTTCACACCGCTACAGTTTAATACATAAACAAGAGGGATTCTAAGGCATTTTGCAGTATCAGAGGCACGTATAAGATTTTCAGATTGGCCTGGAACCCATGCTCCAGCAAGCTTACGGTTATCTGAAGCTACTATTACCGCCCATTTTCCATTAATGCGTCCAAGTCCTTTTATTATCCCTGTTGAACCGTTATCATTACCCTCTGGGTTAAGCAGTGAATTAATCGGACACCAGGTCCCTTTGTCAACCAACGCATGTATACGTTGCATTGCAGTCATTTGCCCGGATTTGTTAAGCGATTCTTCCGAACGTCCTTCAAGTTCAACAGTTTTTTTCAATTTGTGTATTTCTTCTTCTATACTTTTTACATTTTCAACATTTTCAACATCTTCTGCAATAAGTTTCCCTACCACAGGCATATTTTGAAAATATCCTGGCATTGAATAATTTCCCAATTTAAACCTCCATATATATAATTCGATATCTCAGACTCCAATATTATTTATTATTTGTACATAATATTGGTCCTATTAATATCTTATTTTAAATTTGATTTATCAAGCTACATAACTATTTTGGAACCTTTATGAATGCTTGTCCTGGATCAATTTCTTCTCTTATGACACGTATAACTTCCGGATCGGGAGCTTCTATCGGTTCTGCCCTTGATACATCAAGATCAAATCCTGTATTTTCTAAAATATCTTCCGGTGAAGAAGTTGGATAATAACCTGCAAGGTACATTCGCTTGCTTTCTTCATCGAATTTTAAAACTCCGCGGTCAGTAACAACCATAATAGGACCACGGTTTCCAGGCAACCCAGCTCTTTCTCTTCCACCAGGACCATCAATCCACCCTGGGCTTGTTACATAGTCAATTTTATCTATGAATCTCCTTTTTTGATGTTGCATCATTATTATCGTGTTTGTATATGTTGCTATTCCGTTCGCCCCACCACTTCCTGTAAATCTCGTCGTAGGATTATTATAATCTCCTATGGATGTAGAATTGACGTTTCCATATGGATCAATCTGGGCTCCGCCGATAAAAGCAATCAATCTGTCATTCTCGTGTAACCACTCATTCGTCTCAAAGCCGATGAATCTTACATTTGGCCATTGTGTTGCACAATGAGCCATAAATCTGTTGTCTCCAACAGATCTTGGAACCTCTATTGGATTCCCATCCATAAGACCGCTCTCTACTATAAGATTACAATCTGGTGCAAATATACGTTTTGCAAGAGAAGCTCCAATTAACGGAAGCCCTGTACCTACAGTCACAATCTGACCATTTTTTATTTGTTTAGCAATTGTTACAGCCTGCATTTCCTGAATTGTATAATTTGTATAATCCGCCATATCTACTTTCCCTCCACTTTAGTTTTCGCATATCCAAGACCCTGCACAACTTTAAGGTCAATCAATCTCATAGCGCCTAGCTTATTCAGATAATCTTGATGAGTTCCAGTATCATAAACCCACTCTTGAACGAATACATCAAAATCTTCCTGGGTCTTACTTGCAACATCATAAACCTTCATGAATTTATTATCATAGTCATAATGGTTATAACACTGAGATGGATGTGCACCGTATGGAGCATGCACAATTGCGTCCACACACATTCCCGGTATTGAATTCGCACAAGGATCTCTACGTATTTCTTCATTACTTACAAGCTCTTCACAAGTAACAATTACTCTCTTCGCTGCTATGGCAATATCCACATCGTGGAATTCATTCCCCTCTATAGATACAGTTCCATCAGGTGAAGCCTTTTGAGCATGAATCAGAGCTAAATCCAATTTTGGAACTGGAACCGCGACTACCTTTTCACCTGCTTTAAATGGATTTTCCATATATACAAATTTATCATCTGGCAGCTTTTCAACAGTCTTTCGAACTTCTCTGCTTATCCCCCATTTATCTGTAAGATCACTTCCCATCATAAGACGAACTGGAAGGTATGGAAGTCCTAAAGAAGCCGCATGCAGCATCAACATCGATACATCCTGAGAGTAATCTTCAAAAAGCATATCGCCATTTTCTATAGCTGCTCTAAAACGGCGGGACACATTAGTAACCCCCGAATTAGCTGTATAGCAGTTAATGTAAGCTTTTACGCGTCCTGCCCCTATTAGCATATCCCAATCTCCACCGCCGGGTCCTGGCTGACCTATAAAGTCAGTTTGACCCTGACGTAAAATTTCTAATATTAATGCATATGGCTTTCTATTTGTAGTGAATCCACCTATTGCAAGTTGATCCCCATTTTTAACAAACTCTGCTACTGCATCTTGTAATGTATATACCTTATTATTCACAATAACGCCTCCTATATATTTATATTAAAAATTAATTTTAACCAAAAATTATCATAAAGAATCCAGCTGCTATTGCAGAACCGATAACGCCTGCAACGTTTGGACCCATGGCATGCATCAACAAAAAGTTAGTAGGATTAGCCCTGGCGCCTTCTACCTGTGCAACACGTGCTGCCATTGGTACTGCAGAAACCCCAGCTGCACCGATAAGTGGGTTTATCTTGCCCTTTGTCAGTACACATAAAAGTTTTCCCAGCAATACTCCACCAAAAGTAGAGAAACAAAATGCCATAAGACCCATTGCAATGATTGTAATAGTCTGCAGGCTTAGAAATATTTCTCCGCTTGCTGTTGCTCCAACTGTTAAACCAAGTAAAACTGTAATTATGTTGCACATTTGATTCTGTATTGTATCTGAAAGACGGGCCGTTACACCTGACTCGCGAAGAAGATTCCCAAACATCAGCATTCCCAGAAGCGGTGCTACTGAAGGTAATAGCAATGCCGTAATAAGAGCCGTAAACACCGGAAAGCATATTCGCTCTACTTTTGATACTTTTCTAAGCTGAGCCATCTTTATAGAACGCTCCTTCTCAGTCGTAAGTGCACGCATTATTGGAGGCTGAATCATTGGAATCAGAGCCATATATGAATATGCTGCAACTGCAATTGGAGCTACCAGTTCCGGGGCAAGGTTATTTGCTATGTAAATAGCTGTAGGCCCATCAGCTCCACCAATAATTCCTATTGCCGCTGCCTGGTTAGCTGTAAAAATTCCTGTTGCATTAGCTAGGATAAATGCCACATAAATACCCAGCTGAGCTGCTGCACCGAGCAGTAAACTGATTGGATTTGCTATTAGAGGTCCAAAGTCTGTCATTGAACCTACTGCAAGAAACATGAGACATGGAAACAGACTGCTCTTTACTCCATAATATATAATCCGCAAAACGCCTGAGTCATACCAGTGTTCTGCTTCAAGCATCAAGTTTGCTGCTGGAAGATTTGCTAGAAATATCCCAAATGCAATAGGTAAGAGAAGCAATGGTTCGAACTTCTTGCCTATCGCAAGATAAATAAGTACAAATGAAATAAGTAGCATAACCGCATTTTGCCATGTCATTACTGCAAATCCTGATTTATTAACCATTTCACCTAAAATAGTAAAAAAATTCATTTATTCCATCCTCCTTATTTTAGGACGGCCAAGATAGCATCTGTATCTACCGCGTCGCCTTTCTTCACTAAAATCGATGAAATAATTCCATCAATCGGTGCTACAATTTCATTTTCCATTTTCATTGCCTCTAGCATAAGAATTACTTGACCAGCCTTAACCGCCTGTCCTTCTTTGACTTTCACATCCCAAACTGTCCCTGGCATAGGGCTTATTACGTCTTTACCCTCTGCTGCTGCAATTGGTTCTGGAGTAGATGTTTTTTTCGTATCCTTTACCACTTGTATGGGTTGAACCATCTTTGCTTGAACCGGTGCCAAAATTGGAGCTGCCACCGCTTCTCCCCTTGACAATGGTTGGTAATCATAAATTTTTTCAATTTCCACTTCGTATTTTTTCCCGTTTAACGTTGCTATGTATTTCATAATTCAGACTCCCTTTCTCTTCCTACATAAAAATTACCATGTAATACTAATCAGTATTATTGAAACGATTAACCTTTTGAATTTTAAATTGTATTATTTTAATTCTTTAATCTCTACAATCCTAAATTTTTCAGGAGCCATATTAGACTCTTCACTCACAGCGGCCATTAATACTGCAAGTTCCTCTTCATTTACATCGTCAATATTAATTTGACTTGACATCCGGGAATCTGTTTTTTTTTCATTACCTATTCCAATCAAGGCAATGCTTTTTGAAAACAATAATGTCATCAAGGCCAATAAAATAAGCGCTGTCATTACTACGGAAATCCCAAGCAAAGACACTGTAATTGATTCGCCCAATGTCATAGTTTCAGTTATCAACATGTCCTACATCCACCTCCTCCTATGATTTTCGTTATTATATTGATATCATATTCATCTTCATCATTCCGTATCGTGGAACGCATTCCATCTTGTTGGTTTAATTTTAGCAGAATAGATGTATAAATCACTACTAATTCTGCCTGATGAATCGTTTATTAACAATATTCTCGATAATTTCACTGCGATAAATATAATTATATCAGAATTATAAGTTTATTTGCATAACTTCTGCATATACATTAGTCAAAATAATTCTAAAATTCTTTAAAGTCATGATAACATACTCAAATCACTCTGTCAATTCATTAACAAATATTTTTTTATATTTTTAAAAATCGATAAATAATAGTCTTTTTTATCAAATTATGATTGGGATTATCTACAGCTTGTCATGAAATTATATTTATTGTATAATGATTTGAAAAATATGATTACGCAAAAATCGTAATTGAAAGGAATCAAACATATGGAAATGAAACTCATTAAAGGCAACACCTTTTATCTTAATCCTAGGCTCATTGACATCGGTGCTTATCGTATTAAAAACAAACAATTTGTATTAATAGATACTGGCTATGAAAAAACTGCAAAGACTGAAATCATACCATTTCTGGACTCCTCAAAAATGACTGTAGATGGCATTTTATGCACCCACGGACACCTGGACCACATTGGAGGCAACTATCTAATTAAAAATCGCTATAGTTCCAAAATCGCTTCACCGTATATAGAAAGTATTTTTGGTGAGAATAGCTACAACATGTACATGGTAAGAAACAATTTTCGTTTTTCAGTCACCAAAGAAAAATTTTCAAAATTCAACTGTCCCGTGGACTGCGTTATTAAGCCAAACCAAGATACATTTACATTTTTAGGTATTCCATTCAAGACAATACCTCTTAATGGTCACAGTCCAAACCAGTTGGGATATATTACTCCAGATAACGTAGCTTATCTGGCTGATGCAATAATGTGCGAAAAACTTATCAATAAGACGAAAATCCCTTACATATTTGATTTAAATAAAGATATTGAATCCAAAAAAAGCCTCAAAAACCTAAACTGCGATTACTACGTTATCTCACATGATGGGGTTTACGATGACATAAGCAAACTGATAGACATCAATCTCTCTTACATCGAAAATACAATCGATTGTCTTATAAATTTAATGAAACATCCTTCTTCTTTCGATGATTACACAACTTTTGTCATGAATAAAATGAATATAAAACCATCCGTAAAGAAAATTGTTTACATTCAGGAAATTCTAAAAAATTTTATTACTTATTTTCTCCAGAAAGACCTTGTGGACGCATTTGAACATAACGGAAAAATTATGCTTGTAAAAAAATAAAATATTCTTGCTGTATTTAAATCAAATTTAAAATACTGGAATTTTTTTTTAAGATATGATACAATCCAAAATATGATTTGAATGTTATATTTTTCAAACTTTTCCATCAAAGCATTGAATATCCAGAATTTTAAAATTGTATTGTAGATTTTTAATTACATAATTTATTATTTTTAAAAGACGAAAGGTGAAAACATGAGAGTAAACACGTTATATTTCAGTGCTACTGGCACAACAAAAAAAGTCGTTCAACATATCGCCGAACAAATAAGCTTAAACTTAAATAAAGAGATTTCAGTAAATCATTATGATTTTACACTTCCTGAATTCAGACAAAATCCCCCTGTGTATTCAAGTGAAGATATAGTCGTGATTGGAGTTCCTGTATATGCAGGAAGGGTTCCAAATGTATTGCTTAACTTCTTGTCGCAGTTAAATGGTCACGGTGCTTTAGCTGTAGGAATTGTTTTATACGGTAATAGAAATTATGATGATGCGCTTATAGAACTTCAAAACATAGTTAGTGAAAAAAGTTTCACATTAATTGGTGCCGGAGCCTTTATTGGCGAGCACTCATTTTCTAAGATTCTGGCAAAAGACAGCCCAAATCCATCTGATATGCTTATAGCCCAATTTTTTGCAAAAAGCATAAGTTCTAAAATTCTTGAAGGCAATATTAAGCATTCAGTCAATGTTAGAGGAAATTCTCCGCTCAGACCTTATTACAGACCAAAAGATCCAAACGGAAATCCAGTGGATATAAGAAAAGTCGTTCCTAAAACTAATGAGCGCTGCAACAACTGCAAAATATGCGTTTCAGTTTGTCCTATGGGCTCCATAAAAGAAGCTGATGTCACCATCGTTTCTGGAGTATGTATTAAATGTGGCGCCTGTATAAAAAAATGTCCCCAAGATGCAAAATACTATGATGATATCGGTTACTTAAGACACAAGACTGAACTTGAAGTTGATTTTGCGCAAAGAAAAGACCCTGAAATTTTCATCTAAAGATTTCAAGTTGAAAATTTCTGAAGAAACTTTGCTGAGTGTCACCTCTATTTTTAAATAAGTTTAATTTTTAAAGCAAATATTTTTATACAATTATAACATTATGGTTTTTAACATACTATAAAAATGGTATAATTAATAAAATAAGACTAAATTTATGGAGGTGTTCGCATGGCTCAATTTAAAATAATTACCATTTTAGGAGTTGTTGTACTTGTCACATTATTTGCGGTACAAAATTCAGCTAACGTAGTTATAAAGTTTTTAACTTACAATTTTACAGTTTCACAGGCCCTAATTATTATTCTTTCTGTTGCGGTAGGTGTTATCATCGGACTTTTAGTTGGCTTGACTCGCACATTCAAGGCTTCTAAAAACATCAAACAATTAAGCAAAGATAATACTGATGTACAAAACAGAATTTTAAATCTTGAAAACGAAAATCAGAATCTTGCAATTAAAAACCAGGATCTTTTGCAGGAGAACCATGATCTTCTGACTCAAAATCAGGAACTATCTTTGAAATTGCAACAAAAACCTGAAATCCATGATGATAAAAATGAACCTGAATAATTTTTTTAGATATTTAGTATAATAAAAGACTATTGCATAATTATCTGGTTACCAGAAATGCAATAGTCTTATTTTTTTCATGTTTATTTTTTGGCAGATGTAACGTAGCCTCCGCTGTAAGAACTTATATCGTTTACGCTTACGAATGCTTCAATTTTATTTGTCTTCAAATAGTTGTAGAGCTCATTTACTCTCTTGCGTTTTGCGGTTATCAGCAGCATTTTTCTTTCTCCGGCGCGTCCTTCACCTATAAAGGTCGTAACACCAAAGTGAAGGTTTCTAAGTTCATCTATAATGTAATAAAATTCATGGTTTACTATCATCCTTATCTGCACATCTCCAAATGCCAGCCTTCGCTCTAGCTTGCTGCCTATATAGTTTCCAAGCGAGAAGCCTACTGCATATGAAATAAGATAGTACCACTTGTCCAGATTGTTGACGATATCTGCCAGTACCTTTGTGTAGATTATTATTTCAAAAAAACCTATGAATGCTGAAGTTTTTGCTCTTCCTTTTGTCAGAAGTATGGTTCTTGTTGTTGACAACGAGACATCTACTATTCTCAGTGCCACTATTAGTATACAATTTAATAGTAATTTTTGCATTGTAACCTCCTATTTTTTATTGGTACTTCCAAAGCCATCAAACATTCTATCTGACTTAAATTCAAGCAATTCTTCGTAGCTTATTTCAATCGACTGGGTTTGTGGAACTGGTATAAGCAGTGCCTGCGCTATTGCCTTTTTATAATCATATTCTATAATATCTTGGATTCTTGTAAGTTCTTCATACGCTTTGGTGCTTCTAAATTCATCTTTTAAAATCATTATCGGTTTACTTGAATGATTCGTAACAGGAAGCAGCCACTCATTTCTGTAGCCACTGTCGATTACGCCTGAGCGCTGCCCTAGACCGATCGAGCCGGTAGAGCCTCTTTCTTTTATTATAAAACAGTATTCTTTGGGAAAACAACTTGCTATTCCAGCTGGAATTTTTACGGTTTCAGCGGGATTTATCAGGAGATAATCGTCTGCAAAACACGGATAGATATCATATCCTGCATCTTCCTCTCTTTTCATAGGTATAACGGCATTTTCCTTCAGTTTTGAAAAATATATATTTATCATTTTTGTTCCCTCCAAAGAATATTATATAGCAAAAACTCCACTCTAGTACTATAAACTGAGTGAAGTTTTTATTTTATTTATGATTTATTTTGAAATATTATTTACCAGCTAACTCTAAAGCCTTTTCAACTATGTTTTCTTTTGTAAGACCATAGAATTTAAGAAGGTCTGCAGGTTTTCCTGATTGTCCAAATACATCCTGAATTCCTATTCTCTTCACTAGAACAGGAAACTGCTCTGAAACTACTTCAGATACTGCTGAACCAAGTCCGCCAATTATACTGTGTTCTTCTACGGTTACAATTCTTCCGCACTCTTTAGCAGCTTTTACTATTAATTCTGAATCTATTGGCTTTATTGTAGATATATTGATTACTCTTGCATTTATTCCGCTGTTTTGTAATTCTTCTGCAGCATCAAGTGCCATTTTAACACAGATTCCTGTAGCTATTATTGCCAGTGAATCTCCGTCTTTTAACACTTCGCCTTTTCCTATTACAAAATCACATCCGTTTACATGAAGATCTTCAACTGCCATTCTTCCTGTTCTTATATATACTGGTCCTACATATTCTGCTGCTGCCTTTATTGCCGCTGCTGTTTCTGTAGCATCACATGGGCTTATTACTACCATGTTAGGTGTGCTTCTCATAAGAGCTATATCTTCTATTGCCTGATGCGTTGCTCCGTCTTCGCCTACTGTTATTCCAGAGTGACTTCCAACAATTTTAACGTTCATTTTTGGATATGCTACTGAGTTTCTAATCTGCTCAAAAGCTCTTCCTGTTGCAAACATTGCAAAGGTTGATGCAAATGGAATTAATCCTGTAGTAGCCATTCCTGCTGCCATACCAATCATATTTGCTTCTGCAATTCCTGCATTAAAAAATCTTTCTGGGTATTTACTTTTAAAGTCTGCGCTTTTTGTTGATTTTGACAGGTCGGCATCAAGTACAACTATTTTATTGTTTGTTTTTCCTAGTTCCGCTAACGCTACGCCATATGCTTCTCTTGTTGCTTTCTTCATCTTATTAACCCCTTTCAATTTCATCTAATGCTTTTGATAATTCTTCTGCCGTTGGTGCTACTCCATGCCATCCTGCTTGATTTTCCATGAAAGAAACGCCTTTTCCTTTAGCAGTTTTTGCTATTATAATGCTTGGTTTGTCTGTTACTGTTTTTGCAGCATCTACCGCTTTTGATATCTCTTCAAAATTATGACCATCTATTGTTATTACATTCCATCCAAATGCTTTAAATTTTTCATCTAGAGGATCTACTCCCATTACATCACAGTTTTTTCCGTCAATTTGTAATCCGTTGTTATCCAAGAATGCAATAAGATTGTTCAGCTTGTAATGCGCTCCTGCCATTGCAGCTTCCCATATCTGTCCTTCCTGACATTCTCCATCACCTAATATGGCATAAACATAATAGTCTAATTCCTGATATTTTGATGACATTGCCATTCCAACTGCTGCTGATAATCCCTGGCCCAAAGATCCCGTGCTCATATCAACGCCTGGTGTACCCTTCATGTCTGGATGTCCCTGAAGCATTGAATTTACTTGTCTCAAGCTTTCCATTTCTGTAGAGCATACATATCCTCTTTCGCAAAGAGTAGCGTATACTGCTGGCGCTGCATGTCCTTTTGAAAGCACAAGTCTGTCTCTGTTTTCCATTTGAGGATTTTGTGGGTCAATATTCATCTTTTCAAAATATAAAACCGTCAGAATATCTGCAACTGAAAGTGAACCACCTGGATGACCAGAGCCCGCCTTTGCAATCATTTTTAGAATATTTGTTCTAATACTTTTCGCATGAATCTTTAAACTATTATTATCCATTTTCTTTTTGCTCCTTTGTTTAATAAAATAACAAGTACTATTATATTACATAAATGCATATTTTTCCATGAGTTTTGTTAAAAAACTCAAATAATATTATATCTATAGTGTATAATTATCCTCAATTAGATTTTTTCGTTCAGGTTTTAGGCTTTTTTCATAGTTTTGGGAATTTTTGAATTGCTGTCTGATTTATAATTTTCACCTTGTGCTATCAGTCTTGATTGAATCAGCTTATCATTCTTAATAAGTTTTACCGCTTGGATTCCGATTCCGCTTCTTGATGACACAGATGAAATCTGAGATGTATTTACAATGGCATATCTGAGACTTTCTGATTCTAAATAAAGATCGGACTCATCTTCTATTGGTAAAATACTTATCAGATTTGACTTATCTGAAAATATTTTCTGTACTTTTTTCCTGTATCCTTTAGTTGCATATGCATCAAAGTTCACTTTTGCAATTTTACCATTTTCGTAGGTCGAAACCATATATTTGTATTCAATGTTCGGATTTATCAGCTTGATTATAGATTCTCCCTGTTCCAGTCCAAGGATATTCGGAAGATAATCCCCCCAGGTGGAGGCTTTGGTGTCGGCAAATTCATAAAGTTTCATCTGATAAAGATTGCCCTTGTCGGTTATGGCCCATATTATATCGCTGTTTTTTGCAACAAAATTTTCCATCATGGTATCTTCATCTTTAAGCTTTTGCTCTGAATTACCTCTCAAAGAAATTTCTGTTATTTTTTTGAAGTAGTTATGTTCTGTAATAAATATATTTACGGGATAATCTTCTATATTGCTTTCTTCTTTATACTCTACGATGGTATCTTTAGTTACAATAGTGGTTTTCCTGTCCTGATAATATTTTTTCATTACGTCTTTCAAATCTTTTTCAATACTCTTATTTTGCAATTTGCCATTCTCAAGCAGTTTTTTTCCACTCTCGATATCTTCCTTGAGATTTTTTATCTCTTCAAGCCTTTTGATAATATATTCTTTGTTAAGATTTCTAAGCTTTATATCACTTATATATTCTGCCTGTTCTTCATTTAGCTTAAAATAGTCCATAAGTACTGGAAGTACTTCTTTTTCAAGCTCTGTATTTCTAATTATTCTTATGGCGCTGTCTATGTCCAATATTATTTTTTCAAGTCCAAGAAGAAGATTAAGCTTGCCTTCTTTTTTTTGAATTTCAAATGCGGTTTTTCTTACTATACAGCTTCTCCTGAAATCTACCCACTGAGAAATAATCTCTTTTACTCCCATGACTCTTGGTCTGCTGTTTATAAGTATGTTGAAATTGCAGCCGAATGAATCTTGTAACGTAGTCATTTTGAAGAGTTTTGCCATAAGTTTTTCTGGATCGGTATTTCGCTTGTAATCGATTGCTATTTTCAATCCATTTAAATCTGTCTCATCTCGGATATCACTTATCTCTTTTATTTTTCCAGCCTTTATAAGCTCTACTACTTTTTCTATTATTACTTCAACATTTGTAGTATACGGAATTTCAAATATTTCAACAAGATTATTTTTCTTGTCTATTCTATATTTTGATCTAACTTTGAAGCTTCCTCGTCCGTATTTGAAAATTTCTCTCATTTCGTTTATATCATAAATGAGCTCTCCTCCCGATGGAAAATCAGGAGCAATTATATATTCTTCAATCGGCGCATCTTCATTTTCCATGAAGGCTATTGTGTATTTGCACATCTCGCTGAGGTTAAAACTTGGAATTGAGCTTGCCATTCCTACTGCGATTCCCTTGTTCGCATTTACCAATATATTTGGGAACTTTGTAGGAAGCAGCGATGGCTCTTTCATTGTCGAATCATAGTTGTCTAAAAAATCTACGGTATTTTTATCGATTTCCGAAAATATTTCCTCGCATATATCCATCAGTTTTACTTCAGTATATCTCGATGCTGCCGCTTTCATGTCTCTTGAGTAATTTTTACCAAAGTTACCTTTTGAATCTACATACGTATGAAGCAGGGCTTCATTACCTTTGGTCATTCTTACCATAGTTTCATAAATAGCCTGATCCCCATGAGGATTGAGTTTCATTGTCTGCCCAACAACGTTGGCCGATTTAGTTCGGTTTCCTTTGAGCAGATTCATCTTGTACATGGTATAGAGCAGTTTCCTATGTGAAGGCTTAAACCCATCTATCTGTGGAATGGCTCTTGAAACTATGACACTCATGGCATAGGGCATATAGTTGTCTTTTAATGTATCTACAATATTTTTGGAATTATTCATATTATTTACAATTCGTCAATTTGGTCAATATACATCTCTCCAAATTCCTCAATGTATTCCTTTCTTGTTTTTAGATC
>JBATTG010000025.1:0-1606 GCA_049670425.1 Proteocatella sp.
GCTATCACGTCTCTTCCCGATCTTATTACTCTTATGCTTTGTTCCTGAACCGGAGTCGGATTAACAATTCCATTTTTATTCAGGATATTTATCATATCATCGCTGATACCTAGTTCTTTAAAGTTCACTATTTTTTTACCTCTCGCTACTTCTGTTTTTTAGTAATACATTTAATATTATAAGCTTTATTGGAGCAAAATACTACATCTAATTTAAAAATCAGTATATCTATCCCTATATACTTACATTGTACCCATTTTTTCATGTAATCTACAAAAAAATATATTCGCAAAATCCTGTTTCCAGAAAAAAACCCTGTCTTCCAAAGAAAACAAGGGTCTGTGATACAAATCCGTTACACTTTAATTTTTTCAAATCGCTTGAAAGTTTTTCCATCTCTTGTGATTTCCTCATTCCACATCGATGCAGGTCTTACCCATAGCCCACCTTCACCATAAAGCGGACGGTAGACTACCATTTCCTCAAGCGTTTCACTGTGCTTTGCCGTTCCCGTCACTTCATATTCATTGCCCTTGAAGTGGCGATATTTCCCCGGCTCTATACTATTTTCCAATTTTTTCTCCTTTTCTATTGTAAACTCAGCCAAAGTTCATACTCTTCTGCGATTATTTCAAAACCAAGCTTTAAATACATTTCCTTTGGAGTATCATCCTTGTCTGCTATCAGATATATGTTTTCTGCTTTGCGTCCTCTTGCATCGGTTATCATAGTTTTGAGCATTGCCGTACCGATGCCTCTTCTTTGATATTTTTCAATGACATCAAAATCCTCTATCTTTGCATAGCCATGGTCAAGATAAAGCTCGCATTTTCCAACAGGGACATCCCCAAGATAAGAAACATATGCCTTCAAATTTCTATCTGAAGATTTGTATACCCCGCCCTTTCTTGCTGATTTTTCATTGGCAAAAGCCTCTGGTATGCCAGATTCTACACAAGTTTTTATATCAAGAACCGCTACATCTTTAAATTCAGTTTCTTTACTTGCTATTTTCACGGTGCAATCCCCATTTAATTTGAAACCATCTAGTTTTTCATTATTCAGCTTCATATATATGTTTGTTTTTAATTCAAAACCACCTTCGATGAATTTTGACTTAAGGTGTTCATCTATACTTATTTGAGGATGCAACAATATCTTCAAAAATTCTTTACTTGATGCTTTCGCCTGCTCCAAAATATTGCAGACAAATCCATGGATATTTCCACTTTCCATGCTCTCCTTTATAAGGATGAAGTTGAAGGCATACATGCCGGGCAGCTTGTCATCATAAAAACGCAAATAATCGCCGCAGTCTTCCTTTTTCGAAAAATTTTGTATATAACTGTTTTCTATCTCTCTGTAATCACTTATCACCCTAATTATACCTCCAAATTTCAATACCATAGATGCAAACGCCAGCCATGCAATGCTATTTTACAGTCCATCTCAATACAGTTTTGAGCTTATCTTTTTCGACCTTTGTCAAATTATTAAGATAAATCTCTCTGTGGCTCATGTTTTTTCTTAAAAGATCATGATTTTCAATAAATTCCCGCATATTTCTGAATGATTTTTGCTCGTCATCGTAAGACCCGTTGTGGAG
>JBATTG010000026.1:0-11856 GCA_049670425.1 Proteocatella sp.
ACTATAAAAAGAGCAAGACGACAACGTGATTCCGCAACTTCCTGGCAGCAGGCATAGGCGGATTTTTTTTGTCTTAAACCATGTTGGAAATAATATTATTAAGGAGGAAATTGGAAATGAAGAATGAAAATGAGTATCAAGTTTTTGAGGAACTTTTAAGATGTTATCGTAACGGAGACAGCGATGCGGCGGGAGAGATTATTTTAAAGGTTGACCCTATGATTAAAAAACGATGCAGACATTATTTTGGATTTGAAAATGAAGATCTTATGCAAGAAGGCAGGTTAAGATGTTTTGAGCTTATTGTAGCGTACAATATGGATTTTGTTGATGTCAGATTTCTCGGCTATTTGAAACAGATGCTATCATATTTTTTCGGGGATTTAAAAAAGAGGCAAAAAAATATTTTAGACAATGAATTCCTGAGTACTTACGGGGATGCTGCAGACTGTGAGCTATCACTAATTGAAGATGAGCGGGCAGCGCTTACTTATACGGCGATTGAATTAGAAGAAATAATGTCGATCCTTGATGATTCGGAGCGAGATATTATAATGGAGAATATTATGCATGGAAAAAAGCTCGTAGAAGTATCCTGGGAAAAAAACCTGAATTATGAAAAGGCGAGAATAATAAAAAGAAGAGCTCTTGAAAAGTTGAAAGAAATGCTTCAGAAGGATTTTGATTAACAATAATCAATATAGAATGCGAACAACAAAAAAACCAACCATTGCTATTCCCCTGTATAACAAGGAAATGAAATTCGAGCAAATAGTTGGTTTTTTTATTTATTTTTATGAAATAATTATACTTATGTCATGTGATTCGGTTTATTTAGCTTTTGTAAGATCCACATAAACTTTATCTTTTGAAGTTCGGTATTCTCCATCTACAACGATGTTGCTTGATTTTGTATCAGAGGATATCTTGATTTTCACATCATAATTCTTGTAGTCTCTAAGGCTTGAAGAAACTTCGGACTGCACATCTTCTACAAAGTCTTCATAATCCTCAACAAGACGATCATAATCAGATGACTTGTCCATCAGTGCATTCCAGTTTTTAACCTCGTCGGCTGTCCAGTTTTCATATGGAGTAAGGTCAAGTGAAACGGAATCTCTGTCGATTGAAACTCTGACTTCAAATCTTTGGCTTCTTTGGAACTCAGTGTCTGCCCTAAGGCTTCTCAAATCGGACACAAGATCTTTTTCAAGATCTCTTTTGTCACTTGAGCTCAAGTCATTGAAAGGTCTTGACGATGAACTTGATGAGCTCGATGAACTTGATGAAGTCTTCGTAAGTGTCGCGATTTCAGCCTTAAGTTTAGCATTTTCAGTCTGAAGATTGTTGTTTGTCGTAAGTAGGCTGTTATTTTGAGCGATAATAGCATTCAGCTGGCTCTGAAGCTCTGTAGAACTTGAACCTGTGCTTCCAACACCTTTTACAATAACTGTGTTGTCAGCGAATGTAGAAGTAGCTATTCCCATTGCGCTTAGAGATGCAACGGATATGTAAGCTCTGCCGTCACTGGTTTTAAAAGGTCTTTGGTTTTCATCGGATACAGAATAATCCTGGCCGTTGACTTTAAGTTTTACATTGTAGTTTACACCGATATTCCTTGTCATTGCAGGCGCTGCAAATGCAACTGATCCAGCGCATAATACTGCTGCAAGGATTCCAGATACCACTTTTTTGTTGTATTTCATATGTTACCTCCTGAGATTAATAATTTTTAAATACTATCATTAGTATATCAGAAATATGAGTCTGTTTCATTACAAACTTATGAAAAAATTCATACAAATCGATTACATAAACGCACAAAAGCATAAATTATGGTAAAATGGGTAGTAAGATGAAGACGGTGTTTGTTGATTGAATTCGAGAGTTAAGGTATGAGAAGTCGGTGTGATGTTGACGGATTTCTTGTTATTAAATTTAAAGAGGAGGAACAAAAATGAAGAAAAAATTATCTTTATTTATGGCACTTATACTTACGGTGTCGATGATGCCATTTTCGGCATTTGCACTGCAAGAAGATGACAATGTAGAAATAATGGGTGGAATTCAGGAGTTTAATGCCCTGGATGAAAGCCAGCCGGTAAGCATTCTTATTGACCTGGGAAAACAGGCAGATTTAAGCAGAGGATTAGTAGAAATAAACCTTAAAAATGTAAGGACCGCCAGAATGAGCAATCCGGTAATCGGAAAATTCATTCAGGATGGAAAAGAAGTAGGGATTGAAACTATTGTAGGATTTGAGGATAAATTCGACGGTAAAGCCTTGAAAGGCAACGAAGACAGATTTGTCATGAGATTCAGCGGAAAAGACTTGAATGAGTCAAGCAACAGCAGCACCAAGCTTATGATTACGATGAACCTGGATTTCAGCGAATCAAAGCTGGGCGATGCTGACGTGGACCTTCAGGATCTTTCTGAAACTGGATTTGGAAACTATACAGTTACTGTTGCAGATTTTATTGATGGCATGCAAAGAGATATGCTTATAAAAATGGAAGAGAATACAGCCAGAATAGGTGAAGATGGTGGATCTCTTTCTCCGTTTACTATCACACGCTTTGATACGCTGGACTCTGTAAAAGCGAACAACGAAGTGCAGATAACACTTCCAAGAACTCTTGAATTTGATGAAGCGACAACAGTCAAGCTTGATGGGAAAGCAATAACTCCAACTTACAATAAAGAAAAGAACCAAATGACTATACAGGCAGTTGGAAGCAGCAGCAGTTCTGTAGTGGTTCAGCCGGTAGTGGCACTGAGCGGTACTGAGATACCTTATGGAAACGTGGAGGTAATGATAGATTTCCTTGTAAACGGAAGAAACGTAAATTCTAAGGCTTTTGATATAGGGAAAGTAACGGATAATGCGATTGAGCTGGCTGTTACTGAAATAGGAAAAACTAGGATTCCTCAGATGAACAATGGGGAAACCGATACAGTGGAAGTAACTCTTGAAGGTATAAAAGGAAGTTTTGTAAAAGATGGCTATGTAGACTTCAAAATAGAGGGCATAGACGTTCCTTATACAGGCGTTACGGTAACGCAGCCAAAAGGTCAGATAATCCTCAGAGGTGAATCTGAAGGAAAAATGCAGAGTGACCTTGTAAATGGTAAAGAAGTGTACCAAAATGGAGAATTTTCAATGAAAGTTTTAAATTCTGACGTGGAACAGATAAAGTTCACGATGGAGATAACTGCGAGTTCAATGCAAAGTGGAAAAGCTTATATTACCGTAAACTCAAAGGAATTTAAAACTGCCAGAACCGAACTTGCTGACGTTACAGCTAACTTAACAGTAGAAACAAATATGTCACTGGTTCAAAAAGGAACCATGTTTACAGCTGGAAACATAGTAATTAAGGAAACTAGTTCTGGAAGCCTTAATACCGGTGACAAGCTTTATTTCTCACTTGACAAAGTAAATATGGGATTTGACGCAGAAAAATTGCAGATAACAACCACATCAGGATTAGAAATATCAAAACCTAGGGCAAATAAAGAGGGGATAATCGAACTTGAAATTCTTAGAAAGAGCTATAATGCTCCATCAAGAATAGAAATCTCAGGAATACAGGTATATTCGGCAGAAAATGTAATAAGTGGAGTTGCAAAGCTGGAGATAAAACGCAACAATGACGTTATATTTGAAACTGACTATGTGAAAATTGTAGGAGAGATACCAAATATTACAGTATTTACAATAGGAAACAAATCATATATGGCATCAGGTGTGAAAAAAGAAGCAGTAGAGGCTCCATATATCAAGAATGGCTATACAATGCTTCCAGTAAGAGCACTTGCAGAGGCTCTTGGTTTATCATCAAACTGGGACAATACAAACAAGGTGGCAACTTTTTCAAATGAGCAAAAAATTGCAGCGGTTAAACTTGGAGGCAGTGAACTTATAGTTAACGGAACTCCGATAAAGCTTGCTGTACCAGCAGAAGTTAAAAACGGAACAACAATGATAGAACTTCGTTCGCTTGCAACTGGATTTGGGGTAAACATAGAATGGGACAATACTCAAAAAACGGCGACTGTAATGAACAAGTAACATATTGAAACGGGACTGTAACAGACAAAGGCAGGAGGATATGTTATCATAAAGTATATCAATTAATGGATAATGTAAAAATGTAATTGACCTGTAACACAAAAATGTAGTATTATAGGGTATAATGATTTAAGTAATATACTTAGTTCATAATCCTGTAAATTACAGTTTTGTTACATTTTCTTCGTTACAATTGACATTGCAAGCAGGTGTTGATATAATGGGGAACGTAATATCGAGTAATTTTACTAGGTAGGGGAGGGAGACCCTGTTAACTCTCAATAAAAACATATTAAAATTTCGAGGAGGAAAAACACAATGAAGAAGAGATTATCTCTATTAATGGTGTTAATGATGGTTCTATCATTAGTACCAATGTCTGCATTTGCTACTGCTGGTACTATGCCAGGCGGAACAATTAGCGTAGACGACACACAAGAAAAAACTGTAGACGAAAAAGTAACAGTTAAGCTTACTCAAGCTGCTGGAACAGAACTTACTACAGGTGCACAAGCTAAATTGACTTTAAACAAAGGTACATTTAAAGATGAGACTGCAATTGTTAAGTCATTTGTTGGAAATGCTCTAGTACAAGTAGGTACTGTTGTACCAGTTGACGGTTTCCTAGAGGTTGCATACCTTACAATGGATGCTAACACTGGAGTAACTGCAGAACAACTAGGTGATGATGTTGATTTATTTATAACATTTAATGTTAACTTCGATGAGGAAGATGCTGGAGACATAACTCTTGCAGTTGAAGAAATAGCTAGTTCAAACATCGATGTTGCGAAACCAATACTAGTTGGTACTGTTGTAGTAGCTGAAGATGGAGACATGAAATTATCAGTAGCAGATGCTACTTCAAAAATTTCATATGATGGTGGAGAACTATCTAAAGTAACAATCAAAGATATCGATGAAAATACAGGCGCTGATACTCTTGTACTTGAATTACCAGATTTCCTTGATTGGGATCATGTAAAAGAAAATGCAAGTGATGTTGTAACAGTAATCGCTCTAGGCGGAACTACTCTTACAGAAGCTTCTGGAGATCTTGTATATGATGCAAACAAGGTTACTGTTAAGATAGCTGATAATACTAAAGATTTATTAGTTAAAACAATTGTAACAGTTGACAAAAGAGATGCATCAAAAGGTGATGTAACTTTAAAAGTAACAGCTAAAAAAGGTACTCAAAACTTAGAGACAGTTGATGCTGTTATCGGAGTTGTAGCTGATTTTGATGTTGCAATGACAGCAGTTGAAAATGGTAAAAAAGAGATTCCTGCACTTTACGGTGGGGACACAGCTAAAATAAAAGTTAAACTTTCAGGAGTAAAAGGATCTTTTACAAATGGTAGAGATATTGACTTTACAGTTAAGGGTGCAGATGTAACTACTACTACAATTACTAGTAGTGATGTAACAGTAAAAGCTCCTACAACTGATGAACTAAAAGATGGCGTTTATGAAGATGGCGAATTTACTGCAACAGTAAAAAATGCAGGATTAGACACTCTTGAATTCATAATGGAAATCGATACTGATTATGCTCAAAATGGAGCTGTAGTTATTACTGCAGAATCAAGAGATTTCGGAACACTTGAAGCTGACATAGCAACGGTAACTCCTGCATACACAGTTTCAATAGAAAAAGTAACTCCAATCAAAAAAGGTGAAAGCCTAGCAACTGCTAACATAGTAATAAAAGAAGCTAAAGCTGGAATGTTTGATACAGACGAGACTCTAGTTCTTAACTTAGATGATGTAAACAGAGCTGGATTATCTTTTGGATCAAACTTCAAAGTTGAAGTTACTAATGGCTTAAAAGTTGATGAAGATCTTTTTGATGAAAATGGAGACGACAGAGACGAATTAAATACAATTGCTATCGAGATTGATTCTTCTTCTACAAAAGAAGCTGGAATGATAACAATATCAAATGTTTTAGTAATGGTTTCTGGTTCAGAAGTTGATGGAAACAAAATGCTAGACACTTATTTAGTAGAAGAAGACGATGCATCAAAAGCAGTAGATCTTGTTCTTGGTAAAGACGAAGATGCTGATGCTGATTACTCAGTAGCATACGTAAACGTTGTTAAAGAGTACGGAACAATGGCTACAACTACTATGTTCAAAATAGGTTCAAAAGAGTACACTGTAAACGGTGCTACTATGACTGCTAACGAAGCTCCATATGTAGCTGGTAAAGGTTACACTATGCTACCAGTTAGAGCTTTAGCTGAGTCACTTGGACTTAAAGCAGATTGGAATTCAGCAACTAAGACTGCTTCATTCTCAAATGCTTCAAAAGTTGCTTCAGTAGTTATCGGAGCTGACACTATGTATGTAAACGGTACTCCTTTCAAACTAAGCGCTAAAGCTGAAATCAAAAATGGTTCAACATTTATTGAATTAAGATCATTAGCTGCTGCATTTGGAGCTGAACTTCAGTGGGATGCTGCTACAAAAATGGTAACAGTAATAGGTTAATCATAACTATAGATTAATAACGAAAAAAGAAGCCTTCGGGCTTCTTTTTTTGCGTTTAATTAGTATGTACATAAAGCTTGAAATACGTTATAATTACTAGGGGGAAGCTTCAAGTAATGAAAAATGAATCAAGTTTAAATTTTTTAGCGTTGCAAAACTGTGGATTAAGATGCGGGATTGCTCTTTAAAGGGTCCCAAATAATTATTAGGAGTAGATGAAATGAGCAAAAAAACTAATACTAAAAATAAAGTTGAGCAAAGACTGGCGGAAAATACATTTACAAAACATATTTCTTTTCTGCCGATAGTACTTATGCTGGCCGTGGTACCACTTATACTAAGGTGGCATATTATTCCATTGGATGAAGCTGTAAGCCGTTTCTGGACAGGTGAAACTGAAATGGATCTGTTCTGCATGGGCAAGAGCATAATGATAATGATCTTGTCAGTCGTGATGTTTGCAAGTCTTTTTTTTGCTGTAGACAGACACAATATAAAAAATGACAGCTTTACAAAGCTTATATTTGGAACACTGGGGATATTTCTTGCAGTATCGATGCTAAGCACTGTGACATCTGATTACAGGAATGTAGCTCTGTGGGGTGCACCTGAGAGGCATGAGGGTCTTATAATGTATATTTGCTACATGATCATGTTCATATACACTTATTTTATGCTAAAAGATGCTGTTGACTTTAAGTATATTAAATATGCTTTGATATTTCTCTCTGGTGTCATGCTTGTTGTTGGAGTATCTCAGATACTGAATAAAGACATTGTAGCTACCGATTTCATAAGCAAACTGGTAATACCAAAACAGTATCAAGATATGTTGAATTCAGAGCCTACCTATGGAATTGTATATCTAACACTCATGAATCCCAACTATGTAGGAAGCTATGCCGCTCTGATTATACCCTTCTTTGCAGTAATTGCACTTTCTAATTATGAAAATAAGGTAATGAGAGCTGTAATAGGAGCGATAGTGATTGCCACTACAGTCATCCTCGTTAAGGCAAACTCGCAGGCTGGCCTTGTGGGAGTGGCGATTGCGGTAGCAGCCATATTTATAATATATTTCAAAAGAATATTCAAGAATAAGAAGCTTCTAATTGGAGCGATTGTTGTAGCAATAGCAGCTACAGGAATGGCTAATGTAGTAAGCAAGGGCCTGCTTCTGGACAATACTTTGGATATACTTAAAGAGGCAAAAGGCCTTGTTTCAAAGGACAGCTCTTATGTACACGATCCGACCTATGGACTGCCAATCTATGACGTACAGGCCAAAGGAAACAAGGTAAGGCTGGAAACTGTAGCCGGTCAGCTAAATATGGAGTTTAAAGATGGACTTAATATAAGATTCAGTGACGGCGAAGGAAATCCTGTTGGAAATGTTTATGATAAAGAAAACCGAAACTATCAATTGTCCGCGCCATATGAAAAACTGGAAGTTTTGGAATCCAGTGAAAGCAATGGAGCGTATTCTCAGATAGCCCTCAATTATGATAATTTCACTTATTTCCTGCTTGAGTGGGTGAACGGAGATGGTGTATACCTTATAGATTCACAGGCAAACAGGTACGAACTTGAAGTAGCTCCGCACATTGGTTTTGAAGGCAATGAGAAGGTAGGCTCTATGAGGGGATACATCTGGTCACGAACGCTTCCGCTTATAGCAAAAAAACCGCTGCTTGGTTATGGTCCTGACAATTTCCTTATGACGTTCCCTCATAATGACATAGTTGCCAAAACTTATGCATATGACACGCCATTTATGATTGTGGACAAACCACACAACATATACCTGCTTTACGCTATGAACAGCGGAATTTTCGCCATGCTTAGCATGATGGTACTATGGGGAGCCTATATAGTAGATTCGCTGAAGCTTTATGCCCTCAAGAAGGAATACTCCGAAGGGGACTACTACGGGGTAGCATGCCTGGTTGCGATAATAGGCTATCTTGGTGCAGGGTTCTTCAACGACTCGGTGCCGGTAATATCACCGGTATTCTGGGTAATACTCGGAGCGGGCTGTGCAATCAACTATATAAACAAGAAAGCCAGGCTGAAAGCATAGCAAGGAGGCTTCTAATTAAATAGCAATAATATTTAACCTTTCGGCCGAAACCTCCCTATCATTTTCACGTCAGCGCGAGCATGGGTGGCGGGATGAATCGGCTGACAGAATATTTAAGAACAAAAAAGAGAATTGAAAGCCAAAATCGGCTGACAATTCTCTTTTTTGATTGTATGATTTTCAAACTATTATTTCACCATCTTCTCGCTGTTGACCATGCCCTTGAAGGCCGTCATGAATATGATCTTGATGTCAAACAGGGCGCTCCAGTTTTCGATATAGTAGATGTCATGCTCGATGCGGCCTTTTATGGAAGTATCTCCCCTGAAACCGCAAACCTGTGCCCAGCCTGTTATGCCGGGGCGCACCTGATGCTTGACCATGTAAAGGGGAATAGTTTCCTTGAACTTGTCCACAAAGTGGGGAAGCTCAGGTCTTGGACCTACGAGGCTCATGTCTCCAAAGAGCACATTGAAGAACTGCGGAAGCTCGTCTATCGAAAACTTCCTTATAAAGGAGCCGAATCTGGTCTTTCGGGGATCGCTGTCTGTGGTCCAGCCGCTGGCCTGGCTGTCGTTGACTCTCATGGAGCGAAACTTGTACATGGTGAAGTTCTTTTTATTGAGGCCTACCCTGTGCTGCTTGAAGATAACCGGCCCTGGAGAGGAAATTTTGGTGCCAAGAGCTGCAAAAATCATGATGGGAGATGTGAGCAGTATCAGAATCAGCGAGCCGGCTATATCCATCATTCTTTTGACGAAGGCGTTGGCCATGTTGTCAAGAGGAATGCGCCTCACGTTTATAAGCGGGATTCCCTCTATCTCATCCACATAGGGTCTGGCAGGCATATATTTTGCATAAAAAGGAATAACCGATATCTTAGTGCCGCTTTTTTCGCAGCTTTCTATTATATATTTAAGTTTTTTGAAATCATCAATCTCCAGAGCCGCGACTACCTCATCAAAGATTATTTCGTCAAGAGTGTCTGCGAGATTATCAAAATCTCCAAGATATTTAAGTCCCTCGAGATCCTCCTTGTCTGATATATAGCCTGAGATGTGAAAACCCAGGGATTTGTTCTTATTAAGAGCCTCGATGTATTCTCTGGCAAGGTTACCGCTTCCGATAAGAAGCACATGCTTCTGGTTGTAGCCACGTTTTCGGTATCTTCGAAGCGACACTCTCAGGGCGTAGCGCTTAAGTCCTGTAAGTGTTATATTTATGAACAGGAAGAATACAAGAGCCATACGTGAAATATCTATTATCTTAAACAGGAAGAAGATTGTAAGAAACAGCAGGGTTCCAAATATGTTGGCCTTTATTATGAGGCCAAGCTCGCTTACAAACTGCTTGTTTCGAAAGGAGTCGTAAAGCCCCAGGGCGCTGTAGAGGGCAAGAAAAGAAACCGACATGATAAGTGATACCCTGAAATAATAAGGAAGCAGGAGGTTTCCGGGAAGGCCTTCCAATACCTCGAATCTAAGTATATATGATATCACCAGCGACAGCACGATAACCAGGGCGTCGGTAAGTATATTCATGTAATTTAACAGTTTTTGATTTTCCTTGATCATATGTTTTCTCCTTTTAATTTGCTATGTATATTATATCACAAATAAGGCAAAAAAACCCGCCAGACTGATTTAAGCCTGACGGGTTTTTTGATTGATTAGATATTTGTATTTACAGTAGTCTTGCTGACTTCCTGAACATATGCTTTTTCAAATGTCGCTATTTCGGAATTGTCCTTGAAAACTATGATCTTGTTTTGAATCATGAAGTTTGCAAGAGCAAGCACATCGGCTGCAACTATCTCGTCCTTTGGATAAGGCACGTTGAATGAAAAGGCATTGCCATTGGTTTTTTTGAAGCTCAGTACCAAAGTTTTTTCGCTGTCCATATTTTATTCCTCCTTTCTAGTATTTTTTGCCGAAATTATGCACTAAGAGCCTCGGCGTCTACTCTGCTTACAGCGGCGGATTTTTGTTGAAGGTCGAGGATTGCCTGTGCAAAACCAAGAACGTTGTCATCTGTAGCATTCATGTCGATGCTGGATATTGTTCTTGACTGGGTTATCACTTTTTCCCCCTCCATTCCTAAAGTGTATACCAGTTTTAGGGAACTGGAAGTTTTGACTGAATTTGCCATATTGTTTTCACCTCCTTTCGTTTTTGCCTTACATCCTAACATATGCTCGGAGCTCTGAAAAAAGGGTGTAAAAAATAGATAAAATATTTTTCGCGTTTTCACACGATTTTCCATTTTTTTCTATATATATATTAGTGAGAGGATAAAAAATCGAACGGCTCAAAATAAGAAAAGGAGGATTCAAAAATGAAAGAAGTGGAAGATTTGAAAATTGAAGAAGTGAAAATGGCGAAAAATCAGGAAGTCGAAATAATTGAAAATGAAGAGGTCCAGGCAGGGCGGGAATATCTGATTTTCAATGAGCTCATCGCAAAATACCAGGACGGCGAAGAGGAAGCCCTGGGGGAAATAATCCACAGAGTCGAGCCCCTGATAGCCAAAAGATGCAGATATTATTTTGGTTATGCAGATGAGGATCTCATGCAAGATGGCAGGATGAGGTGCATCATACTCATCCGCAGATACAATCAAAATTTCATTGGCGTCAAATTCCTTGGATATCTCAACCGAATGCTTTCATGCTATTTCTGGGATTTGAAAAAAGCCGAGCTCAAAAAGGCGAAATACGAGTATCAGATTGCGGATGAAGGCAGCCGCAGCATGAACAAAATGCCGTATGAAGAAAGTGGATACGCCGAGGTGGAACTTTTGGATCTCATCGAAGGCCTAGGCGAAAAGGAAAAATATATAGTCAAGGAGAACATACTGTCTGGAAAAAAACTGATAGACACAGCCAGGGAGCTTGGGATAAGCTACGAATATTCCAAGGACATCAAGAAGTCGGCGCTTGCAAAGCTCAGAAAAACACTAGTAAGATAGCCATAGAAAAAGTAGCAGTAATTGGCAAGATTATGTGGTGGGATGAATCGCCTGCAAGTGTTACAAGTATAGCTAATAAGGGTATAATATTACTATATTAACATTGAAGCGAGGTGAAAAAAATGTTGAAACACAAAGCATACAAATTCAGGATATACCCTACACAAGAACCAGCCGTTCTGATCAACAAAACTATAGGTTGTAGCCGATTTGTGTTTAATTTCTCACTCTCACAGCA
>JBATTG010000027.1:0-4607 GCA_049670425.1 Proteocatella sp.
CATTTCCTTCATGGAGTAGAGTCCTTTTTCCATTTGTGAAATATATTTTGCCGCCTTCAGGGCACCTCTTGCAAATATGTTTCTTGAAAGGGCAGTATGGGTTATCTCAATAACCTCATCGGGTCCGGCGAATATTATGGTATGTTCACCCGGTATAGTACCGCCTCTTACCGCATGTATTCCCAGGTCAGTTATCTTGCATTCGTCCGATTTGCTGTGTCTTCCATATATATATTCTTTTTTGACCTTGCAGGAATCATTTATGGCATCTGCCAAAAGCAGGGCCGTTCCACTTGGAGAATCTATTTTTTGGTTATGGTGTTTTTCTACGATTTCAACATTGAAATCATCCTCCAGAACCGACATCATGGCCTCCATCACCTTGGCTATGACATTTATGCCAAGGGACATGTTGAAAGAGTTGAATACCGGTATATGCGCTGAAGCATCCGCAAGCAGCTGTTTTTCCGTTTCTCCCAGAGCTGTCGTTGCAACGACTACTGGCATCTTTGCGTTTATGCAGTAATCCATAAGATCCTTTATGGCATTATGATTTGAAAAGTCTATTACTACATCCGCAGATACATCGCACTTGTCTGGGGTTTCAAATACTGGAAAATCAAGACCTTCCCCTTTGTATCTGTCTATCCCTGCTACCACCATGCAGTCCTTTGAAGATGCTATTATTTCCTGTAGCACCTTACCCATTCTGCCGTTACAGCCATGAAGTATTATTTTAATCATATCATTTCCCCTTATCGACTTGAAGTGAATTGAATTCCATTTTTGTTTTATTCCATATTCTATATCTTATAAATTCAGTTGCCTGCAAACTAAACAAGCTCAATTTCACTATTATATTATCCCGTATGCCTGCATTTCTGCTTTTATTGCGTCATAAACGTCATCGCTCGGCGTACACAGTGGAAGTCTGTAAACCAGTTCACATTTTCCCATCATGAACATTGCAGCCTTTACGGGAATCGGATTTACATCTGCAAAAAGCGCATCTATAAGAGGTTTCATTTTCAGCTGAAGTTCCAGCGATCCTTTTAAATCTCCTTCAAAATATTTTCTGGTCATCGCTACAGAATCTGCCGGCGCTACATTGGCAAGCACCGAGATATATCCCGATCCACCAAGAGCCATAAGCGGAACAACCATGTCATCATTTCCTGAATATATGTCAAAACCTTCTGGCACGAGTCTTGCTATTTCCACTACCTGAGATATATTTCCGCTGGCTTCCTTTATACCGACTATGTTTGGATGTTTGGAAAGCTCAAGCACTGTCTCTGGTTCTATATTCACTCCAGTTCTTCCCTGCACAGAGTAAAGTATGCAAGGAATTTTCACTGCATCTGCACACACCGTGTAGTGGCCGATAAGTCCCTTTTGTGAACATTTATTATAGTATGGGGTGACAAGCAAAAGCCCGTCCACGCCAGTGGCTTCTATCCTCTTGCACAGATCTGCTCCGTGTTTCGTGTCATTGCTTCCTGCTCCGCCAATTACCGGAACCCTCTTGTTTACCTTTTCAACCGCAAATCTTATAACCTCTATATGCTCCTCATTATCTAGAGTCGAAGCTTCTCCTGTCGTTCCACACACTATTATAGAATCTATACCTTCGGCAATCTGCCACTCTAGTATCTCTTCGAATTTTTGAAAATCCACGCTTCCGTCTTCATGCATTGGCGTTATTACCGCAACTCCACAACCTTTGAATATTGACATAATTTTTTCCTCCTGAAATTCTACTATTTTGTCTGTTAACACATTTTTGAGTACAAAAAAAGCTGCATCCGCATCGACGCAACTAAGAATATCAAGATTTCCGTTGTATCGATAGCACCTCTATTTCATATACGAAACAGGAGTCCAAAGTATATTATACTTTGTCCCAAAGCTGGTCATGCCTGACCTTACTCTTCGGCGGAATCGCCTTTTACCAGTTTCACAGAATGCCTTCTCCACTGGTTACTAATCTATCCGCAACCTCTATCAACTTTGAATCAATGATAATATATATTCCCGCTGTTGTCAATGAAAAATTTCAAAATACGCTGAATGCCATGTATCCGATTCAAGACACTTGCTTTATTTTTTAAAGCCATGCCAACAAACTCAATCAGAATAAATAAAGAAAGTTGTTTCACGTTTGGATTTTGTCAATAAATCTAATTCATTATTCTATTTTCTTGAATTATAAAAAGTACAGATTTATATGTCAGACGAAGGTTATATTGACTTTACAGCCAACAATTTATTCATTTTTATTTTACTATAATTAATTACATTTAAATTTTATTTCCAGACCTGCTTCGAGTTAATACAGTTGATACACAGGACTAGGTAAGTAATAATAACATATTGAGTGAATTTAATTTCATTAAACTTTAGGCTTAATATTAATTTTAATATAATTTGAATCCTACGGTTTTATCTGCACCAAAAAATTAATTAATGCCCTATAGTAATCTCTCCAGCATCAACTATATACAAAAAAGGCTGTTTTAAAAATTGCAAAATCCTTTTTCGAAAAGAAACAACATTCCTATTTAAAAGTTGCCATATTTGAAAATTTTATGAAAAATTAATAAAGAAGAATTAATAAATAAACAAAAAAAACTAGAATATTTATGAATTTTGTCACAAATCGACTGATTTTGCTTTTTAAAAAAAGGGAGGATGCGCAGTTGCAGAAATCTTGAATCCAGAGATTTATTTAAAATACAAAAAAAACTATATAATGCTTCATATTAGGGTAATAACTTAGTATATGTATTTGATCTTACAAATATTTTATCTCTTTACTGATAAATTTCTATAATCTTGAGAGGAGGATTTTAATGAGTGTTATTTTGAACAATGAAAATTTTGAAAAAGAAGTAATCGAAAGCAAGATGCCTGTACTGGTTTATTTTTTCGCTTCATGGTGAGCTGCTTGCGGAGCTCAAAGTCCGATAATTGATGAGCTCGTATTTGATTCCGTTGGAAAAATAAAAATAACAAAAGTTCTTGTAGATGACAACAAAGATATTGCAAGGAAATACAGGGTAATGTCAGTGCCTACTATCCTCATTATAAAGGATGGCAAGGAAATAAAAAGACTGGTGGGACTTCAGCAAAAGGGTCAGCTCAAACTTGAACTTGGCCTTTACTCTTAAATTTTCACCCCCTGCTTGGCAACCTAAAAAAAATCGGCAGAGCTTTGTACAGGCTCTGCCGATTTTATATTTTCAGTCTTTTTTGATTTCGTTTTAATCCAGAATCTGAACTCCGATTCCTACAAGTCCCGGGCCCGTATGAACTCCCAGTGCCGGGCTTATTTGTCCATCGAAGACTTTTTTATATTTATTCAATCTTTTCATCAATTTTTCTTTTACCTTGACTGCATCCTCTGCCGCTCCGCCATGAACTACGGCCAGGTTGTACGCATTCGCTTTAGATGCATATTCTACAGCCACTTCTATCATTTTGTCCAAAGAACGCTTTCTGCCGCTTATTTTTGCCACATTATAATAGATACCTTCTTCATTGCATGAGATTATAGGTTTAAGATTAAGCGCGCTCCCCACCATTGAAGAAACAAGACCTATTCTTCCACCTTTTTGAAGATATTCCAGAGTTGAAAGGCAGAAAAATATTTTCGATTTTCCTACGCTTTTAATTGCATTTTCTTTTAAAGTTTCGAAGTCCATTCCCTCTTTTATGTGTTCCGCTGCCTGAATGGCAACCATTCCGCCTGCAATTCCGATATTTTTTGTATCTATAAGACCAATTTCCAAGCCCTCATATTCCTTTGCAATGAGAGATACCAGATTGAAGGTTCCGCTCAAACCGCTTGACAAGGTTACAATTAAAACCTTTTCGTAGCCATCAGCTTTGATTTTGTCTAGAATCTGCATTGTCTCCATGGTTCCCGGCAATGATGTTTTGGGAATTTCTTCTGACAAGTTTGCATATACCTCTTCGGCCTGGATATCCACCCCGTCAGAATACTCCCTGTCCTTGTATATAATTTTCAGCGGAATCGAGTATATTCCGTATTCCTCCATGATTGGAGCAGGCACATCTATTCCACTGTCTACTAATAACGCAATTTTATTTTCCATAGTAATCCCCTTTCAGCTTTCAAATCTATATACTGCAACTAATTCCACTGTAACTTTTTACCCGTCCTATATTAACCGATGAGCAGCAATTTAACTTACGACAACATTTGCCCACTACCAGATTCCCTTTGATTGAACCCAAACTTCCTAAAACTCTATCTTCTTCCCATATTACATCGTTTTCGTTATCGTTTCAAGTAGTTTTTAAAACTATATCCATTTATCCATTATTAACTTAATCTTTATTATACCCTAAAATTCCATTTTTGTTCAACAAAAAATCGGCAATCTTGTAATAAGTTTGCCGATTTTTTATTTTAATTTTTGAATACATATAGAATTACACTACTCTCAAACAAGCTATAAGAACATTCGCTGCATCAACAAGTTTGACTACCATATAGAATTACACTACTCTCAAACGATGGCTCGGAAAGTACACTGAATGTACTAGGTTTGACTACCATATAGAATTACACTACTCTCAAA
>JBATTG010000028.1:0-4025 GCA_049670425.1 Proteocatella sp.
AAAAGCACAACCCCGGAATATATTCCAGGGTTGTGCTTTTTTCATTTTGATAAATATTGTATTGATTTATTTTTGAGGCTGTGATATTATGTACTGATTATATAAACACATTTGTATTTCAATGACGGATTGAGACACTATTAATCAGACTAGAGGTGTAGATTATGAGCTTAATTGTACAAAAGTTCGGCGGAAGTTCCGTTGCCGACAGAGACAAAATTTTAAACGTTGCAGATATTGCAACACAGACCTTTTCAGCTGGAAACGATGTAGTTGTCGTTCTTTCGGCGCAGGGAGACACCACGGATGATCTGCTTGCAAAAGCCGCTGAAATCAACAAAAACCCGACCACCCGTGAAATGGACATGCTGCTTTCAACAGGGGAACAGATTTCAATTTCACTCCTTGCCATGGCCATACAGTCATTAGGATTTCCTGTAATTTCACTTACCGGATGGCAGATTGGTTTAAAAACCGACTCAAATTATTCTTCTGCAAGAATCAAAAGCCTTACCAATTCAAGAATCCAGGAAGAACTTGCCAACAGAAGAATCGTAATCGTTGCAGGCTTTCAGGGAATAAACAAGTCAGAGGACATAACCACGCTTGGAAGAGGTGGAAGCGACACCACCGCCGTGGCTCTTGCCGCGCAGCTTCGCGCAGATCTTTGTCAGATTTATACTGACGTAGACGGCATATACACCGCTGACCCTAGAAAAATTAAAAACGCTAAAAAACTAGATAATATATCATTTGATGAAATGTTGGAACTAGCTACTATGGGAGCTCAGGTGCTCCATAACCGCTCTGTTGAATTGGCAAAAAGATACAATGTCAACCTGGAAGTTCTTTCCAGCTTTTCAAGACTGCCTGGAACAATAGTAAAGGAGAATGACAAAATGGAAAAAATGTTAGTTAGAGGTATTGCAAAAGATGAGGATGTAGCCGTAATCGAACTCATCGATGTTAATGACATTCCAGGGATTGCCTTCAAAGTATTTTCCCTTATAGCGAATAAAAAAATAAGCATAGACATTATCCTTCAGTCAACTGGAAGAAATGGAAACCGCGACATCAGTTTTACCATTGCCAAGAAGCATATCCAGGAGGCCGTCAGCGCTCTTGATGAATTAAAACCCGTGCTTGGATTCACGGAAGTGGCCGTAAATGACAATATCGCTAAAATTTCCATCGTGGGAACTGGAATGATAAACAATGCAGGAATAGCTTCATCTATGTTTGAAGCTCTTTCAAATAACAATATAAATATCCAGATGATTTCATCCTCAGAAATAAAAATTTCGGTGCTTATTGACAAGCAGGATGCAGACAGAGCCGTTCAGGCAATACACGATCAGTTTTTCGACTAAGAAAAATATTGTATACAGATAAAAAAGGAACAAAATCAATCACGTAACTTATGATGAATGATTTTGTTCCTTATTTATGTTATTTAAAATCTTATTGTATTGTTCTTATGCTTCTGTAAACATAAATCACAAGATCAGGCTTATATTCAAGCGCATAGTCTTTTACCGACTTTTCCTTGTAATACCTGGTATCGACCATCCTTGTTTCGCCGGCCATAGTTGAGATGAATGCCGAAAACGGAATTCCAAAAGAATCCTTTACAATCAGGATTTTGAAATCATTATCGGTCTCATGGTTCTTCATTATTATCTCTGGATAATCCGCTCCAAAATATGACACATACCTGTTTGTGAACATATCTTTTTCCTCAAGTATTTCCTTGTTGATTATACTTTCTTCAAAACTTCCTTCAAGATTTTCCACCTTGTTTCGCTTGTTGATTGTGACCGAGTAGTGGGTATCAAACTTTGGTGTAATCAGCGAAAAATCATCTACCCCTCCATAATATTTTCCAACTCGTCTTCCCTGGGAACCAAGAAAGTTGTCCTCATACAGCTTAACATCATAATTTTTAACATCGGTATAGAATCTTTTAGGATCCAGGTCAACGCCGTAGATTGTCCTTATCTTTTCAACAACCTTCGAGACGCCCCAAAATGCTGTTTCTATGGTCCAGTGATGGTCAGTGTTATAAAACAGACGGTTTTTTTCAATACCTGCTGTATCTATAAGATTTCTCAAATCAATAACATCCACATCTCCTGATCTGAGCTGGGCAACTATTTTATCCGAATTTTCGTTGGAATAGTCGATTATTGCCGGATTTAGTTTTGTGAAATTTTTAATCATTTTTATTGGAGTCTGAACGTAAAGCATGTTTATGCCATTGTCCTTCAAAGACTTATTCAGCTCTATTATTTCCTCAGCCGCCTTTGAATTGTCCTCTTTAAAAGCCGCAAAGTGCAGTTTCCCATAATTATCTTTTATTATATTATACGAACTGTCCACATCTATTATATATTCTTTGCCTAATTTCTTTTCCGTAAGGCCGTAAAGATTGATAAAACTATTCTGCCCAAACACATTTTGGGAAAATCCATTTTCAATACCACCAATAGTTCCAGTCAAAGCGCCCTTTACTCCAGGGTTTGCGATGTAAGTATCTTTCAATGTGGTATAAGCATCCTTGGCCACATCTATTGCATTAACTGTGACTGTAAGCAGGCCTGTAACTCCTAAAAATCCAATAAAAGCCGCTATAGCCGCTTTTTTCAACGTCAATTTCATCAGTATTCCTCACTAAAAGTTAAAATATATAAATGGATTGTAAGTACCCTTTATCAAATATGAGGCCGATACCGCAAAGAATGCCGCAAGAATCATAACATATCCAAGCTGCATCCCCTTTGCAAAACATGAATCCCCTTCAATTTTTTCATAGAGCTGGCGTCCCTTTTCAATAATTGGGAGGCACGATATAATTCCCATTATATATATTATTAAATTATCATTAAGATAAAGGGCAGTTATGCTTTCAACTGGAAAACTTCCATTCATGCCAAACATGGATTTAATATAAAAGAACGCTTCAGATATGCTGTTTGCCCTGAAGAGTATCCAGCCAAACAAAACGATGAATATCGTATAAACATGTCCTATAATCCGGCTTCTTTCAAGATATTTATCAAGCCTTGTAAATTTCTCTACTATTATAAGAACTCCAAAATAAATCCCCCATACGATGAACGTCCAGTTTGCGCCATGCCATATGCCCGTGCAAAGCCATACTAGCGCAAGATTTCTGATTTGTTTAATCCGGCTAACTCTTCCTCCGCCTAAAGGTATATACACGTAATCCTTAAACCAGCTGCTGAGTGATATATGCCATCTTCGCCAAAAATCCGATACCGACTTTGCCATATATGGGCTGTTGAAGTTTTCAGGAAAGTGAAATCCAAAAAGCCTTCCAAGACCTATAGCCATGTCCGAATAACCCGAAAAATCAAAGTATATCTGAAGCATATAAGCTACCGCACCCATCCAGGCAAGAGTCATAGAAATCGACTCAGGAGGCAGGCTGTAAGCCTTGTCAGCTATAAGGGCAAACTGATTTGCAAGGATTACTTTTTTGGCGATACCTATTATGAATCTTGCAATGCCCTGGGCAAAATCATCCTCTGTAGCCTTTCTTTCTCTGAGTTCCGCCGCAATCGTCTCATATCTGACGATCGGTCCAGCAATAAGCTGCGGGAAAAAAGATATATAAAGCCCTACATCAAGAGGATTTTGAAAAGCCTCTGCCTTTTTCCTGTATACATCTATTACGTACGATATCCCCTGAAATGTAAAAAACGATATTCCAATAGGAAGTGCTATCTCCGGCACATTGAAATTCAAAGAAAACAGGGAGTTTAAATTAGAAATAACAAATCCTGAATATTTGAATATACCAAGTACTCCCAGATTGAATATAAGCATCAAAGTCAATATTAGCTTGGAATCCCCGCTGGATTGCTTGGATTCCACAAGCCTTCCAAAATAATAATTTGCACCTATGCAGGCAATCATTATAAAAACAAACAGAGGCTCTCCCCATGCATAAAAAATCAAACTGGCAATCAAAAGCAGATTATTTTGAGCAGCGTGGTTCTTTG
>JBATTG010000029.1:0-8620 GCA_049670425.1 Proteocatella sp.
TCTTGGTTCTTGTTGTTATCTCAACTTGATCTCCGATGTTCGCATCACTTTTCAAGTATCCTTTAACCCACATCTCTAGTGGAACTTTCTTTGTATCATCTGGTACTTGTGGAGCTCTTTGTGCTGGCTCTAAAATATTTCTGTGGATGATTACCCACTCGCCTTTTTTTACCATTTTATTCTCCTTCTCTCTTTAAATAACGTCTTCCGAAAGCCCGAACTTCAATCTCTGTTATTTTATGTAATAAGATTTAAAATTTCAGGCTTAGGATTAATTCAAGCAATTTTTTATGCCTGAATTTTTTTAGATTATTGCTTGTTGTACTTACATCTTGATAATTATAATTGCAAATTGCATTCCATTTTTCGAGTATTCAAGAAATTCATATTGTATTTCCGTTCATTTTTCTACTCTAACGCTTTGATTCCAATGGTTTTAATTTTTAGTAAATTTTTTTTTCTGGACTACATATGATTTATCCAGCCTCTTTTAAATTCCGAAATAAAAAAAAGTGGAAAAAAAATACCAAATATATGGCATTTTTTTTCCACTATGCATTTTTTTACATCTTATTTTTTAAAGCTCTCTACAATTTTACTCTCATTGAAATAAGGATTTGGGTGATTAACCGTAAGGATTCTAACTATTTTATTCGTATTGTTTTCCCAGTTATGCGGTGTTTTTGAGTCCAGATATATGCTGTCTTCAGGATACATTTCAAAATTTTTGCTTTTGATATGCATAGTAAGCACTCCCTCAAGCACATATATGAATTCTACCCCTTCGTGAACATAGTTTTCGGTTCCTTTTTCTCCGTATTTTGACGGAAGAATTTCATATATCCTTGGCAGAAATTCTGCTATATTTGCATCTTTAACTAAGTTAAACTGAATATACTTTGAGTTTACAGAAGATACCTCTCTGTCATAGCTTCTTATAATAAGATTCTGGCTCGAAGCGCTTCGCTTCTTTCCAAAGAATATGTCCAAATCAACTTCCAATATCTTGGCTATTACAATCAGGGAATCGACAGCTATGGTTGTCATTCCTCTTTCAAACTGAGACAAAAATCCTGTTGAAAGACCGGATTTGTCGCTCAGTTGCTTGAGAGTTATTTTTTTTTCTTTTCGCAGTTTATTTACGATTAAACCTATATCTATCATATCATTCATTGTAATTTCTCCTTAATAAGAATCCTAGTTTCATTATAACTTAATATACAGATTTTCACAATTGAATATGATAGTTATTTGTTTCTACATTCTGGATGCTTTTTCTCCGCATGCTCTCATAGCTTCTATTACGGCCGTTCTGAACCCTTTTTCTTCAAGCACGGCTACAGCTTCAATTGTAGTTCCCCCTGGCGAGCAAACCATGTCTTTGAGCTCACCTGGATGTTTTCCTGTTTCCAAAAGCATTTTTGCGCTTCCCATAACTGACTGGGCTGCAAATTTATATGCCTTATCCCTTGGCATTCCCTGAATTACGGCTGCATCCGCCATCGCTTCAATGAACATGAATACGTATGCTGGAGATGACCCGCTTACAGATACTACTGCATCAAAAAGTTTTTCTTCTATTTCTTCTACAAGGCCGAATGTCGAAAATATCTCTTTAAGCATTACAAGTTCTTCTTTTGTGATATTGCTGTTCGGGCATACCGCCGTAACCCCTGCGCCTACAAGTGCTGGTGTATTTGGCATGGTTCTGAGTATCTTTACTTCCTTGCCAAAATTTTCTTTGACATTGCTTAATTTCTTTCCTGGCGCTATTGTTATCACTATAGTGCTTTCAGAAATGCTGCCTTTTATCTCATTTATTATGCTTTCGTACATATTCGGCTTTACCGCTAAAAACAGCACATCACTTTCACAAGTTACTACCTTATTGTCCTGAGATATTTTTATTCCATATTGCTGCTTTGCATTTTCCAGCGAAGGCAGATAACCATCACTTGCCATGATGTTTCCTGCTTCTACAAGTCCTGAACCTATAATTCCTGAAATCATCGCTTTTGCCATATTTCCGCATCCTATAAATCCTATTTTCTTGTTCATTTTTTCCTCTTTCTTTTATAAATGATTTTCTTCTACCAACATTATACTACGATTTCGATTTGATTCCATATATGTTATTCGTTTCACGTTTTTGCGACTCTTACCTTACACTATGCATTCAAACCAAGGCTATCTTAAAATAGCCTTGGTCTGCATTGTAATTTTAGTTGAAGGTCTGATCTGTTCTTCCTATTATTTCATCTTGAAGTTCCTTGCTCAGGTTATGGAAGTGGTCGCTGTATCCTGCAACTCTGACAATAAGATCCTTGTGCTCTTCTGGTTTATTTTGAGCATCTATAAGAGTCTGCTTGTCGATTACGTTGAACTGGATATGATGTCCGTCCATGTTGAAGTAAGTTCTGACAAGGTTTGACATCTGGTCAAGTCCGGTCTCGCCCGCTACTACTGCCGGTGAGAACTTCTGATTAAGAAGCGTTCCTCCTGTTGAAAGATGGTCCATCTTTGAGCAGGATTTGATTACCGCTGTAGGACCATTTCTGTCGGCTCCCTTTTCTGGCGATATTCCTTCTGATACTGGTTTGTGAGCCAGTCTTCCGTTTGGACTTGCCATCATGACCTCTCCAAAATAAACGTGGCATGTTGTAGGAAGCATGTTGATTCGGTATTCTCCACCCTTCATGTTTGGTCTTCCTGTAACCGTATCATGATAAAGCTTGAATACGCTTTGCATTATTCCATCTGCATAATCATCATCATTGCCATATTTTGGAGTCTTGTTGCTTACCAGGTTATGGATTTCTTCATAACCTTCAAAGTTATTTTCCATTGCCTTCATCATTTCATCCATGGTGAATTTCTTGTTGTCAAAAACATTATATTTGATTGCTGTGAATGAATCCGTTATGGTCCCTATTCCAACTCCTTGAATATAGTTGATGTTGTATCTTGCTCCACCTGCATTATAATCTTTCCCATTAGTTATGCAGTCGTTGGTAACAAGCGAAAGGAATGGCACTGGCATATACTCGGCATATATTTTTTCTATTACATTATTTCCTTTTATCTTGATGTCGATAAAATGCCCTACTTGTTTTTTATATGCTTCAAAGAGCTCTTCATATGATTTGAAGTCCCTTGGGTCCCCAGTCTGAAGGCCAAGCTGCTGTTTGGATACTTTGTCATAGCCGTTTGTAAACGTAAGCTCCAGTATCTTAGGAAGGTTCATGTAGCCAGTAAGTATATAGGCTTCATTTCCATATGCCCCAGTTTCTACGCAACCGCTAGTTCCGCCTTTTCTGGCGTCTTCCATCGTCTTTCCTGCATTAAGAAGTTCCTGAACTATGGCCTCTGTGTTGTAAAATGCTGGTTGTCCCCAACCTTTTCTGGAGATGTCACAAGCTCTCTTCAAGAAACTCGTAGGGGTCTTTCTGCTTATCTGAACATTTGAGCTTGGCTGAAGCAGTCTCATTTCATCCATGCAGTCAAGAATCAGGTAACTCACTTCATTTACGCCATCGCTTCCGTCTGCCGCAATTCCGCCCGTATTAATGTTTGCAAAATCTGTATAAGTCGAGCTCTCTTTAAGCGTTATTCCTACTTTGGGAGGTGCCGGCTGATTGTTGAATTTAATCCACAGGCATTCCAAAAGTTCAAGTGCCTTTTCGTCATCGAGTTTGCCTTCTTCCACTTCTTTTTTGTAGAATGGGTAAAGGTGCTGATCCAGTCTTCCCGGGCTATATGCATCCCAGGGATTAAGCTCTGTAGTTACTCCGATGTGGACAAACCAGTACATCTGAATTGCCTGATGATATGTCTGCGGAGGATTGGCCGGCACAACTCTGCAGTTTTCAGCCATCATAAGCAGTTCTTCTTTTCGCTTTGGATCTTCTTCTTTTTTAGCAAGCTCAAGAGCATGGTCTGCACATCGCTTTGCATAAGTTATTATGGCGTCACAGCATATTTTCATGGCTTCGAGCTGATGTTTTTTTGTCAGAGCTTCTTTATCACCAAAAAAATCAAGTCTGTCTATTGCATCTTGAGCCTCTTGTTTCAATTGAAGGAAACCTTTTTTGTAAAATACGTCTCCGCCTACAGTGTGTCCCGGACCTCTTTGTTCCATGAACTCCGTATAAATACCTGCATGGTAACATCTCGTCCATTCTTCACCTATATTGCTGAGTATCTTATGTCTTATAGATCTTTTTTCCCAGTATGGAATTATATCTTTTTCATGAGCATCTTTAGTTTTTTGGTCTACTTTGAAAAATATTATTTTTCTCGAATCCATTACGTCCATATCTTCCATCGTATGGCAGCAAAGTTCCGGGAATGTTGGCGATGCCTGAGGCGAATCACCCTTTTCTCCAATTATAAGTTCATCTTCATTGATACAAAGAGTCTTCTTTTCCATATAGTCTCTGAAGGTAAGTGCTCTGAGCTCTGGAATAGATACGCTTCCTTCGTATTTTTTGTAAGCTTGCGTAATTATTTCCGCTCTTTCAATATCTATGTGAGGTACCGCCTCAATACTTTGTTTCCTAAGCTTTCTTACTCTTTCGTTCATTCCTCTTTCCATGGTTATCCTCCTATTTTTGCAGAAAAATTATTTGCCTGAAATTTGGCTCTTATGCTTTCCATCTTTTCGTTGCTTGGAGCTTCATATACTGCTCCTTCATATGAAATTCCCATTCTTTCATACTTGCTTTTTCCTGTGTTGTGATATGGAAGCAGATTTACGCTGTAGACGTTTATGCTTTTCAAAAATTCTATGGTTTTGTCTATGTTTTCGTCGTCGCTGTTGACTCCTTCTACAAGAGGCATCCTTATGCTTATCTTTGCCCCTTTTTCACTGAGTCTTTTCAAATTGTCCAAAACCAGAAGATTTCCCTGTCCTGTTATTTCTTTGTGAACAGCATCATCCATATGCTTTATATCATAAAGAAAAGTATCTACATACGGCAGTATTTTTTCAAAGTTTTCAAAATTTGCATGTCCACATGTGTCTATATTTACGCTGTATCCCATTCTATGGCACTTTTTAAGTATCTGCATTATGTAATCCATATCCTGAGTCATAACTTCTCCGCCTGACAATGTTATTCCACCCTTTGACTGTTCATAGAACATCTTGTCTTTTTCGATTTCTTTCATTATTTCGGCGATAGTATAACTTTTTCCTGCCTTTTCTCTTGCATTGTTGATGCATGTATCAACACATTTTTCGCAGAAATTGCATTTTTCGTTTGCCGTTTTAATTTTACCGTCTTCTTTTCTTATCGCTCCCTGTGGGCACTTTGCTATGCAGCTTCCGCACTGGGTGCACTTCTCTTTATTATGCATTATAACTGGCTTATATGACTGGCTCTCCGGATTATGACACCACTTACATGCCATGGGGCATCCTTTAAAAAATATTGTCGTTCTTATACCATCGCCATCGTGAATCGAATACTTTTGTATATTAAATACTAAACTTTCCATAAGATTCCTCTTTTATTCATATTTGCATGTATATATAGTAGTTTCCAAAGCCTTGACACTAAATTTCTCATTTGCCGGAACTATGAATTGCTCATTTTTGCTTATTTTTTTTATTTCAGTCTCTCCTGGAAGAATAACATCTAGCTTACCGCTTACTACAGTCATAAATTCTTTTTTTGATGTTGAAAAAACATAGTCTCCCTCAGCCATAACCCCTACTGTCAATTCTCCATCCGAGTTGTTGCATCCAATCGATTTTACATTTCCTTCAAAATATTCATTTACAGTCAACATTTTCATTCCTCTTTTCTTATCTTCATTTTTGTGAACTTTACATCCTTTAGGTATATATTATTTCATTTCTGTGAATTTGTCAATATATTATCAGCTTTTTTAGAGATTTTCTCTAAAAAAAATAAACGTTTTTATTAAGCCTGTTGCAAACAGTGACTTTGCAAAACTTACATATTTTCATGTTTTTATTGAAAGTCAAAAAAAAGCTATAAAATTAACAATTAGTTAATCTTATAGCTTTTATATATGCATTTATTTATTTCGAAATTAGTCTGCTAATATAGCAACAACAACTCCTGATCCTACTGTTCTTCCGCCTTCTCTTATTGCGAATCTTAGTCCTTCTTCGATTGCAATTGGAGTAATCAGTTCAACGATCATGTTTACGTCATCGCCTGGCATTACCATCTCTACTCCCTCTGGAAGTGTGATGTCGCCTGTTACGTCTGTTGTTCTGAAGTAGAACTGTGGTCTGTAACCTTTAAAGAATGGAGTATGTCTTCCACCCTCTTCTTTTTTAAGAACGTATACTTGAGCCTCGAATTTTGTATGAGGGTGAATAGTTCCTGGCTTAGCCATTACTTGTCCTCTTTCAATCTCGTCTCTTGCAACTCCTCTTAGAAGTGCTCCGATGTTGTCTCCAGCTTGTGCTTGATCTAGAAGCTTTCTGAACATCTCTACTCCTGTTACGATTACTTTTCTTGGTACTTCTGTAAGTCCAACTACTTCTACTTCGTCAGCTACTTTAAGGATTCCTCTTTCAACTCTTCCTGTTGCAACTGTTCCTCTACCTGAGATTGAGAATACGTCCTCAACTGGCATAAGGAATGGCTTGTCTATTGCTCTTACTGGCTCTGGGATAAATTCGTCGATTGCATCAAACAATTCGATTATTTTATCTCCCCAAGGACCGTTTGGATCTTCTAGTGCTTTTAGTGCTGATCCTCTGATTATTGGAGTATCGTCTCCTGGATAATCATATTCGCTTAGTAATTCTCTTACTTCCATTTCAACTAGCTCAAGTAGCTCTTCGTCGTCTACCATGTCACATTTGTTTAGGAATACTACGATGTATGGTACTCCAACCTGTCTTGAAAGAAGTATATGCTCTCTTGTTTGAGGCATTGGACCATCTGCTGCTGAACAAACTAGGATTGCTCCGTCCATTTGTGCTGCTCCAGTGATCATGTTCTTAACGTAGTCAGCATGTCCTGGACAGTCAACGTGCGCATAATGTCTGTTTGGAGTCTCGTACTCAACGTGTGCTGTTGAGATTGTGATTCCTCTTTCTCTTTCTTCTGGTGCTTTGTCTATGTTTGCAAAATCAACTGCTTCTCCAAGTCCGTATCTTGTGAATAGCGTTTTTGTGATTGCTGCTGTCAGTGTAGTTTTACCGTGGTCAACGTGTCCGATTGTTCCAACGTTAACGTGTGGTTTATTTCTTTCGAATTTAGCCTTAGCCATTGTAATATCCTCCTTGAAATGTATATTAATTATTTTTTTATCCAAGGAGAGAAAATCTCCCCTTGGATTATAGTTGTATCATTTTTAGCTATATTTCCTGATTATTACTTGCCTTCTTCCATTATCTTCTTAGCGATAGATGCTGGAACTTCTTCGTAATGGTCAAATAGCATTGTATATGTTGCTCTACCTTGAGTTGAAGATCTTAGGTCTGTAGAATATCCGAACATCTGAGATAGTGGTACCATAGCGTTTATAGCCTGAGCTCCACCTAATCTAGCTTCCATTCCTTCTATTCTTCCACGACGAGAGTTTATATCTCCCATAACGTCTCCCATGTAATCATCTGGTGTAACAACTTCTATTTTAAATATTGGTTCAAGTATTATTGGTGATGCTTTTCTCATACCTTCTTTGAAGGCCATAGATCCCGCCATTTTGAAGGCCATTTCTGATGAGTCTACCTCATGGTATGATCCATCATAAAGCTCAACTTTAACGTCAACAACCTGGTAGCCAGCAAGTATTCCTGACTCCATTGCTCCTTGAATACCTTGGTCAACTGGTCCAACATATTCTCTTGGAACTGATCCACCAACTGTTGCATTTATAAACTCATAGCCATCGCCTGGCTTTTGAGGAGTCATTCTAATCTTAACGTGTCCGTACTGTCCTCTACCACCTGACTGCTTAGCATATTTATACTCAATGTCAACTGGGTTCTTGATAGTCTCTCTGTAAGCAACCTGAGGCGCTCCAACATTAGCTTCAACTTTATATTCTCTTAGAAGACGGTCAACGATAATTTCAAGGTGTAATTCACCCATACCACCGATGATAGTCTGTCCTGTTTCTATGTCAGTTCTTACTCTGAATGTAGGGTCTTCTTCAGCTAATTTCTGAAGAGCTGCTCCCATTTTTTCCTGAGCTGCTTTTGTTTTTGGTTCGATAGCAACATGTATAACTGGTTCTGGGAAATCCATAGACTCAAGTATGATAGGATGATCCTGATCACATAATGTGTCTCCAGTAGTAGTATCCTTAAGACCTACTGCAGCCGCTATATCTCCTGCGTGTACTTCTGTTAATTCAGCTCTTGTATTTGCATGCATCTGAAGAATACGTCCGATTCTTTCCTTCTTATTCTTTGTAGAGTTAAGAACGTATGAACCTGATTTTAGTACTCCTGAGTAAACCCTGAAGAATGCCAGTTTTCCTACGAACGGGTCTGCCATTATTTTGAACGCAAGCGCTGCAAATGGCTCTGAATCGTCGGCATGTCTTTCTTCTTCAGTTTCTCCATCAAGAAGAACACCAGCTATAGCTGGTACGTCAAGTGGAGATGGCATGAATGAAACTACTC
>JBATTG010000030.1:0-2162 GCA_049670425.1 Proteocatella sp.
GGTAATGAGCGGTGGAAAAACTATTACGACAGAAATACTTCCATACTCAATAAAAGAGAGCGTAAAAAACTTTGCAAGGAGTAATATTCAGGTAAATGATCTTGCAAAAAGTGTCGGTGAATTTGAAAAAGATATAATAGAAGCCGTTTTAGAATCTGCAAAATGGAATAAATCAGAGACTGCCAGAATATTGAACATACCAAGAACGACATTGATATATAAAGTAGATTTATATAATTTGGATCACAAAAATTCAAGTAAAAAGAAAAAGAAAAAATTAACGAAAAATTAAATAAATAGTGAAAAAACTCAATATATATTAAAATGAAAATACATTATTTATTAATAAATAATGTATTTTTTTTAAACTAAACTGATTCAAAAGCATTGGTGATTCAATGAAAACTAACGATATAAGATGCTGAATTTAATGAAATAAGATTGAATTTGAAAAAAAAAAACAAAAAAACCATTTAAAAAGGCCGGTGTCCGAAATTCGACTGTGTCCAAAAATGGACAATTCTTGCAAAAAAAAACAATTTCAAAAAAATGCTGTTTTATCAATGGTTTAAAATTGATATTTTTAAAAAACAAGCTTCAAATGTCGAAAAACAAACACTTGCGTTAAATAAATATTTATCATATAATATCTATAAAGAAATCAAATGAAATCATCAATAAATTTAATATCAAATACAATTTAATAACAATTGATTGTATTATCGAAATTGTATTTAAATTGTTTGAAATTGTTTTTAAGATGTTCAGTGTTTAAACAAGGGTTTATTTATATATATTTACGTAGGAGGTGGAATTGATGAAGTTAGTTTTACCATTAAGACAACATGTAGGAGCACCATGTGCACCAGTTGTTGAAATCGGCGAAGATGTAAAAAGAGGTCAGCTTATTGCAAAACCGACAGGTCTTGGAGCAAATATACATGCCAGCGCAAATGGAAAAATAGTTGATGTAAATGAAAATGAAATAGCTATAGAAACTGTAGGCGAGATAGACAAGGATGATTATGTAAGACTAAGCGGCGAAGATCACTTAGCATTAATAGAAGAAGCTGGAGTTGTTGGTTCTGGTGGAGCTGGTTTCCCGGCACACGTGAAATTCAAGGCAAAGCTTAAGGGTGGATACATCCTGGCAAATGCCGCAGAATGCGAGCCACTGCTTGAGCATAATACTCACTTACTTGAGACTCAGCCAGAGCTTGTAGTAAGAGGTATAAAATATGTTATGGAGATTACTGGTGCAACACACGGGTACATCGCCATTAAGCCAAAACATCAAAAAGCTATGATATCAGTAGCCAAAGCCTGTAAAAACGTTGAAGGTGTGGAAGTTAAATTCCTTCCGGACATGTACCCAGCAGGGGACGAAAGAGTAATAGTAAGAGAACTTCTTGGTGTTGAATTGCCACTTGGAGCACTTCCATTAGAGGCCAATGCAATAGTAAGTAACGTAGAAACACTTAAAAATGTTACTTATGCCATTGAAAAGAAAATGCCTGTAATGACTAAAGACATTACTGTAGGCGGAAGAGTATTGAACCCAACTGTATTTATGGAAGTTCCTTTGGGAATGGAAATAAAGCACTATATAGATGAGTGTGGCGGATATGCAGAGCCACATGGTGAAATCGTACTAGGTGGACCTTTTACAGGGAAGCATGGTGAAGAGTCAGCAAGAATCGTAAAGGCTCTTGGTGGAATCCTGGTAGCAGTACCATTCCCAGTAGATCATAGAAAATTTGGATTGATTGAATGCGAATGTGGAGCTCAGGCCGATAGACTTACAGAAATAGTAGCTGGTATGGGTGGAAATGTTGTAGCATCAGTTAAATGCAAGAGAATGGAAGAAATTAACGGAAGATACCGTTGTACACTTCCAGGATGTTGTCCAGGACAGGCAGAAAAAGTACTTGAACTTAGGAAAAAAGGTGCAGAAGCTATAATAGTCGGCACTTGTGAGGATTGAACTAATACTGTTATGGAAGTGGCGCCTAGGTTAGGAATTGCCGTATATCACAGTACAGATCACACATTAAGAGCAGGTGGACACAGGTTGTATAGAAAAAAGAAATGTTAATATAGACTTTCTTTTTAATATAAATTATAAAATTTTAAATCCAAAAAGGAGGAACGTGTAATGTCAA
>JBATTG010000031.1:0-4911 GCA_049670425.1 Proteocatella sp.
CTGATGATGTTTCTTGGCAATGTTTTCCATATATTCGTAGGCATCTGCTTTAGATGGTACTGCTTTATAAAAATCTTCTGGACTTACAAGTCTTCTTTGTATATTTACAACAAAGTCCTGTACATTAGTAACCATACCTCTGACAGCTATATTCTCTCTTGCCGCCACTACTTTGTTTACAACGTTTTCAGTAATATCAATTGAATACATGAATACAGGAACTATCGTTCCGTCTTCTTTTATCCTGTAGCTTGATGCCAACTCTGCAGCAGACACAGAGTGAAGCATAGTAGCCAATCCTATGATAAGAGTTGCCTTGTCCGTCTGTTCCTTCATGGCGCTTAAACCTTTTGGTATATCATGATATACTTCCGGAAGCGGCCCGTCATCCCTTATTGATCCAACTAGTACATATGGTATGTCCAGTTTATCTAAAGTCTTTATAAAACCATCTTCTACATTACCTTCTTTTATAAACTCATTTATTGACCCTGTTCTTTTTACTTCATTCAATAAATCCAAATGGTTGTAATGTCCCATTGGCATAGACTCCTGTGTATAGATATTTTGGCCAAGAGCAGTATCTAAGTAACCAGCCTCCAGGTCGTGAGTCGCCATCGCATTTCCTGCCAAAAGTGCCTGTACATAGCCATTTTCAGCGAGTTCCGAAAGACCAATCCTCGTGTAATAATCAAATACAACTGAGGGCCCCAGTACCCATACAATATGTCCGCCATTGTCTTTTTCATGACGCATAAGTTGAGCCAGGTATTCGTAATCATTAGTAAACGATGTCTCTACAGATTTTCCTGATTCAGTTACAACCGTTTCATCAAATCCCTCTTTATATACGAGTATGCCGTTATCTAAATTTGCATCTCTTCCTAAAACAACTTTATCCCCAACAACTAAATCATTAAGTTCTTTAATAATAATAGCATCTCCCATCAAGACTGCAACACAGTTCTGTGAGTTATGCTCTGGCAGCATCCACTTATTTTCATTATGATAATACGTTGGCATGTGGCTGGTAAGATAAAAACCACTTGGCGCTACTCCATTCTTGCTTACTTCTTCAACTTTAATATTTTTCACATTCGCAAATTTCGCTAAAGTAAAATCTGGCGGTGTGAATTTCGGTAATACAAACGTCATGAGTGTCCTCCTCATTTAACTATTAAACATTTTACTATTCCAGAAATTTTAATTAACTAAATCTTAAAGATATATATAAAAAATTTCTTATTTCCATTGCTTATAATACTCACTCTTTTTTTCTTTATTTTTATATTTTTTAGATAATATTTATACTATATAGTTATTATTATAACATTTTAATGGATTCATTTCTACAATTTTGTATCAAAAAAATATTATATACCCCCTAAAAAAGGCTATAACTTTGTTTTTTTAAAGAAAAATCCAGATATGTTCAACTAATCCAAAGTCTTGCAATTAAAGTTTTTTTGACAACACTAAGCTTAAATTAGCATGACTATTGAAAAATAGTCAAAAAATAATCAAAAATAAGGCTATATTTTCAATAATTAAAAACACAAGCACCTATATTTCAATTTATTAATCATTTTTATAATCGTGGAATAAATGATTGAAAACTCATACATATTTTCATCAGCTTAATCACAAGCACCACAACTAAAAAACCACATATCAGCATCTCTGCTACATGTGGTTTTTCTCTTAAGGTATTTGATTTTTTAACATTCTAAATCAGAGCCATTCATATCCTTTAACAATCCATATTTTTCATAATTCGTCTTTCTTGAAATCCGGTTATTTTCATCTACAAACAGCACGCTTGGACTATGCTTTTTTGCTTCTTCCGGCGTCATCTGGGCATATGCCATTATAATTATTTTATCATTTACCTGTACGCATCTTGCCGCTGCACCATTGAGACATATCAGGCCAGAACCCCTTTCCCCTGCAATCGTATAGGTTTCAAAACGGCTTCCATTATTAATATCCACTATAGATACCATTTCATATTCCAAGATTCCAGCCGCATCTAACAAATCCTCATCCACCGTAATACTTCCAACATAGTCCAGTTCTGCCTGAATTACCGTTGCACGATGTATTTTTCCTTTTAACATTGTAATCTTCATAATATAATCCTCTTATTTCCAACTGCTTTACATTCTCTTATTCACTTCGAATGTAAAGTTATCAATTAATCTAGTCTTTCCTATAAATACCGCCATTGCTACCAGAACCGGTCCATTCATATTCTCTAACGGTCGCATTGATACTGCATCCACTGCCTTGAGATAATCAATTCTTGCCAGTGGCTGCTTTTCAATGTAAGTTTTCATTTCTTTTATTAAAATAGCTACATCTGTTTCACCATCTGCCAGCAGCTTCTTTCCAAGCTTGATACTTTCACTTAGAACAAGTGCCGCCTGTCGCTCTTCTTCACTGAGATATGCATTTCTAGAACTCTTTGCCAGCCCGTCATTTTCTCGTACGATAGGGCAGCCGATTACTTCAACATCAAAATTCAAATCTCTTACCATACGTTTAATTACAGCAAGCTGCTGCGCATCCTTCTCCCCAAAATAGGCTCTGTCCGGTGCAATAATATTGAACAGTTTTGAAACAACCGTACATACTCCCCTGAAATGAACCGGCCTGCTCAGGCCGCACAGTTCCTCCGTAATTATCGACATGTCTACGTAGGAGCAAAAATCCGGAGCATACATTTCTTCTGGTTCTGGATTAAATATTAAATCCACACCACTTTCATTGCATAATTGACTGTCCCTGGCAAGATCCTTTGGATAGCTTGCCAGATCCTCTTTTGGTCCAAACTGCATGGGATTCACAAAAATACTTACAACTACCCGGTCATTTTCAGAGGCACGTTTCATCAGACTCTGGTGTCCGTCATGGAGATAACCCATTGTTGGTACCAGTCCTATGCTGAGTCCCTCTTTTTTCCACTGCTTTATATATCTTCTTACCTCTTCTATTGTATTTACAGTCTTCACGCTTAAATCACCCTCCCCGTAAATCTAGTATAATTTTTCAATTACTTCATCTGCTATTTTAAATACATGTTCTTCTCCTGGGAAAATCCCTGTCTTGGTCTCCTCAATGTACTGTTTAAAAGCGGATGTCATTATTTCGCCAACATTAGCAAAGCATTTTACAAACTTTGGTTTAAAGTCAGAAAACAGCGCAAGCATGTCCTGATAAACAAGAACCTGACCATCACAGCCAGACCCTGCTCCAATTCCTATAGTTGGAATACTTATAGCATCAGAAATCAGGCTTGCCAGTTTGTCAGGCACACATTCCAGGACTACTGCAAATGCACCTGCAGCCTCAACGGCTTTTGCATCCTTGATAAGCTTTCTTGCAGCCACCTCATCTCTTCCTTGTACTTTAAATCCTCCAAAAGCATTTACCGACTGAGGTGTCAGTCCAAGATGTGCCATAACCGGAATCGAAGCCTTCACAATTGCTTCAATCTGTGGACACAGTTCTTCTCCACCTTCAAGCTTTACAGCATTTGCGCGCCCTTCCTTCATAAGACGCCCCGCATTGCATACGGCATCATATACCGATGTCTGGTATGACATGAATGGCATATCAGCCACCACAAGCGCATTTTTGCAGCCTCGAGCAACTGCAGCAGTATGATGAATCATATCCTCCATTGTTACAGAAAGCGTATCTTCATATCCAAGCATTACCATTCCCAAGGAATCGCCGACCAATATTGAATTTATTCCCGCCTCATCAATTAATTTCGCAGTGGAATAATCATATGCCGTCAGCATGGTTATTTTATCTTTAATTTTCTTTTGATTCAGCATTGTAGTTACTGTATTTTTCATTGTTTTTCCAGCTCCTTTTCCAGTTCCTTATAATCTTTTTCCGGATGCTTTTCTTTCGCAATTTTCAAAAGCACCTTTGAAAGTTCTACATATATTTTTCGTTCGCTTCCAGTCAAACATTCAATATGTTTGTTTACCGTCCCTGCATCATTTCGCTCCACAGGCCCTGTCAAAGCCTTTAGAGTCCCCTGATTCACGATATTTTCCATATTACCTAGCATAAGCGGTCCAAGTGCCGCCTCGGCATTTGCCTCTGAAAACCCACAGTTCAAAAGCAGTTCAATACCAATTTGGGCTAATGCTACCGCCTGGTTGCTTACCATTACTGCGGCTGCATGATACTTAGTCTTAGATTCTGCAGTTATAATCTGCGTCTTATTGCCCAGATTTTTTATTAACTGCTCCATATCCCCGATGTGTTCTTTGCTGCCTTCAATAGTAAACAATGCCTTTTGGAGTTCCTTAAAAGAATTCCATTTATCACTTATGGCAAACAAGGGATGAACCGAATAAGCATATGCACCGCACTTGTCGATTCCAGAAAAAACTGAAGATGAAAGCAATCCACTGCAGTGACATATTTTTTTCCCCGCAATTGGAAGATATCTTATACAATTCCAGACTTCTTCTATCTCCCCATCAGGGACAGTCAAGAATATGACATCGCTATCTGCAACAACAGCTTCCAAAGCTTCATACACCTTTGTATCTGTAAAAAGCGCCGCCTCCCTGGCAGACTCGATGCTGCGACTTGCATACCCCGTGACAACCATGCCGTTTTCAATAAAATATTTTCCCATTGAGAATCCAACTTTACCAGCACCTATAAATCCTGTTCTGATGTCACTTCTTGCTACTCAAAATATGGACAAATCTACCCATACCGAGATTATTCCCTGTTCAAGGTGTCCGATTTTGCTAAAAGCTACTTTCGTTTGATGTGACACTCCGAGAGCGTAAATTCCGGACTAGCCATCCGTACACACTTACCGTAACGTTATTATGCTACTTTGTAAGTTTTTGCTTCTCTAAGATTAATACTGGCATT
>JBATTG010000032.1:0-4163 GCA_049670425.1 Proteocatella sp.
CTCTCCTGAATACTCACGCCTCTAAGGAATCCCCCGAAATGAATGAGTAATTTCTTATAACTACTGTGTTTCTAATATTGGTTGGGTTACGATTTTTGAAAAAACAATTATGGCAACCTAATTGGCGGTCAAAACATCAGTGGTGGTAAACTTTTTCGTTGACGTTCACATACATATTTTCATCTATATTTCTCATGATGATTATTATTACAACCTAAATTCCACGTGCATTTTTTATTAACTTCAAAGAACATTGTTTCATGAAGAATTTAGCTGTTTCTTAAATAATTTCAACATAAACATCGCCACCTTTCAATCATTTTCGATAAATCATCATTTGAAACACGGCCTCATTAGCCCAAAATGATTTTAGCAGAAGATCTCCTACCGTCATATCATATTTTGCTTCTTTAGAATCGAGATACTGTTTCTGGTTCTTTTACCGAAATATCAAATTCATTAACCAGTGGATTATTTTGAAGTAGCTTTAGACGATCTAACTTGTATATACCAATAAAATGGCCGCAGAGCATTGTTTATATATGATTTAGCTTGATTTTATTTGTTGAGTCATTATCAAATACAAGATTATTTTCAATAAGATCAAAAATCCCGTTACTTTTTGCATTCTCAAGTAGTAGAAAAAGACCTGCATTTGATGTTAAATTCTCAGCTTTAAAATCAATTTTGTTAATCATAATTAAGACCCCTTTTCATTACTTTTGTTAGTGTTATTTTATCACATATTGGGTAGAAAAGGCTGATAATTCAATATGCTTTTGAGTTTTTTCATGCCTAAAAGTGGACAGGTTTTCGACGCGGTTATCTATGATTTGGGAAAGAGCCACTTTTATATTACACCAAATGCTATGCTTGTTTTTTATGCCATCATTATAATGGTTGAAATTTCAACTATTATAATATAAAATGTATTTAGTAGAAATTTCAACTATTTTTTTATAAGGAAGGCGGTTATGTATGTATAGTTTTAAAGATGACTATAGCGAAGGAGCACACCCGAAAATTTTAGAAGCTTTAGCTTCGACGAATCTTGTACAAGAAGATGGGTATGGCATGGATTCCCATTGTAAAAGAGCTATCAAACTATTAAAAGAAGCTACGGAAGATGATTCTATTGATGTACATTTTATTTCTGGGGGAACGCAAACCAATCTTTTGGCTATAAGTTCCTGCCTCAGACCTCATGAAGCATGTATTTCAGCGAAAACTGGCCATATAGCGACCCACGAAACAGGCGCTATAGAAGCTAGCGGCCATAAAGTAATTACAATAGAAAATTCACAAGGTAAATTATTTCCAGATTCAATTCAACCTATATTGAAACAGTATAATTATGAATATTCTGTAAAACCTAAGGTTGTTTATATATCCAATCCTACGGAACTAGGAACAGTTTATACAAAGGATGAATTAAAGAGCCTCTATAAATATTGTCAATTAAATGGACTTTTGCTTTATCTAGATGGGGCGAGACTTTCTTCTGCACTTGTTGTACCGGAAGCACAACTGTCATTTAAGGAAATAAATAAGTATACGGATGCATTCTTTTTTGGAGGTACAAAAAATGGCGCACTTTTAGGAGAAGCACTTATACTTTCAAACGATGCTTTTAAATCAGAATTCAGGTATATGATGAAGCAAAAAGGTGCGATGTTAGCAAAAGGACGAATACTTGGGATTCAATTTGAAACGCTATTAAAAGATGAGTTATATTTAGACTTAGCGAAAAAAGCGAGAAATTTAGCTCAATATTCTCAATCAAAGCTAAAAGATATTGGATTTGCATTTTTAATAGAATCGGCAACAAATCAAATATTTCCTATAATTTCGAATTGTATGATTGAAAGTTTGAGAGAAGATTTTGATTTTCATACTTGGAGCTCTATGGATGAGGAAAACAGTTGTATTCGTTTAGTTTTTTCTTGGGCTACACCGATAGAAAAAGTAGATGCATTCTTAAATAGAATTAATCAGTTAAACGAGAAGCTATAATGATTACACCAAAGCATCTTGTACTCAGAACAGTAGGTTCCCTAACTAGAATTATACATGCAATAGCTGAGTCAGAATTTAAATTGTATGGGCTAAACCGAGGGCAATTTCTTTATATTAGCAGAATTTGTGAAAAACCTGGCATCAATCAATCAAATCTTTCAAGTTTATTGAAAGTTGATAAAACAAGAACTGCAAAGAGCATTAAAAAATTATTAGAAAATGGCTTTATTACAAAAGAAAGAGACAAAAATGATGATAGAGCATTTTTGCTCTATCCAACTGAAGCGGGTCAAGAAGTGTATAAGAAAATTATAAAGGAAGAAAATAAGCAGATTGATATTTGTTTTAAGGGATTTAATGACGAAGAAAAAAAAATAGTATCTGAACTCCTTTCTAGGATGACGGACAATCTAGAAGATTATTCTAGAAGATTTTAAAAAATTAGAAGCACATCGTACTGGTCACGACTAATTTCCATTAATTTAAAAACGTTAAACCTCTTGAATCGGTTGATTTAAGGGGTTTTTTCATGCCTAAAAGTGGACAGGGGTTTGTCGCGGTTATGAAAAATGTATTTTCGAGAAAAAATTGATATTGCATTGAAGCTGTACCATCAATGTAGATCTGCAAAGAAAACAGTAGCGTTAATTGTAGCCTATCCATTTCAAATATGAATATTTACTCCGTCAGCTATGACTAAAAAAATGGGTATATAATAGTTTAAAGCTTTAAAAAAATTAAGAATGGAGGATAATATGGGAAGATACGAAAGTCCGGAATATAAAGTGATAATGAGTGAGGATGATTTTGAGATTAGAGATTATGATGATTTTTATATTGTTGAATATGACAATGAAAGTGATCCGGAGATAAACAGGGGTTTTGGTACATTGTTCAGCTATATATCAGATAATAATAAAATCAAACAGAAGATATCAATGACTGTTCCTGTTATTGAAGAAATCAGTCAGAATAAAAAGAAAATGGCCTTTGTAGTTCCTGGTAAATTTAAAGACAACATTCCAGAACCAAATGATAAAAATCTCAGCGTCAAGAAATTCAACAAAGGCAGGTTTGCGGTTATAAGATACAGTGGATTATCCAATGAAAATAAAGAATATAAAATGATAAAAAAACTTAACAATTGGTTGAAGCAAAAGGACTATGTCAAGCAATCTAAATTTATGCTCGCTTTTTATAATGCACCATTTACACCACCAATGCTCAGACGAAATGAAATTATGGTCAGGATAGCAAAGTCATAGTGGTGTTTATCTGTGTATTTTTAAAATTGCCCCCGGTAAACCGCTGCTTGTAAGCGGGATTTCCCAGTCAAAAATACGACATGTGTTATGCAGCTGTCATATGAGAATTTGAGTATCCCTCAAAGGAATCTCTACGTGACTGGTCACGACTTATTTTAACTAATTTAAAAACATTAAACCTCTCGAATCAATTGATTTAAGAGGTTTTTTAATGCCTAAAAGTGGACAGGGGTTCGACGCGGTTATCTATGATTTTGGTGGTATTTTATTGGTTTTTTTAAAAATAGTATTCTGTTTCTAGAGAAAATTAGCAGAATCAACTAACTTTGGAAAGAACTAATTTTATATTACACAAATATATTTTCATATAAAATAGTTGACGAAAATTAAAATATGCATTACAATGTACAAAAGTAAACTTGCAGTGTACTTTTGTACATTGTAATGAAAGGAAAGTGAACTGTATGGGAATAAATGAACGAAAAGAAAAAAACAAAGAAATTAGAAGAAATGATATTATTGATGCTTCAGAAAAAATGTTTTTTTCAAAAGGATATGATGCAGCTACTATGGAAGACATTGCAAGGGAAGCTGAATTTAGCAAAAGGACGGTATATGTTTATTTCAATAGCAAAGAACAACTATACTTTGAAATAATGGTGAGAGGCTATAAAATTTTAATTTTGATGGTAGAAAAAGATCTAAAAGATTTAAAAGGGAAAAATGCATTAGATGAAATAAAACAAATTGGTAAAACTCTTTATAAATTTAACAACGAATATCCTGATTACTTTAATGCTATCATAGGTTATGAAAATGGGGAACGAGATTTCACGAATGGAATACCTGATAAATCAAGAGAAGAATGTTATGCACTTGGAG
>JBATTG010000033.1:0-1808 GCA_049670425.1 Proteocatella sp.
GCCCTGCCCGCTACCTGAGATACGGTACTGAATGTTTTCTCATAGCTCCTGTAATCCGGAAACCTGAGGCTTTGGTCTGCGTTGAGCACAACCACAAGCGTGACATCTTCAAAATCAAGACCTTTGCTTATCATTTGCGTCCCAATAAGTATATTAGCCTGTTTTTCCTTGAATTTATTGAGTAGCTTTTCATGGTTTCCCTTTTGAAGAGTTGTATCTCTGTCCAGTCTGACAATATCTGCCCCTGATATGGATGCCGTTATTTCTTCTTCTATTTTTTGAGTTCCCATTCCTATTTCTTTCAGCCTGCTGCTTCCACATTCCTTGCATATTCTGTCATACTTTTCCGTATGGCCACAGTAGTGGCATAGCAGTTTATTCCCATTTTTATGGTAGTTCATGGTTATATCACAGTTTGGACATTTTATTGTGTGTCCACAATCCAGACAGGTTAGACTGTTTGCAAAACCCCTCTTATTTAAAAATATTATAACCTGGCGTTTGTCATCAATTTCTTTTTGAATTTTCGATTTTATATAGCTGTTTATAAAGCTTATGTTTCCATGTCTGAGTTCATCAATCGTATCTATAATTTCTATCTCAGGCAATTTCGCATTTACTCTGTTTTTAAGTTTGAAAAGGTCATAGTCCCCTGTTCTGGTTTTATAATACTGCTCTATTGTCGGGGTTGCAGTTCCTATTACTACTGAAACTCCATAATTTTCCATCATTTTTTCAGCAAGTTCCACCGTGTCATATTTGGGGTTTTGCTCCGACTTATAGGCGTCATCATGGCATTCGTCAATTATTATGATTCCAAGGTTTTTTAACGGGGCAAAAATAGCAGATCTGGCTCCAATCACGATATCTGCAGAGCCTTTTTCTATTATATCCCATTGATCCTTTTTCTCACCTTCACTGAGATGACTATGAAGCAGTGCAATTCTTTTTCCGAATATATTTTTAAACCTGGCAATCGTCTGTGGCGTCAGGGATATTTCCGGAACCAGCAATATGGCTGATTTTTCAGCTTCTATGGCATCTTCAATAAGTTTTATATATACTTCAGTCTTACCCGAACCGGTTATGCCATGCAGTAATTTAAGCTTACCATTTAAAAGATTTTTAGAAATCCCATAATAAGCATTCTCCTGCTCCTGGGTTAAGGTTATATCCTTTTTATTTATATGATATTCATTTTTGGGAATTCTATATTCTATTTCTTTTTCTACCACCGCTACTTCATCTTCACAAAGTTGTTTTATTACCGATGAGAATATTATTTTATGGGTATCTTGCATTTCCATTATATCTACAGGCCCTTTTATAAGTTCCTCAAGCAGCAGTATTTTATTTTTAGCATTCTTTCTTTGTTTTTCCTTATATTGCGCTATTTCCTCTGAGCTTTTCACAGGAACGAGTATTCTTCTATATTTTACTGCCGTTTTTTCTGATTTAGGGAGAAATAGAGACAGGGCTTCAAAAAAACTGCACATATACTGCTCTTTCATCCATCTTGCAATATTCATAGTTGAATCTTTTATTATTGGCATTTGGTCTTTTATGCTTATTATTTCTTTATATGTTATTATTTTTGCTCCATAGTCTTTTTTTCTAAGTTCATCTTCATTTATTATATTTATGACTAGCGCCTCATGCAGTTTATTTCCTTTTCCAAAAGGAACTTCTACTCTATGGCCTAGCTTTATTTCATCTGGCGCCAAGTAGGTAAACAACCTGTCTACATATCTGGATTTGTGTTTAATAGCCACTTCTACTTTTTTGCTCATTGTATTATTGGACATATA
>JBATTG010000034.1:0-7731 GCA_049670425.1 Proteocatella sp.
CCTCCTATTATGAGATAGATCCCAACTATTGATGCTGCAATACTGATTGCATTTCTCGATGTTATTTTGCTTTTATATATGAATCTGTTGAAAATAAGCGCAAAAATCGGTATTGTCCCAATTAAAATCGATGCTTCATTTGAACTTATTCTAAGGACCGCATTATTTTCACAAGCAAAATATATTGTAGTTCCTGTTAATCCCGAGATTGCCAGTCTTAAATAATCTTTTTTTTCGACTTTTTGCAATGTTTTCGTCAATTTGAGAATTAAAAATATAATGAGCGATGTCAACACATATCTAAAAAATGCCAGATACAAAGGACCCCATACCTCCATGCATATTTTCATGCTTACAAATGATGCCCCCCAAAATAGCGTTGTGCTTGTCAGCGCCATATATGCTTTCGTTTTATCGCTCATCTCATTTCCCCCTTTAATCTACAATGATTTCCTTTTATCGGTCTATGGCTTTGATGTGTTTTATTCTGGCTTAATTTTAAAAAATCGTTTTGCCATTTTACTCTGGTATTCATCCAGGATGTAATACATTATCGGAACAATAACAAGTGTAAGCACCGTAGAAAATGTGAGACCTCCAATTACAACTGCTGCAAGCGATGACTGCATTTCTGCACCTTCTGCCTTGCTCAAAAACAGTGGTATCAGGCCTATTATTGTCGTAAGTGCCGTCATCAATATTGGCTTAAGCCTGGTAAGTCCCGACTGCTTTATTGCGTCTTTCTTATCCATGCCACTGGCTCTGAGTGTATTTATATAGTCTACAAGAACTATGCTGTTGTTTACGACTATTCCCACAAGAACTATTACCCCTATGAATGTGATTATGCTTATTGACTTTCCTGAAAGGAACGTTAATATAAGTGATCCCGAAAGAGCAAATGGTATTGAAAACATTATTATGAACGGATATATCAATGACTCAAACTGCATGGCCATGACTATATACACAAGTAAGGTTGACAGTATGAGCATGAAAGCAAGAGAAACAAATGCATCAATCATCATATCAAATTGACCTCCAAAGGAAACCCTGTAGCCTTCAGGAAATTCATATTTATCTATTACTTTTTTAATGTCTTGATTTACACTCTTAATATCTCTGTTATATATTTCTGATGACAGGGTTATTACCCTTTCTTTATTTTCCCTGTTGATAAGGCTTGGCCCTTTTTCGAGCTTAATATCTGCAATTGCTGAAAGCGGAACATATGCGCCATCTTGGAGCTGAATCGATATATTTTTAATTTCTTCCGCATTATCAAAATAGCCGGTTTTGGCTCTTACCCTGACATCTATTTCTTCACCATCCTGACTGAGCTGCGTTGCAACAACTCCATCTACCATTCCTCTTACCGTCGATGCTATTTGTGAGGCTGTCAGCCCAAAAGAAGCTGCCCTGTCTTTATTTACAATAATCTGCAATTCCGGAGCTCCGTCAGAAAGCGAACTTTTGATTCCCCTCACGCCTTCTACAGATGCCATTATTTTTTCAATCTCCAAAGAAACCCGCTTAAGTTCTCCAATATCGTTTCCATATATCTTAAGCGATACCCCTTCAGAACCAGCTCCCGAGCCTCCGCCCATACCCATCGACTGAGTTTGGGTTACATTTATTTGACAGCCTGGTATATCATTTGTATATTTTCTGATTGATTCTGTCACATCAGCTGTACTGTTTTTCCTGATTTTCTTGTCCATAAGTATTGCCGTTATACTGGCTTGATTTCCTGCATCGGCTTGCATTTGCGATCCAGAACCAACAACGGTTGAGGTTTTCTCGACATCCGCATTACTCATAAGGTATTTCTCTATTTTTTTCACAATCAAGTTGGTCTCTTCAAGCTTTTTACCTTTAGGCAGCTCTATGCTTACCGATATCTGCCCTTCATCCGTTTGTGGTATGAATTCCGCTCCCATGAAAGGTATCAGCGCCAGCGAACCTAAAAACACGGCTACCGCGACTGCTACAGTCTTCTTTCTGTTTTCTATTGCATAATCTATTATTTGTCTGTAGAATTCCACAAGTTCTTCATATCCCCTGTCAAACACGGCCAGACCTTTTCTTACAAATTCAACTTTATATATTACCGATCCATCTGGATTTTCCAGACCTTCTTTTTCTTTTCTTTCATCAATTCCCAGCATTATATAACAAAGCAGTGGAATGACCGTTAGTGAAACCAGCAGTGATGTTGCGAGTGAAAAACTCACTGTCATTGCCAGTTCTCTGAATATTTTTGCAGCAAATCCGCTTAAAAATATTATTGGTAGAAAAACAACTACGCTTGTCATCGTAGATGCAATTACCGCTGAACTTATTTCTTTTGTCCCGTTTACAGCCGAATCATATCGGCTATATCCCAGAGTATGGTAGCGGTATATGTTTTCTAAAACAACGATTGCATTGTCTACAAGCATCCCGATCCCCAGCGCCAAACCTCCAAGTGATATCATATTCAGGGTTATCCCCGAAAAATAAATAAGGCTCAAAGTTGCAACAACAGATATTGGAATTGCCGTTCCAATCGAAAGTGCCATCTTGAAATTTTTCAAAAATAGCCAAAGTATTGCTATGGCAAGAAGTCCTCCGAACACGGCATTAGAAAAAACGGTTCTCAGCACTTGCTCAATAAATTTCGCCTGATCAAACAATATTACCAGGTCCACGCTGTCATCTTCAGTTGTTATCTTGTCAAGTTCTTTTTTTATATTGTTTATAACTTGAACAGTATTTGCGGTGCTCTGCTTCTGAATCGAGATCATTACGGCTTTATCTCCATTCAGTCTTGAAATTGTTTCTTCTTCTTTTACTGAATCAGTTATCTCTGCGACATCTGACAATTTTATCTGGTTACCATTTTGTAAATTGATTGGAATATTGCTTATGTCCTGTACCGATACGAACTTGGATACAGTTCTTATTACAATGTTCTTTTCACCATATGCCGTCCTTCCACCTGGTACGTTGTTATTTTCAGACTGAAGCACATTTACTATCTGACTCTGGCTCAAGCCATAACCCAACAGCTTTTCAGGGAACAATTCCACTGATATTTCTCTTTCTTCTTTTCCCTCTACCGATACGGAGGCTACGCCCGCTACTCTTTCTATTTTCTGCTTTATACTGTCCTCAACATAGGTGCTCAACTTTTGTAGCGGCATGTCAGCTCCGGCACTTATGTAAAGTATCGGTGCCATTGAGGGGTCAAACTTCAAAACCATAGGACTTTCAACTCCATCAGGAAGCGAACCCTTTATAAGATCTACTTTTTCTCTCATTTGAAGTGTTGCAAAATCCATATCAGTTCCATCTTCAAATTCGATCATGATCAGTGAGTTTCCATCAGTGGACTCCGAAGTCATATTTTTCAAACTGCTGACTGTACCCAATGCATCTTCTATTTGTTTTGTAACCATATTTTCTACTTCATAAGGTCCGGCTCCTCGATACTGTGTTATTACGGCTGCATATGTAAGCCCAAAATTAGGCAGCAAATCCAATGGAAGCTTGGAAAGCGAAACTCCTCCAAATAACATTATTATTACTATGGACATAATAACTGTAACCGGCCTTTTTATAGAGAATTTTGTCAAATTCATTGTTGTCCCCCTTATTCAGTTATTACCCTAACCTGGTCCTTGTCATTTAAATAATCCTGTCCCTTGAAGATAACTTTCTCTCCATAGGATAATCCTGATGATATGATTACCACTTTTCCATTATCTCTTGAGAGTTTAACTTCTTTCTTTGACGCTGTATTGTCATCATTCAACGTAAATACGTAATTCTTATCATTGTCTTTTATAACGGTGTCAATAGGAAGTGTTATAACATTTTTGACTCCAGCCTCAAATATTTTGACACTTGCATACATTCCAGGCTTTATCGCTTTATCGCTGTTATCTATTGCTATTTTCACCTGATACAATCCAGTCTGAGGATCTACAGAAGGGCTTATGCCTTCTACTTTTCCTTCAAATTCATGTCCTGGCAATACGTCGAAACTCGCTGTGCATTTTGAAGAATTGGTTATTTTTATTATATTTTCTTCAGTTACATTTAAATCCAATATTATTTTTCTGTAATCGACAACCGTCATAGCTGCACTTTGTCCCAAACCTGCAGTTTTTCCAATACCAATATTACTTATTCCTACTTCACCATCTATATCAGCTCTTACAATCATGTCATCATATTGCTTTTTAACTCCGTCATATCCCGCCTCGGCTTGTTTAAGCTGTGAGTTAGCAATACTTGAGTTTATTGCCTGTATTTCATTTATATACAGCTCATAATTCTTTTTTGAAGTTTCATACTGTGTTTTTGAAATTGCCAGAGTATTTTCAAGCTGTTCAAATTCACTCTTGCTTGCACCTCCGCTATCATAGAGTGATTTTATTCTGCCATAATTTACAATAGCATCATCATAGTTTACTCTTGAGGAATCCAAGGCTGCTTTCAATTGTTGCAATTGCTGTTCATTTCCAGCTCCTTGCGTATTTTCTGCATTGCTCCTGGCAATATCATATGCCGCTTCAGATTGCTTTAGTTGGGAATCCATATCCTCGGTATTCATTACAAACAATATGTCACCTTTTTTTACAGCCTGTCCTGGTTGAACATTTACTTTTTCAACTATAGCTGGTATTTTCGGTATAATTATTGATTCTTTTTCTGCCTTTGCATTGCCAAATATTTCTATATATTTCTCAAAATCACTTTCCTTCAAGGTCATATAAGAAACTGGTACCGAATCATCAACAACTTCTTGCTTCTTTCCTAAATAATCTATTCCAAACCTTAGCGCAAATCCAAAAACAAGTATGGCCAAAAGGATAAATAAGATTCTTTTATTTTTCTTACTTAATTTTATTCTATCTTTATTCTTGTTCTGTTTTTTCATTAAAAAGTCCTCTTTTACTTTGATATTTTATTCTTCATGCTTATGTTCTGCATCTGTTGCTGGTATTATTATTGTTATCTTGGTTCCCACTCCAAGCTTCGAGTCAATAAGCATGGTAGAATCGTGTAATTTCAGGATTTCGTCAACAAGTGCAAGTCCAATGCCGCTTCCCGGGGAGTTCACATTTTCTTTGAAAAATTTTTCTTTTACTCTTTCCAGATTTTTTTCAGAAATTCCAATTCCGTTGTCTTCTACAATTATCGTCACTTTGTCCTCGAAGCCTTCCACAGATAATGCTATTTTTGCATTTTCTCCTATGAATTTCAGTGAATTTGTCAGAAGATTTATGAATACTTGTCTAAGCCTGTTTGCATCGCCGTTTACCATAGTATCCATTCCAAGTAAGGTACATGTGAAATCTATACCTTTCGTCCGTGGGAGGAACTGCCTGTATACACTGTAAACCAGCCGCTTTGGAGATATTATCTGTTTTTTAACTCGCATAGTTCTGGATTCCAGCCTTGAGAAATCAAGCAGCTCCTCCACTATATCTTTTAGTCGCTCCGCTTCACTGCATATTATCTTAAGTCCTATTTCAGCGTCAGAATCAGGCTCAACACTGCCAAGAAGCAAGGTTTCTCCCCATCCTTTTATTGATGTCAGAGGCGTTCTAAGTTCATGGGATATTGATGATATGAAGTCCTTTTTAACATTATCAGTCTTTGTTATTTCTTCCGCCATGTAATTCAAGGTATCTGCCAGTTCTCCTATTTCATCTTCATAATATTTTTCAGCCCTTATTTCAAAATCTCCATCCGCCATTTCTCTGGCTACGGCTGTCAACTTATGAATTGGGTTTACTATGGACTTCGAAATAAGCGCGGCCATTACGGTCAAAAATAGCAATAAAACACTCGATACCGCAAGACTTGCCATAGAATATTTCCTTATTGTTTCATCTATTTTTTCCAAAGATACGGTATACCTTACGGCACCATCTATAAGGCTATATTTCATTAAAGGTCTTGATACTGACATCATTTTTTCTCCAGTATCGCTGTCCGAGTCAATGTATGATTCAAATTTGTTGTTATATGCCGACTCTACATCAGGAGTTTTTATTTCTTTTATGTCCGAAAAACCATATGAATCCATGATTACATATCCATTTTTATCCAATACTTGAACCAGAAATTTCTTGTCCGACTCCCCTAAAAAATTTTCAAACAGGAATCTTGCTTTTCCCTGAACGTTTGAATATCCTGCATAGCTATTTATGAATTCTGACGTCACAATGACTCTATCCTTCAATATCTGCTCTACTCCGCCATAATAATAATTTGATATGAACACTACAAATGATATTTCCAGCATTACTATAGTCAGGGCTACTATTGCTCCGAAACTTATAACAATTCTGTTTCTTATTGAATTTTTAAAGCTCACTTCACGGATGATTTTTTCAATTTTCCACTTGCTACGCTTCATCCTCTTCCCACCTATATCCAAACCCCCAGACTGTCTTTAAATATGTCGGATTTGCTGGATCCTCTTCTATTTTTTTTCGTATTCTTCTCATATTAACATCTACGACTTTTAAATCTCCAAAATAATTTTTTCCCCAGATTGCATTGAGTATATGGTCCCGCGACAGTGATCTGCCTTTGTTTTTCATGAATAATTCAAGAATTTCAAACTCCTTGGGAGTAAGTTCTATCTCCTCTTTATTTTTAAAGAACTTTCTGTCATCCATATCAATTTTGAATACTCCGCTGATAATAAAGTTTTCAGGCTCGTCAACATTTGCCAAAGATAATCTTCTTATCAGAGACCTTACTCTTGCAATCAACTCTGCTGGACTGAAAGGTTTGCTTATATAATCATCCGCACCATATTCAAGGCCCATAATTTTATCTTGTTCATGCGTCCTTGCTGTAAGCATTATTATACCTATTCCATCACTTTTTTCTCTTAGATATTTCAAGACTTCAAATCCATCTATTCCTGGAAGCATAACATCTAGGAGTACCAGTTTTATATCTTCATTCTCTTCGAAAATTTTCAAAGCTTCTTCGCCACTTGCTGCCTCAAATACTTCAAATCCCTCTTTTTTAAAACTCAAAGTACCTTCTCTTTTAAAGTTAAGGGTTATAAAGCTTCTTATTGAATATTCATCTTCTACTATTAAAATTTTCATACTATCCTCTCCATCTAAAGATTTGCAGGTTTTATTATCAATGTCAAATCTTGAGCATCATACCTCATTTTTTCATAAATTCCTTTTTCTTTTGATCTTAAATTAGGGGGAACATCCATTATTTTAGCTATTATAGCCATGTTGTCCATTTCTGTTATAAGTTGATATTCTCCAAGAAAAGAATCCAATTGAGTCTTGTCTACTTTTTCTATGAGCATGAAAAGTGATTCGATTCCCGATTTATCTGGTGAAAAATATATGGATATCTTATTGTCTCCGACCGTTTTGTCGATAAAAAAATTATCTTTAAAACTTATAGGGAATGTTATATTTACATTCATGTCGATATCTTCATATAATTGAGACACTAAATCAAGTTCTAACGCTTCCGTGATTTTGTAATAGTTTTTCACAAAATTATTAGCTGAAGCTTTTTCTTTATCCAGCTTATCAATAAATTGCATCTTAACCACTTCTATTATTCCATCATCATCTATATCTACACTTTTAATTGGAGTTGTTTGTATAATTTCCCCTATTTCACTTTCCTTTATCAAACTTTTCAAAGTTTTGTCTTTGTAGACTACCACGTCAGTTTGACCATAGG
>JBATTG010000035.1:0-2518 GCA_049670425.1 Proteocatella sp.
TTTTTCCTCCGCTGTGCTTATCTCTGCAAAAGGCCATTTAGGCACCCTTTTGCAAACTGCAGTGCGTGTGTATTATTAAAATTTGTACCCATAATATATTATACTATTTTCGTCAAAAAAGCAAGCCCATTTTGACATAAAATTAAGTTAATAGCTGATATAACTACTTTCTTTCAAGAAGAACTATGGCCTGAGCCGATATGCCTTCTTCTCTTCCTTCAAATCCAAGTTTTTCTGTGGTTGTAGCTTTTACACTAATATTTTCTATTTCCGTGCACAGATCCATTGCTATATTTACTCTCATAGATTGTATGTGCGATGCTAATTTAGGTTTCTGCGCGGCTATTACCGTATCCAGATTGCCTATCTTATATCCCGCTTTATCTATTATATCATATGCGCCTCTAAGAAGTATTCTTGAATCTATATCTTTAAAATCAGCCGATGTATCAGGGTAAAGTTTCCCTATATCCCCCAGAGCCAGTGCTCCAAGCATCGCGTCTATTACGGCGTGCACAAGTACATCCGCATCCGAATGGCCATCAAGACCCTTGATATGAGGTATCTCAACCCCTCCAAGTATCAGTTTTCTTCCTTCTGCCAGTGCATGTACGTCATATCCCAGTCCTATTTTCATATCTGTATATACTCCGAGTTCAATATTGCTTCAGCAATAACTACATCTGACACTGTGGTTATTTTAATGTTTTCATAGCTGCCTTCTACAAGGTGTACCTTCTGTCCGTATTTTTCCACTACAGAGGCATCGTCAGTGGGCATGAACCCACATTCCAGACTTCTCAGATTTTTGTATGAAGCTATCAGCAGCTCTCTTCCAAAACCTTGAGGCGTCTGTATCATATATACATTCTCTCTGTCTGGAGTATCTTCTATTATATTATTAGGTGCTATCTTTATTGTATCTTTTGATTTCACTGCGAGAACAGCCGCGCCCTCTTCTTTTGCCTTTTTGACTACCGCATCAATTTCCTTGACTCTTACAAACGGTCTTACTCCGTCATGCACCAGCACTATGTCGGCTTTTTCTGATGTAGCTATTATTCCATTGTAGCTCGATTCAAATCTTTCGCTGCCACCATAAATAAGTTTAATAGGTTTGTCTGTGTTTAGCTCGCTTAGAACATTCTTCTTGAAATATTCTTCTTCTTCTTTTATTATTACGATTATTATCTCATCTACTGATTCTGACTCTACAAATTTTTCTATTGCCCTGAGTACTACCGATTTTCCTAATATATCAATATGCTGCTTGCTGATATTGGGCTTATACTGCATCCTTGTGCCCCTGCCTGCTGCAACTATTACTACACTTGTCATTCTTTACCTCTTTTATCCTATGTTAGCTTGCGTTATTTACTTGGTGCTATTTGCATTTCATTACATTTACCATCTTACATTGTACCATATTTTGCATTTTAAACAAATGTTTTCTTTATCAATATATTATCCGATGGCGGTAATTTTTCTATTGTCATCTGGATTTCCTTGCTAAAAAAAACATCCTGTAATCGAGACTCTTTTGTCTGTCAAACAGGATGCATTATTTATTAGTTGTTTTCTTTTTCTCTTTGAAGAAGAAGTGCTTTTCTAGAAAGATTAAGTCTTCCTTGTCCGTCAATTTCTTGCAACAATACTTCAATCTCGTCTCCTGGCTTTAGTACATCTTCTACTTTATCTACTCTCTTTGTATCTATCTGAGATATATGAAGAAGACCTTCTTTTCCTGGAAGTATTTCGATGAATGCTCCGAACTGCATAAGTCTCGTTACTTTTCCCTTGTAAACTGTTCCCGGGATTGGATCGGCTACTATGCCTTCGATTATGGCCTTAGCTTTCTTACCCATGTCTCTTTCGATAGCAAGTATGAATATTTTTCCATCGTCCTGGATATCTATTTTAACTCCCGTTTCTTCGATTATCTTGTTGATAACCTTTCCACCTGACCCTATTACGTCTCTTATTTTATCTGGATTTATCTGCATATTGATAACCATTGGAGCGTATTTAGATACTTCTTCTCTAGGCTCTGTGATTACTTTTTGCATTTCTCCAAGTATGTGAAGTCTTCCTACTTTAGCCTGTGCCAGCGCCTTTGTAAGAACTTCTTCGTCTATTCCTGATATTTTGATGTCCATCTGAATCGCAGTTATTCCGTTTTCACTTCCTGCAACTTTAAAGTCCATGTCTCCAAGGAAGTCTTCCATTCCCTGAATATCTGAAAGTATGGCTATTTTTTCTTCTTCTTTTATAAGTCCCATAGCGATTCCGGCTACCATACCTTTTAGAGGTACTCCTGCATCAAGAAGTGACAGTGTGCTTCCGCATACGCTTCCCTGAGATGTAGAACCATTTGAAGACAGTACTTCCGATACTACTCTTATTGCATATGGGAAATCTTCTTTTGATGGTAACATTGGTTCAAGAGCTCTCTCTGCAAGTGCTCCGTGACCGATTTCTCTTCTTCCAGGTCCTCTTGATGGTCTGGCTTCACCTACAC
>JBATTG010000036.1:0-3333 GCA_049670425.1 Proteocatella sp.
GCACAGCCCAAAAGTTGAAATCAACCATTGGACTGCGCTTTATATCTTAGAGTTTTTGTACTTAGCTTTTAACCAAAACACCTAAGACTTCGAGGCGTTGTGGTGTGTCGTAAAGGGCAAGTTTTGCAAGGATATCAAAATCATCCATCCAATCGCTCAATTCGTTTAGAGCTGCATTCTTCAATTCGGTTGCGGCCTGCGACTCTCCCATTTCTTTGTCGAACTCAGATCGAAGAGCAAGCAGTGCATCGAGTTCTGCCAGACAGGCTTTCGCTAGCTTAGGAGTCAACTTAATTACTGCAAGTTTTGCTTGAATAACTGCATTGCCTGCAATTGTAGTATAACACAATTTTATCAGGTCGAAATACTCATTGTATTGACTTGGTAAATGCCCTCTTATACCCAACTCGATTAAGATATCAGGATCTTTTGTACAAAGAATTCGTGTTAAATCGCGATGCCTTTTAAATTTCGCAGTCACCTCATTATACTTTGTATTGTAAGCATTCGAAGCAAGACTTGTTTCCGCTTCTTCTTTTGCATTTAATTCCCAAATGCTTTTGACTTTGTTGTACACGTTCCAACCTTCGGCAAATTTTGCATCATCGACACCAAAAGCGAGCAAAGCAGCTTTAATATCAGCTTGAGATTCGGCATTGCTTAAGGCAATACGGGTACGTTCTAAAAATTTGGATTCAGATCTAATAAAACTCATTATTTTAAAATTTTAAATTTATTTACGTTTAATTAATTTCCTCATGAAACTACAGATTTATAATTAAATAAAGAAATATTTAAACAACATAAAATTAAATTATTACTTCAATACAAAATTGACTAATCCCTACTATTATAGTAAAGACTAGGGTGCAGACTGAAATCGATCTTGTAAATAGCAGAGGAATTCTTTAAAATAGGAATGCTCTCATTAGCAGTCGAAATAGCTATTGAAAAGATCAGAATGGCTGCTGTGGATCAAAAATGGATGTTGCAAGCATAAAAATACATTCTGCAGACCCGAAATGAGTTCTGCAGACCAAAAAATGGACATTGCAAGTGTAAAAATGGGCTCTGTGGCTCGAAAATGGATGTTGCAAGCGTAAAAATGGACTCTGCAGGCCAGAAATGGACTCTGTAGCAGTAAAAACGGGCATTTCCTGTCAAGAAATGATTATGTACAGATATTCTTCCGCAATAAATTGCACCTTCTTCTGATTTTTTTACCTCAAATTATGTAGAGCAGTTCTTTTTTACAAGTGCAAATTGATTTCTCTACCTAATTACTACTGTTTAGTGCATTTAATGCTTAATTTTAATGGCCTTTAGAGAAAATTATTGTTATAAGCTAATTGGCTGAAAAGAATAAGCAATAACCTTATAAATAAGTTGTGAGATATAGTGAGTAAAATATGATATAAATAATTGACATGGATGAAACAGCAGTAATAAACAAGAAAAAATTCTATAAACTATCTCCTTCAAATAATTTGAAATCATCAATATACTTTGAAGCTTTGGATGAAAAATTAAAGGAAAAAGATATTAGGAATATTGCTATTACTGGTGGATATGGAACTGGGAAAAGTTCAATCATAGAATCTTATATAACAGATCGAAACATTGGCGACACGACATTAAGGGTATCACTTGCCAATTTCTGCGAATCAATAAAAGATTTAAATCCAGAAGATGAAAAAAGAATTGAGGAGCATATATTACAGCAGTTATTTTATCAACTCTCACACGATGACATTCCGCTTTCAAGTTTTAAGAAAATAATTTTTTGGGATAAAAAAAGACAAAGGTGGTGGATAGTTGGCGCAATTGTTTGGTTTCTATTTCTAATATTAATGCCACACGTTTATAAAATATTAGGAGGGAATCTAAAGACTTTATCTACTAATGGCTTTAAAACATTATGGAGTAATTCTAGTTTCTTGGGTACATTGTTTAACATTGGTATTTTAGTAGGATTTTTCTTTGGTCTGGCTTATATCCTTAATGAGTTGATTAGAATAAAACAAAAAGGACAAATTAAGAAGGTGACGATGAAGTCTGCTGAACTCGAGCTATCAGTAGAATCAGCACTTAATAAGCATATCGATGAACTAATTTACTTCTTTGAAACAACCAATAACAATCTTGTTATAATTGAAGATTTAGATCGATTTGAAAGTACTATACTTTTCTCTAAACTACGAGAAGTGAATTTTATACTAAACAATTCTCCAAAGATTTCTCAAAACGTAATTTTTCTCTATGCCATAAAAGATGATGTTTTTAAAGACAATTATAATAGAACAAAATTCTTTGATTTCATACTGCCTGTTGTTCCAGTAATCAATACTACAAACTCGGGTGATAAGTTGCGTAAAATGCTTGGAGACAAAAATTTAATACCATCAAATTACATAAATGATATTAGCCTTTACATTGATGATATAAGCCTTTACATTCACGATTATCGTCTTTTGAAGAATATTGTAAATGAATACAAAGTGTTTGAAAATAGATTGAACAACGATGGAAAAATGAATCCAATTTTCATCTTTAGTATAATTATATACAAAAATCTATTCCCTCAACAATTTAGCTTGGAACACTCCAAAAAAGGTATCCTATATACCCTATTTTCAAAAAACGATTTGTTGATAAAGGATATTGTGACCCAGAATAATTCCCAAATACAAAAGTTAAAAGAAGAACGAGATGCCATTAACCAAGAACAAACCGTTAGTGCCATAAAGTTAAGAGAAGAGTATCTATTTGCAATTGCGAAATCAAACTCTGAATTTGAAAAAATTTGTGGTTCTACTATTTCAGAAATGAGCATAGAAGAGAATTTCGATAAACTTTTCTCATCCCCTACAATTACCTGTTTTTCACCTAACCGCAACAATGGTTACTTTTCAATTGAAAATAGAACAATAGACTTTGATAAGATTCAAAACAAAGTCAATTCTGAGAAAAACTATAAAGTAAGATTAGAGTTAATAGAGAAAAGAAAGAAAGGCAAACTGAATGATATATCTTCTACCATATCAGACTTAGAACAAAATAACAAGAAATTAAACAACAAGAAATTATCATCTCTTATTAAACTCACTGGTAACAAAAAATGGGAATCTGTTCTTAGAGCAATAAAAGAATTAACGAAGGAAGGAGAATTAACGAAGGAAGGAGAATTAATATCATTGCTTATTAGGAAAGGATACATCAATGAGAATTACCTACTGTATATGTCTTACTTTTATGTGGCAGCATTGACAATAAAGGACTTTGAATTCTTATTAAACATTAAAAATGGAGGTGAACAATTATTTGACTATCACC
>JBATTG010000037.1:0-12147 GCA_049670425.1 Proteocatella sp.
TCCTTATGCAGTACCCTGCAAAGGTATTTCCTTCTATCGGGCTTGGATCCAGACTTATTTTCTCCCCACCTTCAAATAAAATTTTATACTCAAAAAAACCTTCAGCTTCATTATAGAAAGCCACCTGTATTATATCTGATTCGATTATTTTCTTTATTTCATTTGCCAGAATCAAAAATACACCTTCTTCGTTAAGGTTTGACATTATATTTTGGCTCGCATCATACAATTTGTCTTTTTGATTGCATAGCATCATATAGGTATCCGCTTTATCCTTTTCCCTCCTCAATTCCAAATCTTTCATATTGACGGCTTTCAGTGCCTCTGAAATTTTCTTGTCAATTACTATATATTTCTCCAAATTAAAAAAAGCAAGTTCTGTATTTCCTAAAGCCTTGTACGACATCCCCAGTAAATTATACAGCCTTTTTAAAATTTTAAGATTTTCCTGATTTTCTATTGACCATAAAACCTGCCTTGATTTTTCAATTACAGCCTCATAGTCTTTTCTTATGAAGTCTAATTCCATCCAGTCCAGTATCGTATCTGCCAGACTCATATGGAATTCGTTTTTCCTTGATAAATCTGTGCTTTCTTTATATGTTTTTTCCGCTTCGCAGTATAATCCTTTTATCTTAAGCAAATTGCCCTTCTCCTGCAAGACCATGGATAAGAGGTTTTCGTTGCTTCCAGTCGCCAAATTCTCTGATTTTTCCACATATTTTTCTGCTTCTTCCAGATTTCCAGTTTTAATTTCACATATGGCTCTGTTGAGGGCAATTATTATCTCATTTTGCCGGTTCCCGACATAAGAAATTTTTTCCAGCTCTTTGGATATATATTTTGCCTCTTCATAGTCCTCCATATCTATATACAGTCCAACTATGCTTGCCTTGAAAATGCTGATGGCTTCATAGTCCCTCGTTTCCTTGGCAATCTCCAGTGCCTCGAATCCAATTTCTATCGCATCATTAAACCTGTAGGCGTAGGAATAGACCGACATTAAGGCAATTGATGTATTGGTAATACCTTTATGATTATTCTGTTTTTGAAAAATATCGTGTGCCGCTTTAACTTTTTCTACAGCTTTGTCTATCTCCGAAGCATTGTAATATGCGCAGCCAAGCTTATATAAAAACCATGGCCCGGCAAATTCAAGATTGTTAGCTCTGGAAAATCGAACAAATTGTTCCAACAACTCTCTATTTTCGTTTTGGGGCAATGCATTGACTTTCTCACATATGATTTTAGCATAGGTTTCATCGCATTTTAATTTTTCAAATTCTCTCGTTATATTCATATTATTGATCACCCCGAATCAAATACTATATATAAGTCATCTTATCTATTAGCATATTATTTGATATATACCATTATGTATGTGTCTATACGCATATAACAATATCTAGTTTTTAACAATTCGAAAAATTATTCAAAAAAAAAACAAATCTTCTTTTTTAGAATCAGAAGATTTGTTTTATATTTATTCTTTAAAGTTTTATGGCTGAAAATCTATGATATTTTCTTCTTCTTTATATCTTTAAGATAATACTTTTCACTGCTGAAGAATTCATTTTTAAGCTCTACAACCTCTCCACTCATTACAATAAGTGCAAGCATATTTGGTAGGATTATCATTGCAAGGAAGAAGTCCAGGAATTGATAAAGGAACTCTATTCCACCGAATACTCCAAGAAGTATAGAAACTACATAAACATACTTCCATGTTTTTGCAAATTTATATCCAAACAGGAACTCTGCCTGTTTTTCTCCGTAGAATACAAGTACTATAATTGTTGAAAGTACAAACAGGAATATGGATATTGTTACAACGTAACCTCCCGCTGGTCCAAACAGCTGTTTAAATGCAAGCGCCGGTATTGAAGCTGCCTCTGATGATGGTACAGTTTCCCACAAGCCTGTAATAAGAACTACAAGGGCTGTTACGGTACATACAAGTAACGTATCGACTGTAATTTCAAATATTCCCCAGAAAGCCTGACGAACTGGATGGTCGGTTTCAGCCGTAGCATGAGCGATTGGAGCTGTTCCCATTCCAGCCTCATTTGAATATGTTCCTCTGGCAGTACCCCATCTAAGCGCAAGCGCTACTGTTGATCCTGCAAATCCTCCTGTTGCTGCAGTAGGGGTAAATGCACTCTTGAATATCAGGGCAATTACACCTGGAAGATGTGTTATGTTGGCAAAAATTATCACAAGGGCTCCCGCTATATACACAAGTGCCATAAGTGGAACAAGCTTTTCAGTAACCTGAGTTATTCTTTTGATTCCTCCAAATACTACTATAAATACTACTATTGCAATTCCTATCCCTGTAGCTATCCCCGGGATTCCTATGGTTTCTGCTGTCTGAACTGCAGATACTGCCTGAGTCGCAACCGATGGTATAAGTTCAATCATAAGGAAGAAAGCAAACCACATACCTAAGAATTTTCCCAGTTTCTTATTTTTGAAACCTTTTTCGAGATAATATGTAGGTCCGCCTGCATACTCGCCCGCTTCATTCTTCTCTCTGTATTTTATTCCCAGTACTATCTCTGAAAATTTCGAAGCCGAACCAATCAGTGCGATTACCCACATCCAGAAAACTGCACCTGGACCTCCGAACGCTATCGCTACTGGAACCCCAACTATATTGGATGCCCCTATTGTAGAAGCCAGCGCTGCTGTGGCAGCCTGAAAAGGTGATATCGCATTTTTATCTTCTGATTTGTGAAACATCTTTCCAAAAGTCTGTTTAAGGATATAACCAAGATACCTGAACTGAAAAAAACCGAGTCTGAACGTAAGATAAATCCCTCCACCGGCTAAGAGTATCAGCATCGGTGAACCCCAAAGCCAGTTTGAAAAGCCTATAATTAGACCAACAAATGAACCCATAATACTACCTCCTTGTTTTGTTTTATTTTGACCGGACTAATCCCTGAGCCGGTCAGGATTGATACAGCTCTGATTCATCAGCTGTGGATTCTGAATCAAAGTTTATTCATAATAGATTATTTCCATTATAAGCATTATTTGTGATTGTAATGTTTTAATCACATACTAAAGTTGTAATTTTCAGAATTTAATATATATTTAATCGACATTTTTAAACATTTATTAAACCTCATTTTTATTCATATAGCTGTTATTTTCAATATATTTCATATTTACAATCCTGCTGCTTTCAATTATACCGAGGAATTGTCTGGACTTCAGGTCTATCTTATCCCTGTTTGCTATTAAAAGCTGTATGTTTCTTTCATTTGCCAGATAATCCAGTATACTTTTAAGGGAATAGTACAGTCGTATATCTTTTATTGTAGTTATTTTATAGTCCAGGTCTATGTAGTCGAGAGCTCTTGGCTGTATCTCGGATATATCCATCCAGTAGCGCCTGCATACTCCGCTTATATTGCTTTTGCGTGAAATTTCAAGCAACCGTTCTGCAAGTTCGCTCATTAAAATATATTCACAGGAGCTATCTGCATATTCATTTATTTTTATTACTACATCTTCTTTTTGTTTAATGTCTGCTTTCTCAGTTTCATCATCTACCAGCGTAAGATACAACTCTTTTATCTTTTTCTGCGGCGATATATTCAGTTCCTGCCTCAGTATATCATAGCATTTTTTATATTGGGCTATTGCCATATGGCGTTCATCTTTATCGATATACAGTTTCATTAATTTGTAGTAGGCTTCTTCTTCATAGGGATTCACGCTGAGTATATGCTCAAGTATTTCCGTCGCGTCAGCATATATTTCATTTTTTATATAATAATCCAGTAGCGCATTTAATACCTGTATATATTTTTTTTGATATTTTGCCCTCTGAAACAGGATCCATTCGTTAAAATCGTCACTGTCTTTTATATAGAATTCATCGAGAAAATCACCCCGGAAATTCCGCTTTGCATAAATCAGCCTGTTTATAAATGTAATATCTTCTGCAGTCTTATCTTCTATCTCGAGGCAGTCAAATTTGACAAGGTCACAGCTGAGCCTGTATCTGGGATTTATATGGCAATGCTCCTTGGTACTCAATATAAAGATTTCTCCCTGACTGTCCTTTGGAACTGCCTTTTTTATATTCCAGAGATTGTATCTCAGATTGTAATTTGCCGTTTCAAAACTGTCGGCCCATAGCATCGAGGCAAGCTTTTCTCTGGATATCTTATGATTGTCGTTGCACATCAATATTGCTATTATTGCTATGGATTTTGAACTTAATCTGGAAAAAAGATCTTCTTCTCCAAAGGTTATATTTATATCTCCTATCAGTTTAATATTTAATATATCCATGCTCTCTCCTGCTAAAAATTCTTATAAAGTATACATCCATTTTTTACAGTTGCTGCAACCTGCGCTGTAATTATTTCTTCGGGATTTATCCTGAAAATATCTTTGTCCAGAATGACAAGATCTGCCATTTTACCAATCTCTATAGTCCCTTTTTTCGATTCTTCTCTGACCGAATAAGCTGCATTTATCGTGAAAAACTTTACGGCTTCTTCAACAGACACTCTATTTTCTTTTACAGGGTGGTTTACTGCTGAATGTATGCCTAAGATAGGGTCTATTGGTGTAAGGTCGCTGTCAGACCCCCCGCATATTATTATTCCCTCATCTATAATTTTTCTGTACTGATTCGTTTCTTTGTATCTTTCGCCAAGGCGATCTTCATACATCCCGCCCTTACCTCCGTAAAAATACTCATATGCCGGCTGCATTGAAAATATGAGACCTATTTTTTTAGCTCTGGCTCTCTGGGCTTGTGAGGACAGCTCAACATGCTCAACCCTGTGTCTGAGATTGCTGTCTGGAAATTTGCCTGAGGCATGCTCATGGGCGCACAGAATCTGCTCGAGGGCTCTTTCGCCGACAGCATGGAGGCTTGTGTTAAGTCTCTGTTCATAACTTTTAAGTATGAATTCATTTATTTCATCCTGGGTAAAATATAGCTCCCCATTGTGTTCTTCTCCCCTGTAAGGTTTGTCTATTGCTGCAGTCTTTGAAGCAAAGGACCCATCGATATAGACGTCCCCTCCAATTCTGTCCATTTTCATATTCTGAATCTTTTTAAAATCCATCGTACTGTAAAAAAGATTTATGTCCGGCATAAGCTGATCTTTGTACCTTTGCATATCCTGGGCATCATTTTCATAAAACTCATAGCCTCCCTCCATTATGTGTATGCTGGTCACCCCTTTTTTTATTATCTTCTCGGAAAGTTCTATTATGGCGTCGTGTTTTTCCGAAGTGCTGTAACTCTGGAATATTTTTTTTCTTGTAAGCGCATTTACCTTGCCATATACCCTTCCTGTAGGGTTTCCCTTTTCATCGTACTCCACACCCTCCATTATCAGAGGTATTTTAAGTTCATGAAAGGCCCTTGTATTAAGCATGCTGCAGTGAAAATCTCTGCTGTTTATCCATATGGCGTGGTCTTTTGTGTATTTATCCAGAAGCTTTCTCGTTGGAAACTCGCCTTCTTCCAGGTCAGATATTCCCAGGCCAAATGCCCTTATTATGCTCGTTTTGGGATGCTTCTTAACCCACTGGTCAATTCTTTTTCCTATTTCCTGATAATTTCTGCAGCCATTAAGATTCAGGCTTATTCCCTTTATTGCCGTCTGAACAAAATGAGCATGGCAGTCGAAGAATCCCGGAAGAACCAGTTTTTTCTGAAGATCTATTACTTCCTTGTAGACATTCAGGTATTTCCTGTAACCTTCATCATCTCCGGTATCTATTATTACCCCATTTGTTACAGCAGCCCAACTATTTCTTTTGGGGCCAAAGCTCTCAAAATTTCCATTATACAACAAAATGCTGTTTTCCATTGCTCGCACCTTCCCATCTTTAGCTTATTTTTTTAATTATCTCATATGAGGTCTTGTTACTCATGGTCTTTTTAATTCAGGCTGTTTAAAAACCTATTACAGAACAGGGGAATCCCTTTTGGAATTCCCCCGTATTTTATTTAAGCAGATTCATTATAGTCCTGTGTACAAGCTCCGGTGTCACTTCGAAGGAATAGCGCTTCTCTATCCTCTCCGTAAACTTATGAGCATCTTTCCCGAAAGCACCAATGTCCAAAACAGGAAGGTCCAGCTTCTGCATGTCTTCGAGCGGAAGTTTGTAAGTTTTTCCAAATCCCGGCATATTCATCTTTACGCTGGCGATTATTTTAGGATCTTTCGGTGCCGAAGCATAACTGAGATCTGAAATGTATGGAAAAAATTTCTTATAAACGACTTTATAGTCTGTATCGGTTTTTTCTACGGCATCGGCTACGGCATTGAGCAGATTTTTTTCTTTTTCCGTAGATCCTTCGACATATACATGCGGGTAGTAAGGAGGGGTGAAATATACTATTACGACCGGATTCCTGTCTGACCAGAGACTGTGAACATATTCGGCAATCTTCATGGACCTGTCTCTTATGTCATACTCTTCTTTTTCCATGAGCTCATCCATATATTTTTCCAGCTTTATATCAAGCTCCTCTCCCATCTCAAGTTTTACCTTCGAATAGAGTTCCTCATAGGTAAGTACTCTTGGCTCCCACGGAAGTTTCTGAAACTCGCGCTTTGCCAGTTTGCAGTAGGCCTCATACTGAGAGTTCAGGCGCCTGATTACTTCTTCAAAGGAATCTTCTGCTGCTTTTTTCATTTTCAAAAGGACTTCATCCGGAGTAGAGCTTTGAGTCGAGTAATTGAAATACAGATATGCAGTTTTGGCTATCTGGCATGAATATTCCGGTTTCAGGTCCTTGTTCTTGAGCGTTATAGGAGGAAGCGATACTTCCCCGTCCACCACGTCGCAGTACTCGGTGTTGAGATTTACCCTGTTTATTATTGCTGCTGATATCTGGTTTGGATCAAGACCTTTGAAAGCTTCTCCGACATGGGTCTCCTTTCCTACCACGTAAAAAGTCGGCATAATTTTTCCAACCGTCCCTACATATACATACTTATTTTCATCACCCTCATACTCCGATGTCATATAATCGGTATCCAGCAGTGCCGTATATTCCAGATGCTCGCTTTCCTGAATTTTTACAAGCTCCGGAACACAGGAAAGCATACCCCGGCTGTTGCCCTCTTCATCACATACCCCACAGAATATTAGATTGCCCTCAAAGTTATCTATATCATCTGACAGTTCTTCCATAATAGTCATTATTACGGCATCCCCTGTCTTCATGTCAAAGAGTCCACGGCCAAAAAGATACTCTCCGGAGTCCAGATCTTTTTTGACTTCCGGTGGAAGTTCCAGTTCCTTGAATTTTTCTGTAAGTTCGTATGGCTTGTGAGCCCATTGCTTTAAATTCCCGTAATCCGAAATACCCACCGTATCTGTATGTCCTATCATCAGGACAGTCTTCTTGCTGTCTGATTTTTTACCTCTTACTATTGCCATGATACTTTTTCTCTTTAATTTATCGTCTGACAATTCTATGAAACGAAGATCTTCAGGATGTGATTTGTAATAACTCATACTCGCAAAAATTTCATGCATCGTGTACACCGCATCCAGCTCTCCAGCCGTCTCTGCTACACTCATCTGATTTGTAAGTTCAATTGCAATTTCTTCAATTCTTTTAGCTCTTGCCATTTTCATATTTTTTCTCCTTCAGTTTATATTATTTCGCGTCAAGAATATTTACAAGAAAATCATAAATACTTTCTGCAGTTTCCCAGGTAGATTCCAGATTTACATGTTCATCATAGCTGTGATAATTATTCCCGTCTGGTCCAAATATTATAGTCGGTATCCCCAGTTTTGCACCTATGTGGTTGAAGTCACCCATGCTTGTGAAATATGTCGTAGTCGCTTCTTTTTTGAATATTTTTCGAATTGATGATTTCAAGGCTTTTACATACTCATTATTCTCATCTACAATATAGGGCATGAAGCCTCCATCAAAATTTTCTGCAGGAGAGCTTCTGAATTCAAGTTTGTAGCTTCCGCTTATATCAGCCTTTCCAATAGCTTCTTTTACCTCTTTTTCTATGGTATCCCTGTTCTCGCTCCTCACTATATGCCTGAAAACTTCAAGCTCCGCATAATCAGGTACGCTGCAGGCCGCACCACCTCCCTTTATATTTATGAGGCAGTGAGACCCTGATATGAGTTTATCATCTGTTATCATCTTGATTTTTTCCAGTTCACAGGCTATCTTTGAAGCATCCACCAGGGCATTTATCCCAAGCTCCGGCATCGCCGCATGCGAAGACTTTCCATACAATTTTATTGTATAGTTGTATCCACCCCTTGCTCCAAGAGATATGGATGGGGACTGCACTCCTGCAAATCCGGCACTTGGCTCTGTCACAATGGCAATATCAGCCTTTTCAATTTCCCTGTCATTTATAAGATATGTAGTTCCAAGGCCAAATGGACCTTCCTCGTCCGATACCAGATGATAAATTATCTTTCCGCTGAACTCAGATATGTTTTTTTTGAATTCAGCCAAAACATTCATTATAATCGCACACCCACATTTCATATCCAGGGCTCCAAGCCCATACATATGCCCATCTTTTACTACAGCATCATATGGAGGAACCGTCCAGCCATTGCAAAGCTTCACGGTATCCAGGTGCCCGTTGAAATAGACCGTCGGTCCGACTTTGCCGCTGTCGATAACGCCTGTGAGGTTTATGCCCCTGAAATCTGTAATCGCTTTTTCATGATACCTGTGAATTTTTACAGGCACATTTCTTTCCCTGAGCCACTTTTGAGCAAATTCCATTATGGCTTCTTCTTCAAAGTACGGGCTTGGAATTTTAATCAAGTCCGCCAGCAGTTCATTAATTTCTTCTCTGTTTATCATGTTCATAACTCATATCCTTTCTGTTTAATGTTTTCATCATTTATGCCTTCAATCTTGCCTGAATCTTTAAATTCATAGTTCTGTTATATTTTAAATTTTTCAATTTAAAGTTGATTTATAATCATTATATTATAAATTGTTTATTCTTTCGTTTTATTGTCAAGTTTATTGACTGTTTTTCTTGTTTATTTAAAATCATAATAAACTATTACTCTACATTAAAAATACCAGAGCATATTTAATATGCTCTGGTATTTTTAAACTACGTTATATTCTTCTTGCATTATATTTAGATTTTTCATTTCTTTTATTATAAATATTGATGTAATAACTGCCGACATTATATCTGCCATGGGGCCTGCATAGAGTATACCCTCTATGCCAAAAATCATAGGCATAATAACAACAAGCGGTGCCAGAAGGAATGCCTGTCTGGACATCGAAAGGAATGCCGACTTCAATGGTTTTCCGATAGCCTGGAAATAAATTGAAGATACTATCTGAAATCCGACAGCAAACATACCCGAGAGAAATATTTTAAATGATTTTATGGCAAATTCATTGTACAGAAGGCTTTCTGAACCAAAAAGATTCACTACGTTCTGGGTGAAAAGTTGAAATACAAGGAGTCCTGCAAAGGAGAATACCGATGCTATAAGAACCGAAATTTTGTAGGTTTTCTTGACCCTGTCATATCTTTTTGCCCCGTAATTGTAACCCCATATAGGCTGAGAACCTATGGCAATTCCGAGTATTATTGATATTATAATCATATTTACCTTCATGACTATTCCTATTACCGAAAGAGGTATGTCACTTCCATAAATTGAGAGGGCTCCATAATGCCTTATCGTATTGTTAATTGTTATCTGAACCAGCGTTATTGCCATTTGAGTCGCAAAACTCGACGCTCCAAAGGAGATTATTGTACCTATGATTTTTTTATCAAGCCTGAAGATATCTTTTGTTACTTTAATGCTTTTAAATGCTCTTATATATTTCAAGCTGAACAAAAGAGATACGAACTGTCCTATTATCGTTGCAATCGCTGCGCCTTCTACTCCCATATGGAAAACAAATATAAAAATCGGATCGAGTATTATATTTATTACAGCCCCTATGAGCATGGAATACATTGAATATTTAGGACTCCCATCCGCTCTTATAATGGCATTTAAACCTACGGTGGTAATGACAAAAGGCAATCCTATTATGATTATCCTTGTATAATCGATGGCGTATGGCATTACAGCTTCGGTTGCCCCGAATATATATAAGAGCGGTTTGAAAAATATCAGTCCCATGCAAAGCATGCCTAATCCTGATATTATCATCATTGAAATTGCATTTCCAACAGTCTTGGACGCCGTCTCTTCTTCTCTGGCTCCAAGTTTAAGGCTGTATAATGCCGCCGCTCCATTTCCTGTCATCAATGCTATAGCCATAGCTATCGTAATGAGTGGAAAAGCTACGTTCGTGGCTGCGTTTCCTAAATATCCTACGCCCTGTCCTATGAATATCTGGTCTACTATATTATAAAGTGCATTTACAACCATTGAAATTACACTTGGTATGGCAAATTTTAAAAGCAATTTTGAAATATTTTCATTTTCAAGTGGATTCCCAGGTTTTAAATCGTTTGTTTCATCAATCGTGACCATAATTATTTCGCCTTTCATGTATATAATCTGTGTTTAAACTTTAATTATACACCTTATATATTGTGATTTCAAACAAAAAAAAAGCTGAAAAACATTATGAATTTCAGCTTTTTAAATATTTATTTGTATTTTGGTTCGATGACAATTTTTCTGTATGGATCTTTGCCTTCACTGTATGTTTTTACATATCTGTCTGACTGCAGTGCTGAGTGGATTATTCTTCTCTCATATGGATTCATTGGCTCAAGTTTAATAACTCTTCTTTGCTTTGCAGCTTGTCTCGCCATTTTATTCGCATATTTAATCAGTGATTCTTCTCTCTTTGCTCTATAGTTTTCTATATCAAGCAAAACCTTAACATATTTTTCTTTTTCTTTGTTGACTGCCAGGCCTAAAAGCATCTGAAGCGAATCCAAAGATTCTCCTCTTCTACCTATAAGTCTTGATGCATCATCGCCAAGTACTTTTATACAAAGGCATCCGTCTACAACACTCGTGCTTATTTCAGCTTCGATGGCTAAAGTTTCAAATATATCTTTTAAAAATTGTTCTGCGGTTTCTTTTGAATCTTCGTCTATGATGACCTCTTTTTTACTGTCTGATTCATGTTCTTCATCAAACGAAAATCCTTTTGATACAAAGCTGAAATCCTCAAGATCTTCCTGCGGTTTTTCTGCTTCGATTAGAGTAACTTTTACTCTTACTTCTTTTTTAGCCAAAAATCCAAATATGCCTTTAGATTTATGCTCTTCTGCGTCTACTGTTACATCTTCAAGCTTTACGTTAAGCTCTTTTAAAGCCTTTTCGATTGCTTCGTCTTTTGTTTTTCCTACTGCTTCTACATATTTCATTATTTTTTAGCCCCCTTAGAGCCGCCTTTGGTTGCCTCTTTTTTCATCTTTTTATTATAAGCGGTAACTCTTCTTTGAGTTATTGAAAATATATTTGATACTGCCCAATATAATGACAATCCAGCAGGAAAAGTAACTCCCCATACTAATATCATTATTGGCATCATATATAACATAACTGCTGTTGTTGAATTTTTCGGCTGTCCTTTTTGCATCATATATGATTCAAAAAAAGTTGATATTGCAGCTATAACTGGAAGTATAAAAGGTATTGTCAAACCTGCAATAACAATTACATCCGGAGTTGCCATGGATTTAATCCATAGGAAGCCTGTATCTGCAGCTGTATATGCAGCCTGTGTTGAAAACACGTATTTTACAGGTTCACGAAGTACATTAAACAATCCTATAAGTATCGGAAATTGTATAAGTATTGGCAAACATCCCATCATTGGATTTACTTTATATTTCTGATATAACTCCATGATAAGTTGATTTTGTTTTTCTTTATTATCTGGGTATTTCTTTTTAATATCATCCATCAATGGTTGTATTTCTTGCATAGAAGCCATAGATTTGTTCTGTGCTGCCGTAAGTGGCAATAAACAAAACTTAACAACAATGGTGAACACTATGATAGCCATACCGTAATGACCAACTACTTGATAAATATATTTTAATAAAAAACCTAATATTGTAGACAAATCTTCCTCCTTGTCTAATAAATACATTATGGAACAGGGTCATAACCTCCATCGTGAAATGGATGACATTTTAATATGCGTCT